>JBKJKM010000049.1:0-9211 GCA_046597375.1 Acidimicrobiales bacterium | reverse complement strand
GCCGACGGTGACGAGGATGTCGTGGAGCAGGGCGGCCAGAGAAGCGAGCGCCATCTTCGGCTCGAACCGCAACGAGATGTAGATCGAGATGACGACGAGGAAGGCGATGAGGGCCCGCAAGGCCTTGGCCGTGATCTCACTCCCCCACGACGGCCCGACCTCGCTGACGCTCACGAGGGAGGCATCGATGCCTTCGGCCTCGGCCAGCGCCTGGGCCACCTCCTCCTGGCGGGTCTTGCGCTCCTCGACGGTGCCGGAGTCGGGATCGGCCTGCACCCGCAGGATGTTGGTGCCGAGCACCTGGATCTTGGCGTCGTCGAGGCCGAGGGGGCGCAGGGCATCTCGGGCGTCGTCCACCGAGGGCGACGTCGTCGGCACCTCCCAGGCGGTGCCGCCCCGGAAGTCGATGCCGAAGTTCAGGTTGCGAACGCCGAGCGACAGCAGCCCGAGGGCGATGACGATGCCCGACAGCACGAGCCACCGCTTGGTGTGGCCCACGAAGTCGAAGGAGGTCTCGCCGTGGTAGAGCCGTGACCAGATGCTGTCGCGGTTGCGCCGGTCACTCATCCCGAACCCTCCTGCGCGGCCAAGCCACGGGCGACGCCGAAGAACGGGGCGTCGGTGACGAACCGGTTGCGCCCCAGCAGGGCCACGATGGGGCGGGTGAAGAACCAAGCCACGATGAGGTCGAGCACGGCGGAGATGCCAAGGAAGAAGGCGAAGCCCCGCACCGACCCCACGGTCAGGAAGTACAGGAGGGCGGCGCCGATGAGTGACGCCACGTCGGCGGCGAAGATCGTTCGATAGGCCCGGCTGAACCCGCGGTCGACCGACGAGCGGATCGAACGCCCGGAGCGGATCTCGTCTTTGAGACGTTCGAAGAACACGACGTAGGAGTCGACCGTGACGCCGACCGAGATGATGATGCCGACGGCCCCGGCAAGGGTGAGGGCCAACCCGGTCGTCTCGCCCAAGTAGGAGACGAGCGACCAGAGCAGGGCGCCGGACACCCCGAGTCCGAGCACGACGACGAGGCCGAGGGCCCGGTAGTACAAAATCATGTAGATCATCACGAGCCCGAGGCCCAACAGCCCGGCCGTGATGCCGGCCCGCAAGGAGTCCTTGCCGAGGGTCGCCGACACGGTTTGGGTGCTCTGGGGCGTGAGCTCGATGGGCAGGGCGCCGAACTTCAGCACCAGAGCCAGGTCGCGGGCCTCTCGCTCCCCGAAGGTGCCCGAGATCTGCACCGTGCCGGTGAACTGCGGCTCCTGCACCGTCGGCGCCGACCGGACGACGCCGTCGAGCACGATGGCGATCTGTTTGGTCGGGCATTCGGGTCCGCCGGCGAAGCACAGTGCCGCCAGCTCGTTGAAGGTGGTGTTGCCCTTGCTCGTCAGGTCGACACCCACGGTCCAGTCTCCGGAGACCTGCGGCGGGTCGGCCCGAGCCGACTTCACGATCGTGCCTGTGGCCTTGGACGGGCCGAGGACGAGGCGGTTGGTGATCTCGCCGTCGTCACCGCGCAGGGGCAGGATCACCTGCGCCTCGGGGAGGTCTTCCTCCCGCGATGTGGTGCCCGGGATGGTGGTCTGTGTCGTCGTCGTCACCGCCGCCGGGTCGGTGGTAGTCGTCGACTCGTCGGGGGCGGGCGGCGCCGTCGTGGTGGTCGTGGAAGTGGCGGCGGTGGCCGCGTCCTCCTCGGTCGGAAGGGGGCCGAGCACGGGACGGAACCGCAACTCCGCCGTCTGGCCGACGATCTCGAGGGCCCGACGCTGATCCTTCACGCCCGGCAACTGCACGATGATCGAGTCGCCCTGGGTGCTGATGTCGGGCTCGGCGACACCGAGGGCGTCGACTCGGCTGCGGATGATCTCGACCGACTGCTTCAACACGCCCTCGTCGACCTTGCGGTCGGGTTGGAGCACGACGTAGGCGCCGCCCTGGAGGTCGAGGCCGAGCTGGGGGGCGTTGCCGGCGACGATCGTGCCGGCGAGCCCGCCGACGGCGAGGAGCACGATGAAGGGCAGGCTGAGGCGCTTGAGCACGAGCGGCGGTCCTAGCCCTCGGAGCCGGCGTCCGGCCCGATCCTTGTGGCGATCGCCGCCCGACGACAGCGCAGGACGACCCCAGGCGTGGTCTCGACCGTGGCCTCTCCGTCGTCGATGGTGACGATGCGACCGAAGATGCCGCCGATGGTGACGACGTCATCTCCCACCTCGAGCGACGTCACCAGCGCCCGCTGGGCCTTGACCCGCCGCTGCTGCGGTCGGATGAGCACGAAGTACATGATCGCGAGCAGGCCGACCAGCGGCAGGAGTTCCATAGGAGCGGCGAGACCTTACCCGTAGGCGCGGGCCACCTCGGCGCGCACCGAGGCCAACGTCTCGTCCTCGATGGCGGCGCGAGCCCGCCGCATCAGCGCCAGCGTCCAGGCCAAGTTGTGCCAGCTGAGGAGGCGCAACGCCGTCGGCTCTCCGACAGCCAGGAGGTGGCGGAGGTACGCCCGAGACCACCGGGAGCAGACGTGGCACCCGCAGGTGGGGTCGAGGGGGCCAGCGTCGCGAGCGAAGGCAGCGTTGCGGATCTGCAGCCGTCCCGTGGAGGTCAGCACCGAGCCGTGGCGGGCGATGCGGGTGGGCAGCACGCAGTCGAACAGGTCGACGCCGAGGGCGATCGCCTCCACCAGGCCGACCGGGTCGCCGACCCCCATCAGGTAGCGGGGCCGATCGGCGGGAAGCTCGTCGAGGACGGCGGCCAGCGCCGGAAGCATTTCGGAGCGGGGCTCACCGACGCTCAGGCCGCCGATCCCGTAGCCATCGAAGCCGATGGCGGTGGTGCGTTGGGCACTCTCGCGACGGAGTTCGATGTCGATACCGCCTTGCACGATGCCGAAGAGCGCCTGATCGTCGGTCCGGACGTGGGCCGCCTTCGCCCGCGCCGCCCAGGCGGCGGTGCGTTCGACCGCCGTACGGAGGGCCTCGGGCGGCGAGGGAAGGGGGGCGCACACGTCGAGCACCATCTGGATGTCGGCCCCGAGCAGCTCCTGGATGTGCACCGCCGACTCGGGCGTCAGCCGATGGCGGCTCCCGTCGTAGGTGCTCTTGAAGGTGGCGCCGTCGTCGTCGACCTTGGGCCCGAGGCTGAAGACCTGGAAGCCCCCCGAGTCGGTCAGCACGTGGCCCGGCCACGCGGCAAAGCCGTGAAGCCCGCCGAGCTCGGCGATGACGTCGGCACCGGGGCGAAGCATCAAGTGATAGGTGTTGGCCAACACCACCTCGAACCCGATGGCCTCGAGATCGGCCGAGCTGAGGGCCTTCACGCTCGCCCTGGTCCCCACGGGCATGAAGCACGGGGTGCGGAACGTACCCCGGGCGGTGGTGACCGTGCCGGCGCGCGCCGATCCGTCCGTGGCGTGGACGTCGATCCGAAGTTTCACGATCTTCTTCGCGAAACCAACATCGCGTCGCCGAAGGAAAGGAAGCGGTAGCCGGCAGCCAGGGCTTCGGCATAGCGCGAGAGCCAGCGCTCGTGGCCGGCGAAGGCGCTCAGCAGCACGAGCAGGGTCGATCTCGGCTGGTGGAAGTTGGTGAGCAGGACGTCGACGACCCGGAAGTTGAAGCCGGGACGGATGAAGAGATCGGTGCGTCCCCGGAGCTCTCCGGTGGAGGCCGCCGACTCGAGGGCCCGCAGGGTCGTGGTGCCCACGGCGATCGTCCGGTGCCCCTGCGCCGCCGCGCCCCGGCAGGCCTCGAGGGTCGCCGCCGGCACGTCGTAGCGCTCGTGGTGCATCTCGTGGTCGTCGAGCACGTCGCTCTTGAGAGGGCGGAAGGTGCCGAGTCCGACGGCGAGATCGACGGTATGGACGGCGGCGCCTCGGGCCCGGATGGCGTCGAGCACCTCCGAGGTGAGGTGGAGGCCGGCCGTCGGAGCGGCCACCGACCCGCTCGTGCGGGCGTAGACCGTCTGATAGCGGCCGGGATCGGCCAGCGGTTCATGGATGTAGGGCGGAAGCGGCACGACGCCGTAGTCGTCCGGATCGGCCAGCAGACGTACCCGCCGGCTGCCGCCGGCGTGGCCGTCGCCGGTAAGGCGTTCGCCGATCTCGACCACCGGCGTGCCGTCCTCGGACACCAAGACGATGCCGGGCGGAAGGCGGCTCCCCGGTCGCACAAGGGCCTGCCACGTCCCTTCCGGCTCGCGTTCGAGGAGGAAAACCTCGGCCCCCCCGCCGGAGGCCTTCACCAGGAGGAGCCGTGCCGCCAGCACCTTGGTTTCATTGACGACCACCACGTCTCCGGCCTCGACGTGATCCGGCAGGTCGGCCACGATCTCGTGGCGGACCGGTCGGTCGGGATCCAGGTCGACCAGGAGGCGCGCCGCCGATCGGGGTTCCACCGGTGATTGACCAATTGCACCTTGTGGGAGGATGTAGTCGTATTGCGAAGCTGAGCCGAAGTCGCGAGGAGGAGTCGGGCGCTCGACGGCGAACTCAGTGGCAGGGGTCACATCCACCGTTTTTCCAATCAAGATCGGGGAGCCACGCGTGGCACTTCGTGTCGACGACGTTGACCTGGTGCGGGACCGGGCATTGGTCGAGCGTTTCCAAGAGGGGGATCAAGCAGCGTTCGACACGCTGTACGTCCGCTATTTCGCCCGACTGGCCCGATTCTGCCAGAAGCGCGTCGGTGATCCCCATGAGGCCGAAGAGATCGCCCAGGAAGCGTTCACTCGCGCACTGGGGGCGCTGCCCACCTTCGAGGGGGAGCGGCGCTTCTACCCGTGGATGACGGTGATCGCCGGTCGGCTCTGCGTCGACGCCCATCGCCGGCGGGGACGTTCGGAGCCGTCGTCGCACATCGACCTCGGGGTCATCGAGGGCGGCCAGGAGAAGATCGTCGATGCCGTCGACGTGCAGATCCTGGCCACCGCCCTCGGCCGGATCACTCCCCGCCACCGCGAGGTCCTCGACTTCCGCGAGCAACAGGGGTGGTCGTACCAGCAAATCGCAGATCACTACGAGGTCACCCTCGGCACGGTCGAGGCCCTGTTGTTCCGAGCTCGGAAGTCACTCAAGCGGGAGTTCATGGCCGTCGTCGGCGGTGACCGCAACTGGGTCGCACTGCCCGTCGTCGGCGGCGCGTTCGGTCGGGTGGCGTCGTTCAAGGCCAAGGTCGAGGCGTGGGTGGCCGGCGTGATGCCGGCCCTCAGCGGTCCGGCCATGGCGGCGGCGCTGGCCGTGACCGCCGTGACCGGCGCAGCCGTCGGTGTTGGTGTGATCCACGGCCACCGCGCCGACTCCGCCGCCCGTCCCGCCGCCGTGCTCTCGGTCGCCGGTACGCCCTCCTCGGCCATCGGGCCGTCCCTCCCCGAGCTCCTCAGCTCGGTGGGTGACGGGTCGCCGTCGGCCGGCGTGGCCCCGGCGGCGGTGGTCGCGCCGCCCCGATCCGCTGACGATACCGAGGGCCAAACCGGCCTAGGCGGCGATGCTCCAGCACCGATTCTCACCGGTGAGGTCCAGAGAGGCGTCGAGGGTGTTGACGTGCAAGAGGGCGAGACACGCAGTCGAGACACGAGCGTTCAGGCCGATGTTGGCCCGGTGGTACTCGGCGCAAGCCCCGAGCAAGTGACCTCAGATCTGACAGGAAGCATCGTCAACTACGTGGAGGAACAGCTGTGAAGCGTCGAGTCGTTGTCTCCGTCCTTGGCGGCCTGCTTCTGACGCTAAGCGGTACGGCAGCCCATGGCATTGGTGGATCAACGACGCAGGGTTCCGACTGGGGCTGTGTCGTCGTTCGGGCCGCCAATCAGGGCGTCTGCTTGTCGAACCCGCTGCCGGAGCGGCTGCCGTTGCCGGAGACGCCGACCATTCCGGCCTAATCCGCCGTCCCCACTCGGGGCGAGCCGTTTTTGGATGTCAGGTCTCGAAGAGGCCGGGTTGAGTGGAGCCGGGGCCGGTGGCGGGGACCTCAAGGCCGAGGTGCTGCCAGGCGGCCGGGGTGGCGACGCGACCGCGTGGGGTGCGCATGAGCAGGCCCAGCTGGAGGAGGAAGGGCTCGTAGACGTCTTCGACGGTCTCGGTCTCCTCTCCCACGGACACGGCGAGCGTCGACAGGCCCACCGGGCCGCCACCGAAGCGCGCACACACGGCCGAGAGGATGGCTCGGTCGACCTTGTCGAGGCCGAGGTCGTCGACGCCGAACAGGGTGAGGCCTTGTTGGGCCACGGCTCGCGAAACGGTGCCGTCGCCTCGCACCTCGGCGAAGTCGCGCACGCGCTTCAAGAGCCGGTTGGCGATGCGCGGCGTGCCGCGGGAACGGCGGGCGATCTCGGTGGCGCCGCCATCCGAGAGCTCGACGCCGAGTATTCGGGACGAGCGCAGGATGATCGTCTCCAGCTCGTCCGGGTCGTAATAGTCGAGCCGGGCAACGAAGCCGAAGCGGTCGCGCAATGGGCCGGTGATGAGGCCGGTGCGGGTGGTGGCGCCGACGAGGGTGAAGGTCGGCAGCGGGAGGCGGACCGAACGGGCGGCCGGCCCCTTGCCCAGCACGATGTCGAGGACAAAGTCCTCCATGGCCGGGTACAGGATCTCTTCGACGGCCCGCCCCAGGCGATGGATCTCGTCGATGAAGAGCACGTCGCCCTCCTGCAGATCGGAGAGGATCGCCGCCAGATCGCCGGCCCGCACGAGCGCGGGGCCTGACGTGATGCGCAGGCCCACGCCCATCTCGGCCGCCACGATCCCCGACAGCGAGGTCTTCCCCAAGCCCGGCGGGCCGGCGAAGAGCAGGTGGTCGGTCGGCTGGCCCCGCCGGCGCGCCGCCTCCAACATGATCCCCAGGTGCTCCTTGAGGGCGGGCTGGCCGACGAACTCGTCGAGCCGCCGGGGCCGCAGCGACACTTCCTCGGCCGCCTCGATCGGGTCGGGATCCGGCGCCAGCAGCTCCTCCCGACTCATCGGGCGACGGCCAGTTGGCGCAGAGCAGACCGCAACAGGTCCTCGACGGTGCCATCCTCGGGGAGCGAGCGGACGGCTTCGCGGACCTCGTCGATGCCATAGCCGAGGGCGGCCAGGGCGTTGCGGACCTCGTTGCGGGCCGAGGGGCCGGTATCGCCGTCGGAGCCGACGACCACGAAGGCGGTCTCCGACGGGAGATCGATGTCGAGGCGGCTCTTGAGCTCGAGCAGCAGCCGGGCCGCCGTCTTCTTGCCGATGCCCGGCACCAGCATCAGCCCGTCGACGTCATCGGTGGCGACGGCTCGGCGCAGGGCTGGCGGCGAGTGCACGGACAAGATGTTGAGGGCCACCGCCGGGCCGATGCCGTGCGTGCCGAGCAGGGCCTCGAAGGCCACCCGCTCATCGGCCGACGGGAAGCCATAGAGGACGAGCGCGTCCTCCCGAACGTGGGTGTGCACATGGAGGAACACCGGCGATCCCAACTCGCCCAGGAGACCGTGGGCCGAGGTCGGAACCTGCACCCGGTAGCCGACGCCCCCGACCTCGACGAGCACCTCGCCCTTGGACGAGCGGTCGAGCAGGATGCCCCGGAGCGAGCCGATCACCGGACCACACCGGCGGCCCGGGCGGCCGCCGCCGTGACTCGGTACACGGCGTGATGGGTGAGCGCCAGCGCCAGCGCATCAGAGGCATCGACGGGCTTGGGCACCTCGGCCAGCGAGAGCAGTGACTGGACCATGCGTCCGACCTGCTCCTTGGTGGCGGCGCCATATCCCGTGACCGCCTGCTTGACCTCGTTGGCCGTGTACTGAGCCACGTCGCAGCCAGCCTCTGACGCCGCCGCGAGGGCGAGACCGCTGGCTTGGCCCACCGACATGGCCGTGCGCACGTTGGTCTGGAAGAAGACGCGTTCCACGACCACGGCATCCGGCGTGAACTCGGCGAGCAGGGCGCGGAGCTCTCGAGCCAACGACGCGAGGCGGGACGGAAGCGGATCGTCCGGAGGTGTGCGCAACACGCCGCAGGCGACGGCCCGCAGTGAGCCGTCCTCCGCCGAGCGCGCCACCACCCCGTAGCCGCAACGGGACAACCCCGGATCGATGCCCAGCACGAACACTCGTTCGAGCGTACCCAACCCGTCCGCCCGACGGGCGGATGCCCTCAGACGGGTGCATCCTCCTGGGCGGCCCGAACGGCCGAGACGAGCTCATCCGTCCTGCGGAAGGTCAGGCCGGCGGCGGCGCGATGGGCGTAGCGGATGATTCCGCCGCGGTCGACGACGAACACCGAGCGCTTGTAGAAGCCGACCGGACCGAGGATGCCGTAGGCGCGGGCAGCCGCCTTCTCGGTGTCGGCCAACAACGGGAAGGTGAACCCGTGCACGGTCGAGAACGACTCGTGGCTGTCGACGTCCTGGGGAGAAATGGCGAGTACCTGCGCCCCCAATTCGTCGAACTGCGAGATGTCCGAGGAGTAGGTGTTGAGCTGCATCGTGCAGACCGGGGTGTTGTCGCCTGGATAGAACACCAGCACCACTGGCTGGCCGCGGTAATCGGACAGCGAGTACTCACGGTCGCCCGTTCCCTCGAGGCGGAAGTCTGGGGCGTTGTCGCCCACTCCGACCTTCGGCGGCGCCATCAGGCCATCACCGTTTCCAGGATGGCATCCGGGATGTCGAAATTGGCGTAGACGTTCTGCACGTCGTCGAGGTCTTCGAGGCCGTCGATGAGTTTCAACACCTTGCGAGCATCGCCCTCGTTGTCGAGGGGCACAGTCTGGGTGGCCAGCATGGTGAGATCGGCCGAGTCGTAGGCGATTCCCGCGTCCTCCAGGGCCTTCACGACCTGGTGGAGATCGGACGGGCCGGACGTGAGTTGCCAGGTGTCGCCCTGGTCGGCGAGGTCCTCGGCGCCGGCCTCGAGGGCGACCTCCATCAGATCGTCCTCACTCAGTTGTCCGTTCGCCACGGAGGCGGCGTTCTTGGGCAGGACGATCACGCCCTTGCGCTCGAATTGCCAGGACACGGCTCCGGGCTCGGCCATCGACCCGCCCAACTTGGAGAACACCGTGCGCACATCGGGACCGGTGCGGTTGCGGTTGTCGGTGAGGCACTCGACGATGAGCGCGACGCCCGAGGGTGCGTACCCCTCATAGGTGACGGTCTCGTACTTCACCCCCTCGAGCGCACCACTCCCCCGCTTGATCGCCTTCTGGATCGTGTCGAGCGGCACCGAGGCCGAACGCGCCTTCTGGTAC
>JBKJKM010000019.1:0-8142 GCA_046597375.1 Acidimicrobiales bacterium | reverse complement strand
GACCGCCGGCGGAGGCGAGATCGAGGGCGCCGACCACGAAGACGTTGCCGCATCGGGCGCCGACGGCCTCGGCGACGGCGGCCGCCTCTTCGATGCCGGCGCCGCCAGCCACGGCTTCGGCCGCTTCCCAGAGGCAACACGAGATGGCGAACGACGCCTCGCCGGTATCGACGAGGCGCACCGGGATATCGACTTGTTGCGCACCGAGACGGGCCGCGTTCAAGGTGCCGGAGATGGTCGAACCGATGTGCACGGAGAGCACCTCGGTGCAGCCCCGCTCGGCCAGCCGGCCATAGGCGAGGGCGAAGGCCCCCGGGGACGGTGCAGCCGTCGCCACGACGGGCTTGTGGCCGTCGGCAAAGCACGCATAGAAGCCGTCGGCGTCGAGATCGACCCCCTCGACGTGGTCGACCCCGTCGACGTTCACCGTCAGCGGCACCACCTCGACGCCGTAGCGCGCCGCCAGGCTTTCGGGGAGCTGCGCGTTGCTGTCGATGCAGAAGCCGATCATGCGGACGCTACGGTGTCGGGGCCAGCGGCGGCGGGTGGCCGAGCCATGGCGAACTTGTAGAGGATCAGGGCGCTGCTGGCGGCGGCGGCGACGACGAGGTCGCCGTCGGGTGACGGCCCCCACGCATTGCGCCAGCCGCGCTTCCACCACAGCAGCGAGCCGAGCACCCACGTGACCGAGGCGACCGCCGTCGCCGCGTAGGACCTCGACTTCCATCGGCGCGTGCTCGTGAGGGCGGCGACACCCAGGTCGATCGGGAAGTACGCCGGGAACGTGGCGAGGCACTGACCCACGCTGCAGGCCACGCCCTTGCCGCCGCGAAAACCGTTGTTGGCCGGGAAGCAGTGGCCGACGACCGAGGCCACGCCGGCGACGTGGGCCCCGCGGCTGCCGGCCAGCCGCCGGCCGGCACCGCAGGCCGCTGTCGCCTTGAGGATGTCGGCCGCCATGACGCCGTACCCCCAAGCCGGGCCGAGCACCTTGACGGCGTTGGCCGCGCCGGGGTTCCCGGAGCCGGCCGACCGCAGGTCGACGGTGCCGCCCGAGGCGGCCTTGGCGGCAAGGTCGGCCGACGGGAACATCCCCAGTCCGTAACCGATCCCGGCGGCGCCGAGGGTGCGAAGGAAAGGCACGGGCGAGGAACCTACTCAGCTGCGGCGCGGCCGGGTCGGTCAGTCGTCATCGGGAGTGGCTCATCCGTAGTGGTGGCCGAGGCCGTAGCTTCTCCCCGTGCGCGTGCTCATCCTGGCCGACCGGCCGACCGTCCCCGGTGCCGGCGCCGGCCACCTCGGCCCCTTGGCCACGCCGGAATGGAAATCGACGGTGGCATGGTCGGGCGAGACCCTCCCCGACCCCGCCGGGTTCGACGCCATCGTCGTCGACGGCCTCGGTGCTCCCCGCCCCCTCGAGGATCTCGAGCGACTGGCCGCGGCTGTCGAGGCCGGGCGCCCACTCGTCGCCCTCGGCGTCGACATCGATGGCGGCGACGGGTTTTGGACCGACCTCCTCGGCGTCCACTCCGGCGATCGGGTCAATGGTGGGGAGTACTTCGGCCGCGTCGTCGGCGGCGCCGAGCTCGTCGCCCGTGTCGAACGCGAGTTCGCGTTCGTCGACGGCTTCCGCCCGCTCATCGCCCAGGGCGGGACGCAGACGATCGTGAGCGCCAGCATCGGATTCCGCGACCATGCGCTGGTGACGGCCACCCGCCGAGGCGCCGGTCGCGTCGTGGCATGCGCCGTGGCGCGGCCCTCGGCCTTGCCGCTCGTCACCATCCTGCGCCGAGCCCTCGCACCGGCACCGACGGTGGTTTCACCGCTCGGGATCGCCATCGTCGGCTATGGCCCCTTCGGAGGCATGGGGTACTACCACGGGCTGGGAATCACGGGAACCGACGGCCTCGAACTGGTGGCTGTCGTCGATCCGAGTGACGAGCGACGGAAGGCGGCCGGCGACGACTTCCCCGGCCTCACGACCTACGCCTCGGCCGACGACCTCGCCTCCGATGACGCCGTCGACCTGGCCATCGTCGCCACGCCGCCCTCGGCCCACTTCGGCCTCACCCGTCAACTGCTGCGGGCCGGCAAGCACGTCGCCTGCGAGAAGCCGCTCTGCCTGACGGCGGGCGAGGCCGACGAGCTGATCGCCACCGCTCGTTCGCACCAACGGGTGCTGACCGTCCACCAGAACCGACGGTGGGACCCCGACTTCCTGGCGGTCCGCCGGGCTGTCGATGCCGGGTTGCTCGGCGACCTGTTCAACGTCGAGACCTTCGTCGGTGGCTTCGAGCATCCGTGCCGCGCGTGGCATTCCGACGTCGAGGTCTCCGGCGGCGCCGTCTACGACTGGGGCTCGCACCACGTCGACTGGATCCTTCAGCTCCTCGGTTCGGCGCCGTCGCGCGTCACGACCTTCGGCCACAAGCGCGTCTGGCACGACGTGACCAACCTCGACCAGCTCCGACTGCACCTGGCGTGGGACGACGGTCGCGAGGCCGAGTTCTTCCAAAGCGACGTGGCCGGCGTGCGCCGACCGAAGTTCTTCGTGCAGGGCACGGCGGGCACGCTGGTCGGGAACTACCGACCTCTGACGTTCGAGCGGATCGAGCCGGGACGGGGCTACGTGGCCGAGCAACCCCACCACGCCGAGGCGCCGGCCGACCTGACGTTGGCCCGTTACGAGAGCGGGTACGGACTCACGTCGACGACGTTGCCCGTGGCGCCCGAGCAGCGCTACGCCTTCCACCGCAACCTCGCCGATCACCTCCACCTCGGCGAGCCACTGGCCGTCACCCCCGAATCGGTCCGCTCGGTGGTGGCCGTGCTCGAGGCGTCGCAGAAATCCTCCGACGAGTGCGGACGGGTCATCGAGCTGCCGACCCCGTGACGTCGGCCGTGGGGTGGGGCGTTATCGGCGCCACCGCCAACATCGCCCAGATCGCCGTTCTGCCGGCACTGGCCGCCGCCGGCGAGTGCGAGGTGGTGGCCGTCGCCAGTGAGGGCCGACCGGACGGCGGCTACGAATCGTTCGGTGCAATGGTGCTCCCGACCTACGAAGCGGTGCTCGAGCACCCCGACGTCGAGGCGGTCTACCTCCCACTTCCCAACAGCCTGCACGCTGAGTGGACGATCAAGGCGGCCGAGGCGGGCAAGCACGTGCTTTGCGAGAAGCCGTTGGCCTGCAGCGCCCTCGAAGCGAGCGCTATGGCCGCGGCCTGCGACGCCGCCGGCGTGCTGCTGTTCGAGGCCTACATGACGCCGTTCCATCCGCGTTCGTCGGCCATGGCCGAGGTGCTCCACTCCGGCGTGCTGGGTGAGTTGCGTTTCGGCCGGACGGCCTTCACCGGCCTGATGGCCGACGCGGCCAACCATCGCTGGTCGCCCGCCATGGGCGGCGGCGCCCTCCTCGACGTCGGCATCTACTGCCTGGCGCCACTCCTCCTGGCGGCGGGCCGCACGCCGCTCGACCTGGCCGCGTCGGCCGTCATGACGGAGGGCGGTGTGGACTCCTCGTTCGCCGGCTGGCTCGACTTCGGCGCCGGGTTCACGGCCACGTTCGAGTGCTCGTTCGAAACGCCCGAGCGCCAATCCCTCGAACTGGTCGGTACCGAGGCCTCCCTCGCGATGGACCGCACGTTCACGCCAGGACCCGACGACACCCACATGGCACTGCTGCATCGCGACGGCCGGAAGGAGGAGCTGTCGGGCGCAGGCGGCGATCCCTATCTCGGCATGGTCGAGCACGTGGCTGGCGTCATCCGTGGAACGGCCGCGGCGCAACGCACGACCGCCGACGCCATCGAGGTGGCCACGCTCGTCGACCGGCTCAAGGTGGTGGCGGCCGGTGGCTGAGCTGCCGCCTTCCGCCGTCGAGGTCGGGCGCATCGAGGTGACGGGAGGGGTCTCGCTCAACGTCCATCGGTGGCGCGGTCGTCAGGACCTCATTCCCTTCCTGTTGGTCCATGGGCTCGCTTCCAATCTGCGGATGTGGGATGGCGTGGCGGCCCGTCTGTCGGCGGCCGGGCACCCGGTCGCATCGGTCGATCAACGCGGGCACGGCCGCTCGGACAAACCCGACGGGGGCTACGACTTCGCCACCGTCTCGGCCGACGTGGCCTGCGTCATCGACGCTCTCGGCTACGACCGGCCGGTCGTGGCCGGTCAGTCCTGGGGGGGCAACGTGGTCGTCGACCTGGCTGGGCGAGCGGTCGTCGCTCTGCGGGGCATCGCCTGCGTCGACGGTGGCTGGATCGACTTGCGCCGGTTCGAGACATGGGAGGCGTGCGAGAAGGCGATGGCACCGCCCCGCACCGCCGGGCTCCCGGCCGAGGACTTCGAGGCGATGATGCGAGGACGCCGTGCCGACTGGCCCGAGGAGGGCATCCAGGGCTCGCTGGCGTGCTTCGAGGTCAGGCCCGATGGCACCATCGCCCCATGGCTCACGTTCGAGCGCCACATCATGATCCTGCGGGCGATGTGGGATCAACGGATCGACGAGGTCTTCCCGACCGTCGGCGTCCCCGTCGTGTTGATGCCTTGCGACGACGGGTCCGCTTGGGCGATCCGCAAGCGCGAGGAAGTGGCAGTCGCCGAGGCAGCCATCCCGGTGTCGAGAACACACTGGTTCCAGGCCGGGCACGACGTCCATGCGGAGAAACCGGACGAGGTGGCCGATGCGCTGCTGGCCGCCGTGGGCGACGGGTTCTTCGGATGAGCGCTCCCGCCATGCCACGCCTCTTGACGTTGATGGGTTCGGGCGAGACGAGTCCGACGATGATGAAGACCCATCGCGAGCTCCTCGCCCGGATCGGCTCGAAGGCGCCGGCCGTGCTGCTCGACACGCCGTTCGGGTTCCAGGAGAACGCTGCGGACCTGACCGCGCGGGCGCAGGCCTACTTCGCCGAGAGCGTCGGTCGATCACTGGCGCTGGCCTCGTACAAGACGGTCGGCGAGCTCGGCTCCGTGGGCTACGAGGCGACGCTCGCCCTGCTCCGATCCGCCGGCTACGTGTTCGCCGGCCCCGGTTCCCCGACCTACGCGCTGTCGCAGTGGCAGGGGAGCGCCATTCCCGCCGTGCTGCGATCGAAACTGGTCGACGGTGGCTGCGTGACATTCGCCAGTGCGGCGGCGTTGACCATGGGTATCGCCACCGTGCCCGTCTACGAGATCTACAAGGTTGGCGCGCCGGCTGCGTGGGCCGAGGGCCTCGACCTGTTGCGGGAGACGGGGCTCTCGGCCGCCGTCATCCCCCACTACAACAACGCCGAGGGTGGCAACCACGACACGCGGTACTGCTACCTCGGTGAACTGCGGCTGTCCGTCATGGAGCGGGCGCTGCCCGATGGTGCCTTCGTGCTCGGCATCGACGAACACACCGGCGTCGTGTTCGACCTCGACGCCTCGACGGCGACGATCGTCGGGCTCGGGGTCTTGACGGTGCGCGCCGACGGCCGCAGTGAGACGTTCGAGAGTGGCGCCGTTCTCGCCATTGACGACCTCCGGGCCACGGCCGAGCGACTCCGCTCGGGCGGCGGCGGCGCCGTCGCCCGTCCGGTCGCCGAAGGAGGGAGCTCCGAGCGCCGCGACGACCTCGCCGAGTCGCCCGACTCGAGGCGAACGAGCCCCCTCCTCCTCGAGATCCGGGAACGAGAGGCCGCCTTCGCCGAAGCACTGGCCGCCCGCAACGTGCAGGCCGCCGCCCAGGCCATGCTCGACCTCGAAACCTCCCTCCACGATTGGCAGGCCGACACCCTCCAGTCCGACGACGTCGACCAAGGTCGGGCGGCGCTGCGGTCGATGATCGTGCGGCTGGCGACCCTGGCCGAGGGGGGCGCCCAAGACCCGAGGGAGCGGCTCGGCCCCTTCGTCGAGGCCCTGTTGTCGCTCCGAAACTCCGCCAGAGAGGACAAGCGCTACGCCGACGCCGACACCGTGCGCGACTCCCTCGTGGCACTGGGTGTGGAGGTCCGAGACTCGGCCGACGGGACGGCGTGGGACCTCGCGTGAGCGACTGCTATCGTCTCCAACGCCTTTGACGGAGTTCTCCGGCCCCCATCGTCTAGTGGCCTAGGACACCACCCTTTCAAGGTGGCAGCACGGGTTCGAATCCCGTTGGGGGTGCTCGAAAAAAAATCATCCCAGAGGCCCTCTGTCGAGGGCCTCTCGCATTCCCTGGAACCGGGACACCCTCAGACGACGAACGGGAAGGGCTCGTGTGGGAGAGCTACCTGCGGTCGAAGCGCCCAGTGAGGTGACGGGCACTCGGACGACGGCGGTGTCCGTCGCCTGGGACCCTCCTGGTCCGGGGGTATGGACATGCGACCGGACGCACGCCGCGGGTCCGCTCGCTCCGTATGGCCTGGCGATGTTGGGAGCGACGATTCCACGCGCCGTTGCGTCCGGTTTTGCCCGGATCGGGATCGCCAAGAGTGGCAACGTTGGCGCGCAGCTCCACGGATGGACGTTCACGCAACCCAAACCGCTCGATCCGTCGACGTTCGCCGACCGAGAAGCGGCAGCCGCTGACTTCTTGGAGCACCGACGCTGGGAGCAACAACTCGTTCGGTGGCAGACCGTTGGTCGTCCCGAGCTGGAGCGAGCTTGCCGATCGCTGCAAACCGTCGACCCCGCCGGCCTCGACGACGCCGGCCTCGCCGACCACCTCGACGCGGGCATCCGTCTGGCAGTCCAAGGGGCCGAGTGGCACTTCGAGCAAGCCGCTCTCTGTGTGCTCATCGGCGAGCTGCTCTTGAGCTGCCGAGAGTGGGGCTTCGATGACGAAGAGGTGCTTCCTCTGCTTCGAGGCTCCTCACCCGCATCAGCCCGTACGGCTGCACACCTCGATGCGATCGCCGATGCAGTGCGCCGCGCAGACGTTCGCCCGACCTCGTTGGACGATGTGCGCGCCGCGAGCCACGACGCCGCGAGTGCGCTCGAGAACTACCTCGGCGAGTATGGGCTCCGGCCCGTCGGCAGCTTTGATCTCGGCGCCAAGACGCTCGGTGAGATGCCAGACGTCATCTTGGCTTCGATCTTGACCGCCCTCGATGCTCCGCCGAGCATGCAGTCAGAGCCCGACGCCGAGCTGCTCCGGTCGCGTGTGCCCGACGGCGACCGACCCCGCTTCGACGATCTGCTGGCTGCGGCGCGCTCGGTGTACGGGCTGCGCGACGACGACGTGTCGTATGTCCTGTGGGCGCGCGGCGCGATCCGCGTCGCCCTGCTCGAGGCAGCCGATCGACTGACCGCCGGGGGTCGACTTCACCAGCGGGAGGACGTGCTCGAGCTGATCCCCTCTGAGGTGCGCACGCTGCTGCTGGGCTCGGACAGCCCCACGGCCGACGATGCCCGCAGTCGACGGGAGCAGCGCGCCGCCGCCGCTCTGCTCGACCCGCCGAGGTCGCTCGGCACGATCGCAACTCCAGCCGAGCCGGACCTGCTCCCGAGGGTGACGGGTCGCCTGACGGCGGCGTACGACGCCTACTTCGCGTTGCGCAAGACCCCACCGCAGCTCGAACCCCTAACGGGGGTCGGGATAGGCCATGGCACCTACCGCGGCCGGGCCGTCGTGGCTCGCTGGGCCGACGAGGCCTTCGCAAAGATGGAGCCCGGCGACATCCTGGTCACGACCCTCACGACTCCGGCACTCAACAGCGTCCTCGCGGTGTGCGGAGCACTCGTCGTCGAGGAGGCGGGCATTCTCTCGCATGCGGCCGTCATGGCCCGTGAGCTCGACCTCGTCGCAGTGGTGGGTGTCGTCAACGCCACGACCCTGATCCCCGACGGCGCCGACCTCGAGGTCGACCCTGTCGCCGGCGTCGTCCGGGTGCTGGGTCCCTGACACGACCCATCACCGCCGACCCGCTCCGTCACCGCGGCCATCTGACCTGCGAGAACGTCCGTCGTGCGGCAGCCTCCAACACGGCACGGTAAGGTGCCGCTCGCCCTTTCAAAGGTGGCAGCACGGGTTTGAGATCCCGTAGGGGGTGCTCGCAGCAGGCAGTACGTCGTCGCAGCAACGTTGGTCCTGTGGTGCAGTTTGGAGTGCACGCCGCCCTGTCAAGGCGGAGGTCGCGGGTTCAAATCCCGTCAGGACCGCTCCCGGTCGGGTAGCTCAGTTGGTAGAGCACACGCCTG
>JBKJKM010000265.1:0-4618 GCA_046597375.1 Acidimicrobiales bacterium | reverse complement strand
TCGTCGTCGACATCGTGAGCCAACTCGGCGACGACCTCGAGGTGATCCGCGGTCCGCTCGATCGCGAAAGCCTCGCCCTTTCGGTCGTCGATCTCCCCCAGCCGGCCTCCCGGCTGGCCTGGCTGGCGCAGGTCGTGCCCACGCTGCCCGGGTCTGGCATCGTCTACTGCCTCACCATCCACGACTCGCTCCGGGTCACGGAGTGGCTCACCCGTCACGGCATCTCGGCGCTGGCCTACAGCGGTGAGAGCGAGGGAAGCGATCGGCTGAAGGCCGAGGCGGCGCTGCTCGACAACTCGGTGAAGGTGCTCGTCGCCACCTCCGCGCTCGGCATGGGCTTCGACAAGCCCGACCTGGGGTTCGTCGTGCATTACCAGTCGCCGGGCTCGGCCATCGCGTACTACCAACAGGTCGGCCGGGCCGGTCGGGCGCTCGAGTCGGCCGCCGGCGTACTGCTGCGTGGCAACGAGGATCGCGACATCCAGGATCACTTCATCCGGGTCGCCTTCCCACCCCAGGATCAGGCCGAGGCCATTCTCGGCCTGATGACCGACAAGCCCGGAGGCGGCCCGGTGACGACGACGGAGATCGAGTCGGCGGTCAACGCCCGTCGCATGCGCATCGAGGGGATGCTCAAGGTGCTCGAGGTCGAGGGGGCCATCGAGCGGGGCGACAAGGGGTGGTTCCGCACCAAGGAGCCGTGGGCCTACGACGCCGAGCGGGTGGCGTCGGTGACGCGCCTCCGGCGGGAGGAGCAGGCGGCCATGGTCGACTACGCCGTCGGCGATCGCTGCCGCATGGCTTTTCTCCGCGAGCAGCTCGACGATCCCACGGCGAAGCCGTGCGGGCGCTGTGACACCTGCACCGGCACGACGATGGCGGTCGAGCTCGAAGCGGCGATGGTGGCCGAAGCGGTGCAGTTCCTGCGGGCGTCGCGACTCGAGGTCGAGCCCCGTCGACAGTGGCCGGCGGGCATCGACGAGGCGAAGGGCCGCATCCCCAAGGACGAGCAGTTGCAGGTCGGCCGGGCGCTGGGCCTCGCCGGCGACGGTGGGTGGGGCAGTGTGGTGCAGGCACTTCTGCGGTCTTCCGCAGGCGCGACGCCCGTCCCCGATGAATTGATCGAGGCGGCGCTGGCCCTCGTGCGGGCCTGGGCGCCGGCGCCGACCCCCGGGTTGGTCACCTGGGTGCCGTCGGTCGCCCGACCGGGCCTGGTCGAAAACCTCGCCCAACGCCTCGCCACCGGGCTCGGCCTCGAAGCCATGTCGTTGGTGCAGCGGGTGCGAGCTGCACCGCCGCAGTCCGACATGGAGAACTCGGCCGCACAGCTGCGCAACGTCTTCCGGGCCTTCGCCATCGTCGAACCCCCACCCGGCGTGCCGGTGCTCCTCATCGACGACACGGCCCAGTCTCGCTGGACGCTGACTGTCGTCGGCGGTCGCCTCATCCGGGCCGGCAGTGGGCCCGTGTTCCCGTTCGTGCTGGCCAAGGACGGCGCCGGCTGAGGTGTCCGCAGGTCAGCCGAGCGGGCCGCTGGCCGAGATGGTGTGCTTGACGATCGACGAGGAGAGCACCTTCACCGACGGCGGCCGTGGGGCGTCCGGATCAAGGGGCGGCCGTGCGGCGCGGGCGGCCTGCATGGCGGCAATGTGGGCGCCGAGGGCCTCGTCGCTCTCCCATTGCTCGAACAGGATGACCCGTCCCGGCTCGATGGGGTCGGCGGCGAACACGTAGGCCAAACACCCCTCCTCGGCCCTCGAAGTCCGCATGGCGTCTTCGCGACTGCGGAGGAACGCCTGGCGATCCTCGGAGGCGACCTCGAACGTTCCAGAAACGATCAGCATGGAGCCATCATGGGGCATGGCCGATGTCGACTTCTTCTGGGATCCCGTGTGCCCGTGGGCGTGGTTGACGTCGCGCTGGGTCGTGAATGTGATGGCCGAGCGTCCGATGGAGGTCGACTGGCGTTTCATCGCATTGCGGATCGTGAACGAGGATCGCGACTACGAGAAGGAGTTTCGTCCCGGCTACGAGCGGGGCCACACGCGCGGCCTCGAGATGCTCCGCGTGGCGGCGGCCCTCAGAGAACGGGCCGGCGTCGATGCCGTGCTCCCGTACTACACGGCTGTCGGCGAGGCGCTCCACCTCCACAAGCGCCACACCGACTTCGACGAGCCGGCCGGCCACGAGTCAGTGCTTCGCGACCTCGGCCACCCGGTCACGCTGGCGTCGGCCGCCCTCGAAATCGGATACGACGTCGTGATCCGGGAGGAGACGGCCGAGGCGCTGCGGCGCACGGGCGGCAACATCGGCACGCCGGTGCTCACGTTCGGCCCGCCGGACGGACCGAGCTTCTTCGGTCCCGTGATCAACAAGGCGCCCGAGGGGGCCGCCGCCGTCGAGCTGTGGGAGGCCGTTGTTGCGCTCGGCTCCAACCCGAACTTCAGCGAGCTCAAGCGCTCCCTGCGAGGCCGTCCCGACTTCGACTGAACGCTTCGACGATCTCGAGCCAGGCCTCCACGAAGCCCGGTCCGTCGACGTCGTCGACCACCCGCACGGCTCGGTCACGTGGCCGTTCCGGTCGCTCCCTCACATCGATGTGGCGGATCTGATCGCCGAGCGCGCCAGGTGCACGCGCCGGAGGTTCCATCGGCTCGAACCGCAGCACCTCGTCGCGCTCGCCCTCGAACACCGGACGGAGACGCAGCTTCTCGACGATGCCGTGGGGCCAACCGAGGGCGACGGCGACGGCCAGCGGATCGTGGTGAAAGTTCCGGAGATCGTCAGGTAGTCGTTCGTGGTCAGCGGCGAGGGCCGGGAGGTCGTACTGGGACGAATGGCCGCGCGTCATGCGGGCCAACAACCTGCCAAGTGACCCCGAGGACTCGAGCCGCACGAGGTCCCGCTCGCGGAGGTGGGTCTGCATGGTCGCGCCGAGGGTGACGAGGGTGAAGTCGCCCGTGGCCGGTGCGACCGTCGCCGCCGCCTGGGTGTCGCACTGCACGTTGAAGTCGTTCTCGGCTCCCCAGGCCGGGAGCCCGACCTTGAGGGGTCGCACCCATCCGCCCATGGCCACGACCGATGCCTCCGCCAGCCGCCCTGGTCGCGACGCCTCGAGCAGGGCCAGATTGGTCAGCGGGCCGATGGTGCAGATCGTGGCGCCCTGAGCCACAGACCGGTCGAGCGCGGCGATGGCGGCCGTGGGGTCGACGAAGCCGGGCTCGATTTCGGGCCCGCCCCAAAAGGTCTCGTGGTCGGGGATGGCGCCCATCTCCCCGCCATCCGTCAGCGACCATCCGGCTCCGGAGGCGACCGGGATGGAGCCTGCCGGCACCCCGGCGACGTCGAGAAAGCGACGGACGTAGCCGGCCCGCCGGCCGTCGCCGTCGGCCACGGTGGTGATGCCCGTGACCTCCACGTCGGCTCCCGACGCGACGACGCCGAGGAGCAAGGCGAGCGCGCAGGCGTCGTCCGGGTCCCCGGCGAAGTCGGTGTCGAGGTGGAGCTTCAGTTCTTCGCCGGCTTCTGGTAGCGGGCGATCTCGGCGCGGCCGACCACCATGTGGTGGACCTCGTCGGGGCCGTCGGCCAGTCGCAGCGTGCGCTGCGAGGTGTACATGTCGGCCAGCGGCGTCCACTGGGAGACCCCGGTGGCGCCGTGCATCTGGATGGCCTGGTCAATGATCTGGCACACCCGCTCGGGCACCATCGCCTTCACGGCGCTCACCCAGACCCGGGCCTCGGCGTTGCCCATGAGGTCCATGGCCTTGGCCGCCTTGAGCACCATCAGGCGCATGGCTTCGATCTCGATACGGGCACGCGACACGAGTTCGGTGTTCTTGCCGAGCTGGATGAGCGGCTTGCCGAAGGCGTCGCGCGAGAGGCCACGCTGCACCATGAGGGCGAGCGCTCGCTCGGCCGCACCGATGGAGCGCATGCAGTGGTGGATGCGGCCGGGGCCGAGGCGGAGCTGGGAGATCTCGAAGCCGCGGCCTTCGCCGAGGAGGATGTTCTCCTTCGGCACCCGCACGTCGGTGAACTTGATGTGCATGTGACCGTGCGGCGCATCGTCCTTGCCAAACACGGTCATCGGGCCGAGGATCTCGACGCCGGGCGTGTCGATCGGCACGAGGATCTGCGACTGCTGCAGGTGGCTCGGCGCGTTCGGCGACGTGCGCACCATGGTGATCATGATCTTGCAGCGGGGGTCGCCGGCGCCGGAGATGTAGTACTTCTCGCCGTTGATGATCCACTCCTCGCCGTCGAGGACCGCCGAGCAGGCGATGTTGCGGGCGTCGGAGGAGGCCATATCCGGCTCGGTCATGGCGAAAGCGGATCGGATCTCGCCCCGCAGCAGCGGCTCGAGCCACTGCTTCTTCTGCTCGGGGGTTCCAACCCGCTCGAGCACCTCCATGTTGCCGGTGTCGGGCGCTGCGCAGTTGAGGCACTCCGAGGCCAACGGGTTCTTGCCGAGCTCGACGGCGATGTACGCGTAGTCGAGGTTCGGCAGGCCCTCGCCCGTCTCGGCGTTGGGCAGGAAGAAGTTCCACAAGCCGTTGGCCTTGGCCTTGGCTTTCACCCCGTCGAGGAGCTCGAGTTGGCCCAACGCATGCGACCAC
>JBKJKM010000011.1:0-2912 GCA_046597375.1 Acidimicrobiales bacterium | reverse complement strand
GACCTCGTCAGCTCGTGGAGCGACGGCGCCGACCTCGGCGAGATCCTGGGCCTCGAAGCCGACCAACTCGTCCACCTCGACGAACCGGGCGCTCCTACCACCCTCGATCACCTCGCCGCCCTCCTCCCCGCGTTGATCCCCGACCGGCTCGACGAACTCCTCGCCGCAGGGATCATCGACGCATGCGGCCCCGACCGGTACTGCGTGCCCAGCCCGTCCATGCTGCAGCTCACCCTCGATGCCCTCGCCGCCGGCTACGAACCCGACCGGGTCTTCGAATTGCTTGGCACCATTCGGGACGCCACCACCGCCATCGCAACCGCCACCGTCGAGCTCCTCACCGGCCGACCCACCGACGCCGACCCGGAACAGCTCGTCGCCCTCGCCACCCGCGGACGCGGACTGCTCGCCCACGGCACCGGCCGCCTCACCATCCACGCCATCGGCAAGGCCCTCGGTGTCGAGCACGACGGCGACACCACCACCGCCCTCCGCCAGCTCCTCGAGGCGGCAGGGGCGCAGAAAGCTCGCCCTCGGTAAAGTAGACCTATGAGGTCAGGATTCAAGACGAAGCAACGGTGGACGCCCTTCGGCTTCCCGAACCCCGTGAACGAGGTGTCTGCGCGGGTCGTCGCCTCGGGCGTTGTGCTCATGGCCGGCACGGCCATCGTTTTGCGGGCCCCGGTGCTGCTCGTCCCCCTGACCTACGGCTTCCTGGCCCGGGTCCTCACCGGCCCAACTCTCAGCCCCCTCGGTCAGCTGGCCACCCGCGTCGTCACGCCTCTCCTCCCCTTCGCTCCCCGCTACGTGGCCGGCCCGCCCAAGCGCTTCGCCCAGGGGGTCGGCTTGTTCACCACCACCTTGGCCAGCGTGGCCCACTTCGGTTTCGGGTGGGACAGCGCGACCTACGGCCTGCTGGGCGTCCTCGTCGTGGCCGCCGGGCTCGAGGCGTTTGCTGGGCTGTGCCTGGGTTGCAAGATGTTCGCCCTGCTCATGCGGGCGGGGCTCATCAGCGAAAGCGTCTGCCTCGACTGCGCCAACATCTGGGACCGTGCGCCCCAGGCTGCCTGACCGTCGACTGCAACGAGCGGTCCGTCACACCCTGACCTCGTAGTAGAGGTTGGCGGGCTCGTCGAAGTCGTGCATCTGAAACTGGCTGAACCCGGCCTCTTCGCACAGCTGAGCGAGAAGTTCGGGGTGCAGGCCGAGCGTCCCGAGTCCCGCACCGTTGGGCTCGGACAAGGCCGACGACATGCAGCTGGTGATGGAGAAGCCGTACATCATTGCGGCCATCGGGTTGGACAGGTTGTCCTTCGCCCGGGGCGCGCACCGAATGTCTTTGATGAGCCACGTGCCGTCGGATCGTATCGACCGGCGGATGGCGCTGATCGTGTCGGACGGTCTGGTCATGTCGTGCAGGCAGTCGAGGGTCAACACCAGGTCGAACGTCGACTCTGCCGGGAGTGCATCGGCACCGGCCAGGTGCAGCGTCACGTTTTCGAGCTGGGCGTCGTCGACGAGTTGGCGGGCCCGGGCGATGGCATGGCGGGAGATGTCGTAGCCGTGGACATGCGATCGCGGGAATCGTTCCGCTAAAGCAACGATGGCGACGCCGGCACCACAGCCGACGTCGGCCACGACCCCGCCGGCGTCGAGTTTGGCTTCCACCCCGCCAAGCGTGGGCACGATGCGGGGCACGAGCGCGAGGCGGGTCCAAGGGCCGAGCATGCGCTCGGTGCGGTGTGCACCTGCAGGACCTTGGCGGTCATAGGGCAGACCGAGGCCGGTGCGGAACGCGCGGGCGAGGTCGTCGACGAAGTCGGGGGCGGGCGGTGCACCGAACGCTCCGGCCGCGAAGAAGAGTGAGTCGTGCTCGTCCGCGAGGACGGCCGCCGCAGCGTCGGTGAGTTCGAAGCGGTCGTCTTCATGCCAGGTAAGGAGACCGGCGGCGCCTTGGCCGCGCAGCCACTCCTTGACCCAACGCTCGTGCAACCCGGTCCGTGCGGCGAGCTCATCTGCGTCGAGGGCGCCGGCGCCTCGCATGGCCCGATAGAGGCCGAGCCGGTCGCCGAGGTTGATGAGAAGCGAGACCATCTCGCCTTGCTTGTAGCTCCACACCTTGAAGGCGAAGAGTCCGATGTCCTCGGGACTGGGGGTGTTGCGGTCATCGTTCACGTCAGGTCGACGTTACGACGAACAAACCAGATCATCCTGCGATGGCGAGCAGGGCCCTAGTGCCGGTGTACAGCGCGAGAGCGACGAGCAGGGCAGCGAAGGCGCGCTGCAGCGACTGGGGTTCGACCCGGTCGGCGACGCGCTTGCCGGCGCCCACACCGGCGACGGCGGCAGCGGTGAACACCAGGGTCGTGGCCCAGTCGATCGGGCCGGCGCCGGCACGGGCGGCGAGGGCGACGGAGGTGTTGACGGCGATGACCAGAAGTGAGGTGCCGATGGCGACGCCCATCGAGAATTCGAGGACGAGGGCGAGGACGGGGACGATCACGAACCCGCCGCCCACGCCGAAGAGACCAGTGAGAAACCCGACAACCGTTCCAGCGGCCACGATCTTGGCGACCCGGCCCGGCTTCATCGTGCGGGTGCCGGTTTTGAGCATCACTGACCCTGCCGCGACGTCGCTTCGTTCGATGGCGCTGGCCTCGCCGCTGCGGGTGCAGCTCGGGCATCCGGCGACGATGCGCCATGCAGCGATGAGGATGAGCCCGGCGAAGGCGAGCAGCAGGACGTTCCCGTCGAGACGGCGGTTCAGGGCCGACCCGGCGAGGGAGCCGGCCGGGTCCGCGTCACCCAGGGTCTGATGTTCGGGTTCGTCGGCATCGCCGGCTCCCTCGCCGGGTCGGCCCTGAACCGCCGTCTCGACGGGAACGTCCTGCTGCTCGCCTTCGCCGGACTCA
>JBKJKM010000130.1:0-4235 GCA_046597375.1 Acidimicrobiales bacterium | reverse complement strand
TGTCGCCATCGCCGCGGCCGTGGGATTGGTGGCTGGCGCCCATTTCGCGTGGTGGCACCTCGAGACTTTCGGCGGGCTGACCCCGTACTCCACCAATGTGGTCTGGGCCGGGGAGGGGACGAGCAGCATCCTCGGCGACCACCTCGGCCTCCCCGATCGCAGCTATCGCCTCTACGGCCTCTACCTCGATGCCCGCTTCGGTCTTTTCCGCTGGCTTCCCGTGGCGCCCCTGGCCCTGTGGGGACTGAGGAGGTCGACGAGGGCCCACGCCGCCATCGTGGTCATCGCCACCGTGATGGCCACCTTCGTGAGCATCACGATCATGGGCTACTGGTTCCCCGGCCGCATGCTCATCGCGGCACTTCCCAGCTTCGCCGTTCTCATGGCCATCGGCGCCACCAGAGTCCCCAAGCCTGCCTTGGCTCTGACAGCCTTGAGCATCGTCATCGCCGGCGTCGTAGCGGTAGCGGCCAGGACCCGCGCCATAAGACTCGCCGTAGACCCTTGGATCCTGGGTTTCCCCCTCCCGCCCCGTTCCCTCTTCCCCGATTTCAGGGAGTTCGGCTTCGAAGAGGTCGCGAAGTCGACCCTCTGGGCCCTGGCCCTGGCCACGCTCATGTTGGCGACGCCGCGCAGCCCTCGTCAATCGTCACTGCGCGGCGACGGGCCGTGACACCCGCGCCGTAGGCTCGCACCTCAATGGCGAAGTACCTGTTGTTGGACGGCAACTCTTTGGCCTACCGGGCCTTCTTCGCACTCCCCACCGACATGGCCACGGCCAGCGGCCAGGTCACCAACGCGGTCTACGGCTTCACGAACATGCTCGTCTTCCTCCTTCGGGAGCACCAGCCTGACGGCATCGCCGTGGCCTTCGACCGGCCGGAGCCGACCTTCCGGCACTCGCTCGTCACCGATTACAAGGGAGGGCGGGAGGCGGCGCCCGACATCCTGCGCCAGCAGATGGGGCTGGTGCGCCAGGTCGTCGAGACGCTCAAGATCCCGGTGATCGACCTGGCCACCTTCGAGGCCGACGACATCCTCGCCACCTTGGCCACCCAGGCCCGCGACCGGGGTGACGACGTCATCGTCGTGACCGGTGATCGGGATGCCTACCAGCTGGTGGAGGATCCGCACGTCAAGGTGCTCTACAACAAGCGTGGGGTCACCGACTACGTCCTTTATGACGAGGCCGGGATCCACGAGCGCACGGGCGTGACACCCGAGCAGTACCCGATGTATGCCGCGCTGCGCGGCGACACGAGCGACAACCTTCCGGGCGTACCCGGGGTCGGCGAGAAAACGGCGGCCAAGCTCATCAACACCTACGGCGACCTCGATGGGGTGTTCGCCAACGTCGACAAGAACACGCCGAAGTTGAAGGAGAACCTGAAGGGTCATGAGGCGCGGGTGCGGGAGAACTACCTGGCCACACCGCTGATCCGCGACGTGCCGATCGAGTGCGAACTGGCTGACCTGAAGATGGGTGGTTGGGACGCCGACGAGATCCGTGACCTCTTCGTCTTTCTCGAGTTCCGCGGCGGCATCCTCGAGCGCCTCTTCGAGGCGGTCGGCGTCGACACGTTCGCCGGCGGCACATCGACGGCCGCGACGGCCATGCCGGATGCGCCGCCGCTCGAGGTCGAAGTCCGGCGTGCGCGCAACGTTGGCGAGGCCGTCGAGCTCCTTCGGGAGCGGTGCGAGGCTTCGAATGAGGACGCACCGTGGGTGGCGCTGGCGGCGACCTGGGCTGGGGCCGAGGGCCGTTCGCCGGTGTCCGGATTGGCCATCACCCTCGAAGAAGATGTGGTGCTGTGGCTCGACGGCGAGCTCGTGCGCGACCCCTCCGTCGGACAACAGCTCCAGTCACTGCTGTCGACGCGCCCCTTTCACGTGCACCATGCAAAGGCCCTGATGCGTGGGTTGGCGCCGTTGGGGATCGAAGCGGTGAACCTCGGACTCGACACGCAGCTCGCCGCCTACCTCATCGAGCCGTCGCTGGACACCTACCTACTCGAGGACCTGGCGCTGAAGTACGCCGGAGTCGAGGTCCGGTCACCGGACGCGCCGCCGGAGGGCCAGCTCGACCTCGCCGGCGACGCCGAAGACCCGGCCGAGGAGCCGGCTCGCCGGGCCGCCGCCGTGGCCCGGCTCGCTCCCGTGCTCGCCGAGATCCTCGAGGCGCGAGGCCTCTCCCGTCTGTACGACGAGATCGAGCGGCCGCTGGTCCGCGCCCTCACCCGCATGGAGATCGCCGGCGTTCGGGTCGACGTCGAGTTCCTCCGATCGCTGGTGGGCGAGCTCACCGACGAGGTGAAGCTGCTCGACGGGGAGATCCAGGAGATCGCCGGCCACCCGTTCACCGTGAATTCCACCAAGCAGCTCCGCACCGTGCTGTTCGACGAGCTCGGCCTGGCGCCGCAGAAGAAGACCAAGACCGGGTTCTCCACCGATGCCGCTTCTCTCGAGAAGCTGCTCGGCCAGCACCCCATCATCGAGAAACTCCTGCGCTATCGGGAGCTCGAGAAGCTGCGGTCGACCTACGGGGAGAGTCTGCTCGGCGAGGTGGCGGACGACGGGCGCATCCACGCCACGTTCAGCCAGACCGTGGCGCGAACCGGCCGGTTGTCGAGCGACCAGCCCAACCTCCACAACATTCCGATCCGCACCGAGGAGGGTCGTCGGTTCCGGCGAGCTTTCATCCCGGCAGAGGGGTGCGAGTTGCTGGTGGCCGACTACAACCAGATCGAGCTGCGGGTGATCGCCCACCTCGCCGAAGACCCCGGGCTGATCGAGGCATTTACGACGAACCAGGACATCCACACCACGACGGCGGCGCGGGTGTTCAGCGTCGAAGCCGGCGAAGTGACCCTCGGCCAGCGCTCCAAGGCGAAGATGGTGTCGTACGGACTGGCTTACGGCATGGAGTCGTTCGGCCTGGCCCAGCGGCTCAACATTCCCGTCGACGAAGCGACCGAGATCCTCGACGCCTACTTCGTCGCCTTCCCGCGGGTGCGGTCGTACATGGTGCGCACGGTGGCCGAGGCGAGGGATCGGGGATACACCGAGACGTTGTTCGGCCGGCGTCGCCAGATCCCGGAGCTCTCGTCGCCGAACTACCGCATCCGCCAAGCCGGCGAACGCCAGGCCATGAACGCCGGCATCCAGGGCCTGGCCGCCGACATCTTCAAGGTCGCCATCGTCCGCCTCGACCAGTCGCTCGAGACCGAGGGCTTGGCCAGTCGCTTGATCCTCCAGGTACACGACGAGGTGATCCTCGAAGTCCCACCCCACGAGCGCGACCGAGCCGAGGCCCTCACACTCGAGGCCATGCACGGCGCCGCCGACCTCGAGGTGCCCCTCGAGGTCAACATCGCCTGGGGTGCCAATTGGGAACAGGCCAAAGGTTGAGCTCACCGTGGCCGGCGGCGGGGGAGTTCCTCGGCGAGGCCTACCTTCGGTATTCGTTCACCAAGGGCACCGAGCAGGAGGTGGGCTTCCTCGTCGAGACGCTCGGCCTCGTGCCCGGGATGCGGGTGCTCGACGTCGGCTGCGGTCCTGGCCGCCACGCCCATGCGCTTGCGGCCCGCGGCATCGAGGTCGTCGGCCTCGACATCACGCCGAGGTTCATCGAGCTGGCCACCGAGGGGGCGCCACCGGGCGCGACATTCGTGGTCGGTGACGCCCTGGCCCTCTCCTACGACGCCGAGTTCGACGCAGTCATCTCCGTGTGCCAGGGCGGCTTCGGCCTCGTGCGGGGCGACGACTTCTCGGTGCTCGAGGGAATGGCCCGAGCCGTCCGGCCCGGCGGCCTTCTCGCCCTCACCGCCTTCTCGGCGTACTTCTGCGTCCGGTTCCTCGAGGGCACCGACGCCTTCGATGCGGCCACCGGCCTCAACGTCGAGCAGACCACGCTCAAGAACAGCGCCGGCGACGAGATCCCCTTCGAGCTCGACACGACCTGCTTCACCCCAAGGGAGCTCCGCCTCCTGGCCCGGGCCGCCGGCCTCGACGTCGAGCACGTCTGGTCGACCACCCCCGGCGGGTACGCCCGCAACCCGCCCGACCTCGACCACCCCGAGTTCTTCGTCCTGGCCCGCCGGCCCGAGGCAGACCTGGCCCGCCGGCCCGAGGCCGACACAGCCCGCCGCCCTGCCGTTCGCTGAAGCCAACTGGACGCCGAACTGCTTCATGAAGGCCCTCTGGGCAGCCAGAAGGCTCCATGAAAGGGCGGGCCC
>JBKJKM010000059.1:0-3385 GCA_046597375.1 Acidimicrobiales bacterium | reverse complement strand
CCGCAACCTTGTTCGCCCCGTAGCCATCACGGGTGTTGTGGTCGCCGCCCCCCGGCGCCACCGTTGGCTGCGTCTCGCGGATCGGACCGTCGAAGTGCGGTGCCGTATCCGAGTTCGAGTGGTTGCCAGCGCTGTCGACGTACACGCCCTTGCTCGAGATCATGACGGTCGAGCCTGACTCGCGAACCAATGGCAACAGGCTTGTGGCGTGGCCCGCCGTGTAGCAGATGCAGTCGACCAGGAGGTCAGCACCGTCGCCCATTGCGGCGAGCAGCTGGCCGGGTTCGGCGCGCGCCGCTGAGACGAATCTGCCTCCGGCATCAGCTATCTCGGCCGGTAGGTGGTCGGGGTTGCGACCCGTCAGATCGACCTGCCAGCCGGCAGCGAGCAGGCGTCGAGCTGTGGCCCGACCGATCAGACCGGTACCACCAAGAATGAGCGCACGAGGCATCGTGGAAACGTACCTCAGCAGACGACCGCCGGTCACGACTGTTCAATCTCGCGCTCGGCACGGCGCGATCCGAGGCCGCGCGACATCAGGAAACCCGGTTGCCCATCGGCTTGCCCCTCTGTTGCACTGGCAGCACCAGCCGATCGACCCAGCAAGGAGAAGGCAATGCGCGAAGCGTTCATGTCTGCCCAGAAGGCATCTCTCAACTACCCAGAGGACATGACGCTTTGTGAGAACACTGAACCTTGGGATTTTGGCGCATGTAGACGCCGGTAAGACAAGCCTGACCGAGCGGCTGCTCTTTGCCGCGGGTGTCATCGACGAGATCGGCAGTGTCGATGAGGGCAGCACCCAGACGGACTCGTTGGCCCTGGAACAGAAGCGCGGCATCACGATCAAGTCCGCCGTAGTGTCGTTCGTCATCGATGACGTGAGCGTCAACCTGATCGACACCCCCGGCCACCCCGACTTCATCGCCGAGGTGGAGCGTGTGTTGAGCGTGCTTGATGGCGCCGTGTTGGTGATCTCTGCCGTGGAAGGCGTTCAGGCGCAGACCCGCGTCCTGATGCGAACGCTGCATCGGCTGAAGATTCCTACGCTCATTTTCGTCAACAAGATCGACCGCGTTGGCGCGCAGGCTGAACAGCTCCTACGGAGCATCTCTGCGAGGCTGACCCCTGCCATCATCGCCATGGGATCGCCGCACGACCTTGGCATCAGGTCCGCAGGCTTCATCCCGTATGGCGAGGCGGATCCCGCCTTTGCGTCCGCGCTGGCGGATTCGCTCGCTGAGCAAGGCGATTCGTTTCTGGCCGCCTTCCTGGATGACACGAAGAAGGTCTCGTATCACCAGTTGCGCGCGGAGCTTGCGGCGCAGACCAAGCACGCCCTCGTGCATCCGGTGTTCTTCGGCTCAGCGATCACCGGCGCCGGCACGGACTCGCTGATCGCTGCCGTCACCGAGCTCCTACCGACGAAGGAAGGCGATGCCGATAGCCCGGTATCCGGTGCGGTCTTCAAGATCGAGCGAGGACTGGCCGGAGACAAGATCGCCTATGTTCGCATGTTCGCGGGGACAGTGCGAGTGAGGGATCGACTGCGGTTCCGCGTGGACCAGCAGGGCGGTGCCAACGAAGGCAAGGTCACCGCGATCAGCGTGTTCGAGCGCGGCTCAGCCGTCCGGCATACATCTGTCAGCGCAGGGCAGATCGGCAAGCTCTGGGGTTTGGGCGATATCCAGATCGGTGACGAGATCAGGGACGTGATTGGCGACGAGATCGGCCATGAGGGCGACGGGATTGGCGGCCCGCAGGCGACGCGAACGACCCGCCATTTCTTCGCTCCCCCGACGCTCGAGACGGTCATCCTTCCCCGTCACCAAGCCGACAAGGGCGCGCTGCACGCCGCCCTTGCCCAACTCGCCGAGCAAGACCCGCTGATCAACCTGCGGCAGGACGATGTCCGCCAGGAGATTTTCGCCTCGCTCTACGGGGAAGTGCAGAAGGAGGTCATCCAGGCGACGTTGGAGAGCGACTACGACATCGAGGTCGAGTTCCGCGAGACCACGACGATCTGCATTGAACGGCTCGTCGGCAGCGGTGCGGCCGTCGAGATAATCGCCGAGGCGCCGAACCCCTTCCTGGCAACCGTCGGCCTGCGCGTCGACCCGGCGGCGATCGGATCCGGCGTGGAGTTCCGTTTGGAGGTGGAGCTCGGGGCGATGCCGCTCGCGTTCTTCAAGGCGGTTAAGGACACAGTGAAGGAGGCTCTTGGCCAGGGGATCCACGGCTGGCAGGTCACCGACTGCACTGTCACCATGACGCGTTCCGGATATTGGGCTCGACAGAGCACCGCCCATGGCGGCTTCGACAAGAGCATGTCGAGCACAAGCGCGGACTTCCGGAGCCTGACGCCGCTGGTCCTGATCGGCGCGCTGAAACAGGCCAAGACCGTTGTGTGCGAACCGATTCACCACTTTCAGCTCGACATTCCGGCAGACACGCTCGGCGCCATACTGCCCGCCCTGTCACGGCTGCAGGCCGTTCCGCAGTCACACGCGACGCGGGGTTCGTCATACACGCTGGAGGGTGAGATCCCGGCCGCTCGGGTGCATCAGCTACAGCAGCAGTTGGCGACGCTGACTCGCGGCGAAGGCGTGCTGGAGTCAGCCTTCGAGCGATATCAGCCCGTGGCTGGATCGATCCCGACCCGGCCGAGGACCGACCATGATCCGCTCAACCGCGAGGAGTACCTGAGACGCATGGCACGACGGGCCTAGTTCTGGCCTAGCTCGGCGGCAGAATGGCCATCATGATCAGCAGCACGGAGGCCCGCGTCCTGGATGCCATCGACGATGCCGCCCTCGTCGCGGCGTTGCAGGCACTGGTCCGGACGCCCAGTGTGACGGGCGAGGACCCTGAGCACGAGCTACAACACGCCACGGCCAGGGACCTCCGCGAGACAGGGCTGGAGGTTGACCTGTGGCAGCTCGACCTCGAGGTGCTTCGTGCCGACCCCCGTTTCCCGGGGAGTGAAGCTCCGCGCACCGAGGGGTATGGCGTCGTGGGCGTCACACCCGGCGAGGGCGTACCGGCGCTCGTCCTTCAGGGCCACGTCGACGTCGTTCCCACCGGTGACCTGAACAACTGGCCGGGGCGAGATGCCTTCAGCGGCAACGTTATCGGCGGCATCCCGTTCGGCCGCGGCGCCTGTGACATGAAGGCTGGTGTCGCGGTCAACCTCGAGGTCGCACGCGCGATCCAGCGCTCCGGAGTCATCTTGGAGCGCCGCCTCGCAGTGCACTCCGTGGTCAGCGAGGAGGATGGCGGGCTTGGCGCGTTTGCGACTCTGGTGCGCGGGCACCGCGGCGATGCGGCCGTCATCACCGAGCCCACAAGCGGGCAGATCGTGGTCGCCAACGCAGGCGCTCTGACG
>JBKJKM010000031.1:0-15068 GCA_046597375.1 Acidimicrobiales bacterium | reverse complement strand
CATCCGGAGCGGCGCGGCACCTGCGGCGGTATGGCGCCTTCTATGCCATCGCCATCGTCGTGGCCTTGCTGGCGGTGATCCTCCCGGGTCGTGGTGGCGACGACGACAAGGAGGACGGCGGCGGCGAGGTCGTCGCAGGCGGCGACGACAACGACGACAACGACGACGGATGGAAGCCCGGATCGGGCGGGGTCGAAGTGGGCAGCGGCACGAGCGTCGGAGGCGTCGCCTGCAAGGCCGGCGTCAAACAGGTGCCCGACCTGCAGTACTCGCTCCCCTGCGTGGCCAGGTTCACCGGCGACAATGGTGGCGAGACCGCCCGCGGCGTCTCGGCGACCTCGATCAAGATCGTGATCCGCAGCTTCCCCACCTCCGCCAACTCCCAGGAGGCCGAGAAGGCCATCCGTGATGCCGGCTTCGCCACCGGCGACGACGCCAGAGCGATCCGAGCGCAATTCGTCGAGCACCTGAACAAGAACTATGAGCTCTACGGCCGGACCGTGGAGTTCGTCGAGTACGAGTCGAAGTTCTCCAATGCCACGACTGAGGCACTCAACGGCGGACGCGAAGGCGCCTGCCAGGACGCCACGTTGATCGCCGACGAGCTCAAGGCTTTTGCGGTCACCGGGGGCGGCGGGGTGTTCGCCGAGTGCGCCGCCGAGAAGGGTCTCGTCGTCTTCGGTGCCGCCGCCTACTACTCCGAGAGCTTCTACCAGAAGTGGCAACCACTGCTCTACAACACGACGATGAGCTGCGACCGCATTTCCACGCAGAACGCCGAATACATCGGCAAGCGTCTGATCAACAAGCCGGCCAAGTACGCCGGGGACCCGGAGCTGGCCAAGGCAACCCGGTCGTTCGGCACCTACGTGCCGGACATCGAGGAGTACCAGAAGTGCACCGACATCACGGAGAACCTGCTCAAGACCAAATTCAAGGCGGAGCCCGGCCGACGGGTGAGCTACGCCCTCGACATCTCCCGCTTCGCCGATCAGGCCAAACGGGCCATCATCCAGTTCAAGGCCGACAACGTCACCACCATCGTCACCGCCTCGGATCCGATCTCCATCGGCCTGCTCACCAAGGAGGCAACGGCCCAGGAGTACTTCCCCGAGTGGTTCATCATCGGCACAGCCGCGCAGGACACCGACGGGTTCGGCCGGAGCTACGACCAGAAGCAGGTCGACGGCCATATGTTCGGCATCAGCCAGCTGAGCTCCAACGACAAGCTCTTCGGTGAAACCGCCGATGCGCCAAAGCTCTTCGCCAAGCTCAACCCGGGCAAGAAGATCCTCGGCGGCACGACGGCGAGCCTCTACGACAACGCCAACATCTTCAACCTGCTCCAGGCGGCCGGTCCGACGCTGACACCGGAGAACATCCAGAAGGGCATCGCCAAGCTGCCCGACCTCGGCGGACCCGACTTCGCCGCCGGCAAGTGGAGCTACGCCAACGGCACCGACGGCAAGCCCGACCACACCGCCGTCGACGACGTGCGCGAGGTCTACTGGGACGGCCAGGCCCCTCCGGGACCCGAAGAGCGGGACAAGACCAAGAAGGGCTCGTTCATCGAGGTCGACAAGGGCAAGCGATACGACATCGGCGACTGGCCCACGACGGATCCGCAGATCTACCCCGGGCGTGCCTGAGGTCCGAAGTCGCGCGACAGCGGGGGTCGCTGTCGCTGTTCTTGCGGCTGTGGCGTGGTTCGCGCTCGACAACGTGCTCGAGCGTGGCCTGCCGCTCGGCATCGTCGGCCTCGGGACGATCTCCGGGTTGCTCTATGCCATCAACGCCATCGGCCTGGTACTGATCTATCGGGCCAATCGGGTCGTGAACTTCGCGCAGGCCGAGTTCGGAAGCGTGGCCGCCGTCCTGGCGATCCAGTTCTCCATCCAGTGGCATGTGCCGTTCTTCGTGTCGGTCGCTTTTGCCCTCGTCGTCGCCGTGGTGCTCGGGGCCGTGGTCGAGGGCATCGTGTTGCGTCGCTTCGCACGCGCATCCCGATTGATACTGGCCGTCGCCACCATCGCCCTCGCCCAGATCCTGGCCGGGCTGTCCCAGATCATCCCGCTGTTGTGGAGCAAAGCCGGCGACGGCACGTTCGAGGTGCCCTTCACCGCCGACCTCACGATCTTTCCGGTCACCTTCGATGCCAACCACCTCCTGATCGTGCTGGTCGTTCCGGCGCTCGTGCTCACCCTCGGCCTCTTCCTTCTGAAGACCGATTACGGCATCGCCATCCGCGGCGCGGCAGAGAACGCTGACCGGGCCGGACTCCTCGGCGTACCGGTGCCCCGCCTCGCCACCATCGTCTGGGTGACGGCGGCCCTGTTGTCCACCCTCGCGGTGATCTTTCGCACCACGCTGGTCGGCTACTCGGCCGTGGCCGGTGCGTCCGGAGCCGGCAACTCGTTACTCCTCTTCACCCTCGCCGCCGCAGTGGTGGGACGGATGGAGAACCTGCCCCGCACCGTGGCCGCCGCCATCTTCCTCGGCATCTTCCAGGAAGCCGCGATCTGGACGTGGTCGAACACCACGATCGTCGACGGCCTGCTGCTCGTCGTGATCCTGTTCGGGCTGCTCCTGCAGCGGCACGCCTTCTCCCGCTCGGAGGACACCGGTATCGCCACATGGCGCGCCGTGCGCGACGTTCGTCCCGTGCCGGCGGAACTGCGACGCGTGCCCGAGATCCGGTACGGGTTCCTGGCCCTCAAGCTCGCGCTGTTGGCGGGAGCCATCGTGTTGCCGCTCGTCGCCAGCCCGAGCCAATCGGGCGCCGCCGCTCTCGTGCTCATCTACGCCATCGTCGCCATCTCGTTGTTCGTGCTCACCGGCTGGGGCGGGCATATCTCGCTCGGCCAGTTCGCCCTCGCCGGTTTCGGCGGCGCCACCACGGCCGTGCTGTACGGACGCCATGACTGGGACCCACTACTGGCGATGGTGGCCGGCATCACCGTGGCCGGGCTCGTGTCGCTTGTGCTGGGACTGCCGGCCCTCCGCATCAAGGGGCTCTTCCTGGCTGTAACGACGCTCGCCTTCGCCGTCACGTCGGCGACGTTCTTCCTCCAGGAGCGCTACGTCCCCTGGTTCATCGAGCGTCGAATCGCCCGGCCGACGCTGTTCGGACGCATCCCGCTCGAGACCGACCGCCAGATGTACTGGTTCGCGCTCGCGGCGCTCCTCCTCGTGATCTTCGGTGTGCAGGGTCTGCGGGCCAGCCGCACCGGCCGCGCCCTCATCGCCACCCGTGACAACGAACAGGCCGCCCAGGCCGTCACCATCGACACGACCAAGGCCAAGCTCACCGGCTTCGTCATCTCCGGCGCCCTGGCCGGGCTGGCCGGTGGGATCTACGTCTTCTACCAGCGCGGTCTGCAGAGCGATGCCTTCGGCGCGGCGGTCAGCATCCGCCTCTTCTCCATGGTCGTCATCGGCGGCCTCGGGTCGCTGCCCGGCGCGGTGCTCGGTGCCATCTACGTGCGCGGCGCCGAGTTCTTTCTCCGCTCCTCGTGGGCGCTGGTGGCGAGTGGCGCCGGGATCCTCGTGCTGTTGTTGTTCCTTCCCGAAGGTCTCGGGGGCCTCGTGTACTCCCAGCGCGACCGCTACCTCCGCTGGGTGGCACGGCGCCGAGGCATCACGGTGCCCAGCCTGGTGGCCGACCGCCGCGTGGACGACGATCACGACGGGCCGCCGGGCGCCGGTGAGGCCGAACTCGGCGAGCCGTCCGAGCTCGAGCCGGTACTTCGATGACGGCCCCGACCACCGATTCCACAGCGGCACCCGAGGCGAGGCGCACACTCAAGGAGCGGCTCGATCCGCGCCAGATCACGGGCAACGCGCCACTCATGCCTTTGGTCGTCCTCTTCGGCCTCAACGCCGTCGACGAGCTCGACCGCACGGCCTTCGGCGTGTTGACCCCCGAGATCAAGGAGCACTTCGGACTGAACCTGGCCGGCGTGGCCACGTTGACGGCAGTGATCCTGCCCGTAGGACTGCTGCTGGAGCTCCCGATCGCCTACCTGGCCGATCGCTGGAATCGCACACGCATGGCGGCCTTCGGCGCGCTGTTGTGGGCCGTGTTCACCGTGCTCACCGGATTCGCCGGGATCACGTCGAGCCTGCTCGTCCTCTACATCGCCCGCGGTGGTTCGGCCCTCGGCAAGACGTTCAACGCCACCCACAACAGCCTCTTGGCCGACTACTACCCGCAGGAGTCACGCGCCCGGGTGTTTTACGCCCACCGCCTGGCCAACTCGGTCGGACAGTTCATCGGACCCTTGGCGGCCGGGTTCCTGGCCGCCGCCTTCTTCTGGGAGCTGCCCTTCTTCATTCTCGCGGCGCCGACCCTGTTCTTTGTGCTCTTCGCCCTTCGATTGAAGGAACCCCTGCGCGGTGTGCACGAGAGAATCGCGGCCGGCGCCGACGAAGAGACGGCGCAGATCGAAGAAGCGGCGGCCGGATTCAGCGAGACGTTCCGCGTGCTGTTCGCGCGCCAGTCCGCCCGACGCATCTACTTCTCCCTGCCGTTCCTCACCGCCTCGGGTCTCGGCATCGGCACGTTCCTCAGCGTCTTCTACGACGAGGTGTATCAGGTCGATTCGCGAGGGCGGGGAATCATCTTCGCGATGACCGAGCCGGCGCAGATCGCCGGGCTGTTCATCGGCGCCATCATCATGCAGAAGCTGATCACCAAGGACCCCGGCCGAGCCATGTCACTGCTCGGCTATGCCGCCGTCGGCTCGGCCATCTGCCTCGGTGTGATCGCGCTCTCTCCGGCCATCGGCTTCGCCATCGCCGGCCAGTTGGCCAACGCCTTCATCGGCGCCATCCTTTCCCCCGGCATCTTCGCCGTGATCTCGCTCGCCGTCCCGGCCCGGATGCGCACACTCGGCTTCGCCACCGGGTCGCTGTGGCTCCTGATGGGACTGCCGGTCCTTCCCCTCGTCGGCGGCATCGGCGACCGCTTCGGCCTGCGCGTCGGGATCCTCTTCTTCATCCCGGTGTACCTGATGGGATCGTTCCTGTTGGCGTCGGCGGGCAAGTACATCGGCCAGGACATCGAGCGTCTCAACCTCGCCTCGCGCACGCAGGCCGAGATCCGCAAGCGCCGGATCGAGGGCGACCCCCAGGTGCTGGTGATCCGCGATCTGCAGGTCGGATACGACCAGACGCAGGTGCTCTTCGGCATCGACCTCGAGATCGCCGACGGCGAGATCGTCGCTTTGCTCGGCACCAACGGCTCGGGGAAGTCGACGCTGCTGCGAGCGATCGCTGGACTGACCATGGCCTCGGGCGGGGCGATCATCTTCGACGGCCGTGACATCAGCGGCGCCGACCCGGTGACCTGCGCGCGGCTCGGACTCGCCGTCGTGCCCGGGGAGCGCAGCATCTTCCCCACCCTGACCGTGGCTGAGAACCTTCGCTTGGCCAGCTGGCTGTACCGGTCAGATCCGGAATACATCGCGGCCGCCACCGCCGAAGCGCTCGCCCACTTCCCCGTGCTCGAGAAGCGGTGGACGACGCGCGCCGGCGACCTGTCGGGTGGCGAGCAGCAGATGCTGAGCCTGGCTCAGGCCTTCCTGGCCCGCCCCAAGCTCTTGATGATCGACGAGCTCTCGCTCGGTCTGGCGCCGGCCGTGGTCGAGCAACTGCTCCGCATCATCCCGGCGATCCATGCCAACGGCACGGCCATCATCCTCGTCGAGCAGTCGGTGAACACGGCCTTGAGACTTGCCCAACGGGCGGTCTTCTTGGAGAAGGGCGAGATCCGGTTCTCCGGGACGACCGAGGAGCTGATGGGCCGCGATGACATCGTGCGCTCGGTGTACTTCGGGGCCGTCGCCGCCGAGGAGGAAGCCCGACCGGCCGAGCTCGATCCACGGAGCGAGGTGATCGACGAACACTGGACACCGATCGAACGCAATGTCGTGCTCGAGGTCCGCGAGCTGATGAAGAACTATGGCGGCATCCGAGCCGTCGACCGCGTGAGCTTCGATCTCCACGAGCACGAGGTGCTCGGTCTCATCGGACCCAATGGCGCCGGGAAGACGACCGTCTTCGATCTCATCTCCGGCTTCACGGTGCGCGATGGCGGTTCGGTGCTCCTCGGCGGACGCGACGTGTCGAGCTGGTCGCCCCATGCCAGGGCGGCAGCGGGGCTCGGTCGTTCCTTCCAGAACGCCCGTCTATGGCCGGCGCTGACGGTTCGTGACGCGTTGGCGACGGCGTTCGAACGACACGTCGATGTCTCTGCGCCCCTCCCGGCCTTCTTCCATCTGCCGATGGTGCGCGACACCGAAGAGAAGGTGGATGCGCGGGTGGAGGAGCTCCTTTCCCTGCTCGAGCTCGGCGCCTTCCGCGACAAGTTCGTTTCGGAACTCTCGACCGGCGTCCGTCGCATTGTCGAGCTCGCCGCGCAGATGGCCGCCGGGCCTTCGGTTCTGCTCCTTGACGAGCCCTCATCGGGCATTGCCCAGCGTGAGACCGAAGCGCTGGTGCCGGCGCTCCGTCGAATCCAGCGCGAGCTCGGCTGCGCCGTGCTGTTGATCGAGCACGACATGGGCGTCCTGCGGCGGCTCGCCGATCGCGTCATCGCCCTCGACACCGGTGAGATCGTGGCCGAGGGCACACCCGACGAGGTGCTCTCCCATCCTCGTGTGTTGGCCAGCTACCTCGGCATCGAGCATCCGGACGAGGTCGCCGAGCTGCGGTGACCGACGGCCGCAGCGCGACCTACCCTCGGTGTCGTGGTCGACGCGTATCCGAAGGAATGGGAGCTCGACGCCCTACTTCGCGACGGAACGGCGGTCCACGTGCGGCCGATCCGGCCTGAGGATGAGTCGGCCCTTATCGCCTTTCACGGCCGGCTCTCACCGCACACGATCTACCGTCGCTTCTTCTCGCCCCGCCCGGTGCTGCCGCCCAAGGATGTCCATCGATTCACCAACGTCGACTACCGCGACCGGATGGCCCTGATCGCACTCATCAACGGGGAGATGGCAGGCGTCGCCCGATACGACCGCTACGACCCGCTGGCTGAGCGGGAAGCCGACGAGGCTGAGGTCGCCTTCGTCATCGAGGACCGCCATCAGGGTCGTGGCCTCGGCTCTTTGTTGCTCGAGCACCTCGCAGCCGCCGCCCGCGAACGGGGCCTGCAGTACTTCGTGGCCGAGACCTTGGCCGAGAACCGCAGCATGCTCGGGGTGTTCCGCGACGCAGGTTTCGTGGCCGAACGCCGATTCGAGGACGGCCTCGTCCACCTTCGCTTTCCGATCGCCGAGACGCCTGCGGCCATCGACGCCATGGCCGAGCGCGAGCGCCGATCGACCGTCGAGTCGATGACTCCCCTGCTGCGCCCCCGTTCGATCGCCGTGGTCGGGGCGTCTCGTCGCCCCGGATCGATCGGCCACGAGATCCTCCGCAACCTGCTCGCCAACGAGTTCGTCGGGCCGGTGTACCCCATCAACCCGGAGGCCGCCTCGGTGGCGGGCGTGGCCGCCTTCCCCACCGTACGGGACGTGCCCGGCGACCTCGACCTCGCCATCGTGACGGTGCCGGCCAATGAGGTGCCGGCCGTGATCGAGGCGTGCGGCGTCAAAGGCGTCCGGGCCGTGATCGTGGTTTCGGGCGGGTTCGCCGAGATCGATGCCGACGGCCTCGCCGCCCAGGAGGAGCTCGTCCGCATCGCCCGCCACCACGGGATGCGGCTGGTCGGTCCCAACGCCATGGGCGTCGTCGCCACCGTGCCCGAGGTCTCGATGAACGCCACGGTGTCGGCCCGCCGCCTCCCCGTCGGCCGCGTCGCCTTCCTCGCCCAGTCAGGCCCGCTCGGCCTCGCTGTCCTCGAGCAGGCGGCCTCCCTCGGCATCGGCTTCTCCAGCTTCGTCTCCGTCGGCAACCGGGCCGACGTCAGCGGCAACGACCTTCTTCAGTACTGGGAGGCCGATGCGGAGACCGACGTGATCCTCTTGTACCTCGAGACCTTCGGCAACCCCCGCAAGTTCGCTCGCGTCGCCCGCCGCGTCGCCCATTCCAAGCCGATCGTCGTGGTGAAGAGCGGCCGCACCTCCGCCGCCGACGTGGCCACGGACGCGCTCTTCCGCCAAGCCGGCGTGATTCGCGTCGACACGCTCGCAGAGCTCTTCGACGTCAGCCTCGTGCTGGCACACCAGCCCATCCCGAACGGCGCCCGCTTGGCGATCATCGGCAACGCGGCTGGACCCGGCCAACTCGCAGCCGACGCGGCCGCTGATGCCGGCGTCGTACTGGCCGATCTCGCCGGTAGTGGTCGCGTCAACCCGATCGACCTGACGGCCCTGGCCACGGCCGAAGAGTTCGGACGGGTGCTCACGGTGGTGCTCGAACATCCCGGCGTCGACGCCGTCCTGGTGATCGGGGTGCCTCCGCTGACGGCTCGTCCTCACGAGGTGGGTCTGGCCATCATCGCCGCCGCCGTCGCGGCCGGCGGCGCCGGGAAGCCGGTGATCGCGTCCTACCTGGGGCGAGCCCCCACACCAGGCGTGGGGGTCATGACAGGGACTGAAGATGCCCTCCACCCGATACCGGTGTTCCCCTTCCCCGAACAAGCAGTCCGCGCCTTCGGACGCGTCGCCGCCTACGGGCGATGGCGCAACACCGTCGAGGGGACGACCGTGGTACCTCCGGGGATGGACCTGGCGGCGGCGGCAGCGATGGCCGACCGCTTCACCGCCGCGCACCCGGCGGAACGGTGGCTCGCGCCGGATGAGGTCGACGCCTTTCTCGCCTGCGCCGGGATCCGGTGCCAGGTTGATGCCCATCCGAACGGCGCCGATGACGTGGAGGTTGTGGTCGGTGTGGTCGACGACCCGTCGTTCGGACCCCTGCTTCGGTTCGGTCTCGGTGGGGTGGAGGCCGAGCTGTTCGGCGATCGCGCCCATCGCATCCTGCCGCTCACCGACACCGATGCTGCCGAGCTCCTCCGCGCCGTCCGACTCTCACCGTTGTTGTTCGGCGCCGGCGGGCATGGCGCCGTCGACGAAGCTGCGCTGGTCGAGCTGTTGTTGCGTGTGAGCGCGTTGGCCGAGGCCGTGCCGGAACTGGCCGAGCTCCAGCTCGATCCGATCCTGGCCCGTCCCGACGGCGTGAGCGTCGCCGCCGCCCGGGTGCGGATGGCGGCGCCCCCCTCCGGCCCTGGACCCCTGCTGCGGAGGCTTCCCTGATGCTCTTTGTCGTCTCCAACGATGGTGCCGATCTCCACGACACCGGACGCGGGCATCCCGAACGCTCGGCCCGGACGAGCGTGGCTCTCGACGGCCTCGTCGAGGCCGGACTGAGCGACGCGGTCATCTCCGCCGCCGCCGAGCCGGCTGATCTGGTCGACGTTGAACGCGTCCATGCGTCGAGCTACGTCACGCAGCTCGAGCAGCTCTGCATGGCGGGAGGGGGGCACATTGATCAGGACACGGTCGTCGTGCCCGGCTCGTGGTCGACGGCGCTTCGCTCTGCCGGTGGCGGCCTCCAAGCCGTGGCCGCCCTCGACGCCGGTGACGCCGACGCGGCGTTCGTCGTCACGAGGCCGCCGGGTCACCACGCCCTCCCACAGGGAGGCATGGGCTTCTGCCTCTTCAACAACATCGCCATCACCGCCGCCGCGCTGGCCGACCGAGGGGAGCGGGTGTTGATCCTCGACTGGGATGTGCACCACGGCAATGGCACCCAAGCCACCTTCTGGGACGACCCGCGCGTGCTCTTCGTCTCCACCCACCAACGCGGGATGTATCCCTTCAGTGGGTTCGCCGACGAGGTGGGAGGTCCGCTCGCCGTCGGCTCGACCATCAACCTCCCGCTCCCGGCCGGTGCGACCGGCGACGTGCTGCTCTCCGCCCTCGACGACGTGGTCGCCCCGGCCGTCGATGCCTTCGCTCCCACGTGGGTGCTGGTGTCCGCCGGCTTCGACGGCCACCGGGCCGACCCCCTCGCCGACCTCGACCTCAGCGCCGGCGACTATGCCGACATCGCCGCCCGATCCGCCGCTTTCGCTCCACGCGGCGGGCGGGTCGTCCTGTTCCTCGAAGGCGGCTACGACCTCGACGCACTCCGGGCCTCGGTCGGGGCCGCCGCCGCCGCCGTCCTCGGCGAGCGCTACCGTCCGGAAGGCGCCACCTCCGGAGGTCCGGGCCTCGACGTGGTACCGCTGCTCCAGCAACGGCGGGACGAGGCGCTGGAGGCCGCCGCCGGTTGAGTCAACTCGTCGGCCAGCCCGAAGGGGGTGGGCCTGACGGCTCGTCGATCGGCGGCGTCCAGCCCTCGCCGGCGACGTGACGCCGGACGACCCGAGCCGGCGCGCCGGCGATGACGGAGTTGTCAGGGATCACGCCACGCACGACGGAGTTGGCGGCCACGGTTACGTGCCTCCCGATGTCGGCGCCGGGGAGCACGACGACACCCGTGCCGAGCCAGCTGCCGGCGCCGATGCGGACCGCGGCTTCGTTGACCCACTGCCGCGCGATCGGTAGCTCGAGATCGTCATAGCGGTGGTTGTGATCGGTGACGTAGACGTTGGGTCCGGTCGTGACGTCGTCCTCGATCACGATCCCGAGCCGGCCGTTGATCGAGCTCCCTCGCCCGATGTTGCACCGGTCGCCGATGACCACGATCGGCGGACGAGAGGCGACCAGCGGTTCACCGGGCAGACCAGCGGCCAGGCTCACGTATGGTCCGATGAGGGTGGCCTCGCCGATGGCGATCCATCCTTCGTTGATGACGGGACCGGGCGGAAAGGCCACACAGCTCCCGACCCCGAACCGGCGGTAGCGGCGACCACGCTCGTCGTCGGGACCGACGACGGCGACGGCCGACGCCCAGGCCCAGGCCGTGTTGATCCACCCGGACACGACGGCACGACGACGCGGCGACAGCGTCTTCAGCGAGAACACCGCCGGCAACTTACCGGCGGGCCTACGCCAGTGGAAGCCGGACGCGGAAGGTCGAGCCCGACCCGACGGAGGATTCCACCGACACTGAGCCGCCCATCAATTCTGCGTAGCGGCGCACCATGTTGAGCCCCACCCCCGTGCCCCGGGCCACGAAGGCTGCGCCAGGCGCCCGGTAGAGCCGTTCGAACACGAGCCCCAGTTGGTCCTCCGGGATCCCAACCCCCTGGTCGGTGACCTCCAGCACCACCCAGGCTCCTTCTGGGGAGGCGCGCACCGTGATCGGTCGTCCGCGTTCGGAGTACTTGGCTGCGTTGACCAGCAAGTTGCGCAGGACCCGGTCGAGGCCGTCGGCGTCCGCCACCACCGCCAGGTCATCGGTGATCTCGATTCCCACCGGATGGTCGACCAACATCGATCGCAGCGTGCCGGCGGTGGCCTCCACCGAGGACCGTACCGGGATCGACCGGAGCCGCACCGTCAACTTCCCGGCCTCGAGGGCAGAGTGGTCGAGAAGGTTCTCGACCATGCCCCGCATCTCCGTCGCGCTGGCCCGGATCCGCTCGATCGCCTCGCCCTGGACGTCGACGCCGAGATCGTCGCGGCCAAGGAGATCCGCAAACCCGATGATGATGGCCAGCGGCGTTCTCATCTCGTGTGACACCGACGCCAAGAACTGGTCCTTCAGGACATCGAGCTCGCGGAGGCGGTCGGCCGCCCTCCGCTCTCGCTCGAAGGCGGCGCGTATCTCTTCCTCCGCGGCTTTGGCGTCGCTGACGTCGCGCAGAGTGCAGACGATGCCGCCGACGTCGGGATCGCGAAGTCGGTTGACGGCAGTTGCTTCGATCCAGCGCCAACTCCCGCTTCCGGGGCGAGACTCGAGGCGGAGCTCGACCTTCGTGACCCCGCCGAGTGGCCCCGACGCCACCCCGGTGAGCGCGGTGATGGCCGGACCCAGGTCGTCCGGGTGAATGTCGTTGAACGCGCTCTGGCCGATGTTCGTCTCGACCGGCGCATGGATGATGGTGGCCAGTGCCGGACTCGTCCACAACACGTTGAAGTCCCCATCGAGCACCACGATCACATCGGTGAGGTTCTCGATCAACGACTGCAAGTACGCCGTGCTCTTGGCCGCTTGCGCCTCAGCCCGCTTGCGGTCGGTGACATCGTGCATCGACAAGACGATGCCTTCGACCCCGGGCACGGCCAGCAAGTTGTGGGGTGTGGCCACGACGTCATGCCACGTCCCATCGGCGAACCGGATGCGCACCTCGACCGGCGGATGGACACCGGGTTGGGCCAGCACGGCAGCCAACGCCGCGCCTGCGGCCCCGAGGTCATCGGGATGGACGAGGGAGAACGCATCGGTGCCGTTGACGCTCCCGCCGGCGAAGCCGGTGAGCCGCCCGGCGGCGGCGTTGGAGAGCTGCACGGTTCCCTCGGCGTCGATCACCGTCACCAGGTCGTGGGTGTTCTCGAGCATCGCCTCGAGGCGAGCTGTGTGACCCACGGCGGCCCGCTCGGCGACCGTCCGGGCGGCGACTTCGGGGTGGAAGCTGACGAGGTGGCCGCCGCCGTCCACCGGACCGATCCAGAGCTCGCGCTCGACCAGGCCGCGGTCGGTGGGAAGCGCCATCACCGCACCGCCGTCCTCGGGGCGGTGTTCGGCGACGGCGTCCTCGACGGCCTCGAGCAGCCGCCGCAGCCCGTCGTCGTGGTCTGCGGCCAAAGCCGAGGTGACGTCGTTGCTCCAGATGGCGTGCCCTTCGCTGTCCACCAGGACGACGGCGAGAGGCAGCTGGCCCAGCGCACCGGCGAGGACAGCGGGATCAGGCGCCGTTGGCGATGGACCCGACTCGGTGCTCACCAGCACCACCTTGCCAAAGCCGGCTCCGGTCCGTTCCCACCAGGCGAATTGTCCCCATCCCCAGGTCCGGGAACTCGCTCCTCAGCTCGGCGCGAGCTCCATCACCTGGGTGAGCCGGAAGCTGTTGCCGGATGGGTCACGAAATCCGGCATCGATCCCGTACGGCCGTTGCTCAGGCGCCTCGACGAACTCCACACCGCGCGACTTCAACTCCTCGTAGGAGGCCTGGCAGTCATCGGTGGTGAGAAAGATCGTGCCGGCGAAACCCTTGGCCATCAGCTCGCGGACCTGCGCCGTCGTGCCCTCATCCATCATCGGCGGCCCTGGAATCGCCATCAGCACGATGGCGATGTCGGACTGGCCGGCCGATCCCACCGTCAGCCAGCGGAAGTTGCCCATCTCGGCGACCGTGACGTCCTCGCGGACCTCCATACCGAGCTTCTGCGTGTAGAACGCAAGGGCCTCTTCCTGGTCATGAACCCAGACCTGTGCAGTGGTGATCCTGATCATCCGTAGTGCCTCCTGGCGGGTGGTGCGTACAAAGGTCACCCTACGGAGCAGGTTGCCGCCCGTCTTCTCGAAACGTGCGGTTCTCGGGGCGGGCGTGGGCGCGCACGATGCAAGCCGGAACTCGCGCCAGGAGCGAGGCCGGCGGATGAGCGGCGCGATAGGCGGTGGGCGCGGTGCCGAACATGCGCCGGAAGCTGGAGGTGAACGAGCCGACACTGCCGAGGCCGACCAGGAAACAAATGTCGGCCACACTGCGGTCGGTACTGCGCAAGAGCGCCGCCGCCCGCTCGAGGCGACGCGTCAACAAGTACTGGTGGGGCGACTCTCCGAAGGTCTCGCGAAACGTCCGACTGAAGTGGGCCGGCGACAGACCGGCCTCGCGAGCCATGTCACTGACGCGGATGGCATCGGCATAACGAGCGTCGGCGAGGTCGCGCGCCCGGAGCAGGTGGCGGGCGGGCGGCACCGGCGGCATGGGACATTCTGCCGCGCCGCTCTGCCCGATCAGTCGCCTTCCTGAATCGACACTCGGGCCGACCTTTGCCGCGTGTTTCTCCGAGTTCGCCCGCGAGCAAGGTCGACGGGGCAGAATCGGGGCCTCGTTCGGAACCTTCGGGAGGTGCCCATGGAACGTCGGTCGTTCTTGAAACTCAGCGCGGCAAGTGTTGGCGCCGTGGTCGGTGTCCGTTTCCTCGGAACCGCCCTTCCGGCGGCCTTCGCCGCCGACGGCCCCTACGGCGGGCTCCTTGCAGCCAATGTGGACGGCATCCAGCTGCCGTCGGGGTTCTCCTCAAGGATCGTGGCCACGAGCGGCCTGGCCGTGCCGGGGACGTCACACATCTGGCATGGAGCCCCGGACGGCGGGGCGTGCTTCCCGGTGACCGGTGGCGGTTGGACCTACGTGTCGAACAGCGAGCTGTCGCCGGGCGGCGGAGCTGGGGCGCTGAGGTTCGACGGGAACGCTGCGGTGACATCGGCCTACCGCATCCTCTCGGGCACGGTCCGGAACTGCGCGGGTGGGCCGACGCCATGGGGGACGTGGTTGTCCTGCGAGGAGACGAGCACCGGCCGGGTCTGGGAGTGCGACCCGATGGGCGTGAACGCCGCCGTCGTCCGTTCGGCCATGGGGACGTTCAACCACGAGGCCGCCGCCTGCGACCCCGTCGGGCAATGCGTCTTCCTCACCGAGGACGCCACGAGCGGCAAGCTCCGGCGTTTTCGCCCGACGGTCTGGGGCGACCTGTCGGCCGGCACGATGGAAGCGGCGGTGGTGAGCGGCTCGACGGTCACCTGGACAACCACGATCGCCAACGGCACGCCCTTCAACGGCGGAGAGGGCGCCTGGTACGCGGACGGCAAGGTGTGGTTCACGACCAAGGGGGACAACCGGGTATGGGAGCTCGACGTGGCCGCCACGCCGAGCACCATCCGGGTGATCTATGACGACAACACGTCACCTAGTCCCGTGCTCACCGGCGTCGACAACATCGTGGGGTCGGCGTCCGGCGACCTGTTCGTGGCCGAGGACGGCGGCAACATGGAGCTCGTCCTCATCGAGGCGAGCGGCGCCGTCTCGGTGTTCCTGCGCGTGCTGAACCAGTCCGGCTCCGAGATCGCTGGGCCCGCCTTCTCTCCCGACGGCAGCCGGCTGTACTTCAGCTCCCAGCGGGGACCCAGCGGCAGCGGCTCCGGCGTCACCTACGAGGTGACGGGACCGTTCCGAACCTCGCCACCGCCGCCGCCAACGACGACCACCACCGTGGTCACGACGACGA
>JBKJKM010000067.1:0-5507 GCA_046597375.1 Acidimicrobiales bacterium | reverse complement strand
GTGCCTCAGCCTCGCCACCTGCGCGCTACAGAATCCCGATGACGATGCCAGAGCCAAGGGAGAAGGGCCGCGCTACCTACTGGGCGACTCACCGCCCGCCGCATGAGGGGACCCGCTGGGCTGCCCGAGGGCTGCTTTGGGCCGGGCCGGGCAGAGACAGCGGCCTTCTTGGTAAAGCGCTCAACGACGACGCCTGGCGCGTCCGAGAGATGCTCTGCAAGGTCGTAGCGCGGTACCGCGTTGGAGATCTACTGGACGACGTCGCCCACCTCGAGTCCGATCCCACCCAGCGGGTGCGAGCCGCGGCGGCGCGTGCGACCGCCTCGATCATCCAAGCCGAGGCATGAGGGGTGCGGAGCCGACGTTCTGGGGACGGGCATCCAGTCGGCGGTAGATCCCCGATGACGCGAAGGCCCGATGCGTGTGAGCGTGAGATCGCTTGAGGGTGCCTGCGATCGCCAAGACCTCGCTCGCTGAGAGAGCAGCCCTTTGCGAGTTCATTGGAGAGCGCGCCGACGCCGTCCTCTCGCTCGCGGCGCTGCGTTCCGGGCATGGGAGGGTTTGGTTCGAAGGTGATGCGTTGAATCCCGCCGCTGTGCTCGTCGAGTCCGCCCTCGTGCCGGGAGAGCCGCAGGGCTTCGGCCAATGCGGGGCCTTGCTCGAGTTGCTGTCGGTGGCAGACGCCTGGACCTGTGTCGAGGTGCCTCCGACACTCGCCGACGACATCTCGGGCGAGTTCGATCAACGGTGGGGACTCGCGCGCAGCGTCGCCGACGTCGTGCACGAGTTGACGACGCCGGCGCAGCTATTGGCGCACCCTCTCGTGCGGCGCGTCTCTGCCGCAGAGGCAGAGACACTTGACGTGGCGTCTCCCGATGTCCTCCCGGATCGTGCGCTCGTTGTCGCTGCTGCCACCGTCGGCCGAGTCTTCGCTGCGGTTGTCGGAGAGCAGATCGTTGGTCACGGCAGTTCGATGGCTGCATCGAGCTCGTTTGCTGACGTCGGCGTGCACGTGGCGGAGCCGTTTCGGGGACAAGGCATTGCTGCGGCGGCCGCTTCACTTGCATGCCGCGCCGTCCAGGAGGCTGGGCTCACGCCAGTCTGGGGCGCAGGCTCCGACAACGTTGCCTCGATTCGCGTCGCCGAGAAGATCGGATTCCGGGAGGTGACGCGCCTCGTCTTCCTCGTTCGAGCGAGTTGACTCACGTCGGCGAGACCGTGCGGGTAGGCGCCAGCACCCGGCGATCTGGGGCAGTGTCGATCTAATCAGCCGGTCGTGCGAGGGCGTCGACTGCATCAGAACGGAGACGAAGGAATTCGGCATGTTGCGGCGGCCCGTCGCCCCTTCGGGATGCCTGGTCGATGTTGGTGTTGAGTGCCGAATGCTGGAGTCCTTTGCGGAGGTGGAAAGCACTCAGCTCCGCAGACCCCGATGAATAGGGTCGAGCTCGTGACCGACGGCGACTGGAGGGACAATGGGTTCCGGCAGCGTCGCCCCTCTGAGGAGAGTCTCGCCTGGGTTGCGGCGTCGATGGGTCGGGGCAGTCGCATCATTGGCTATCGCCGATTGACGGGTGGCTTCTGCTCTGCCGTAAATCGGGTGACTGTCGAGCGTCGTGGGGTGCGAACGTTCGTCGTGCTGAGGCAGTACCCGGCGGGGTTTGGCGAGGAGGCGAGCCTGGAGGCGGAGATAGCCAACCTCGGTGTGGTGGCGGGGAGCGGGCTCCCGGTTCCGCGCGTCCTGGCTGCCGATGTTGCCGGTGTTTCGACGGGCGGCGCGCCGTCACTGCTGATGACGCGGTTGCCCGGTCATGTTCACCTCAGTCCTTCGGACCCTCGCGCGTGGTTGGCGGGGATCGCGGCGATCGCTGCATTGCTGCATTCCCTTGATCTTCCCGCGCCGATGTTCAGGCCGTGGAGGGACTCTTGGATCGCTCCGCTCGATGAGCTTCAGGTGCCGGTCGACGCACAGAACCCGGCTTTGTGGAAGGCGGCGTTTCGCATGATCGCGGAACCGCCGCCCAAGGACACCGCCGTCTTTCTCCACTGCGACTTTCTGCCCGTCAACATGCTGTGGTCGCACGGGAAGATCACGGGACTGGTGGACTGGAACGGCATCTATCGTGGCTCGCGCGCGTACGACGTCGGGCAGTGTCGTCGATACCTGGCAGCGCTCTTCTCGCCAGAGTGGTCGGAGCAGCTTTGGTCCCGCTATGAGTCGATCGTCGGGGCGACTCTGAATCCGTGGTGGGATCTCTATGCCCTGCTGCACTACGACGGTGGCAATGCGAAGTCCATCTGCGATCAGGTCGCCGGGCGCCGTCTAGTCGATGTGGTCGGGATGACTGCCCGCGTGGAGATCGCTGTCGAGACAGCGCTACGGCGCCTCGGATAACTGCGAGTACGCCGTTGCTGACCAGTCGACGGTTCGAGGGATCCCGCTCCCGGCGTTCAGGGGCACGGCCGAGGAGCGTCGTCCGCCGGCCTGCCACGAGAGGGCGCGACAATCTCGCCATGTCACCTCGTCGAATGCTCCTCGTGGGCTTGGTCGTGCTCGCCCTCGGCTTGGTGGTTGGAGCTGTCATCGGCCGCTCGACGATCCTGAGGCCCGTGACCGCTCCCGTTCTTGTTGTGCTCGTCGGTGGAGCGATCGCTGCAGCCGCATACCTCGCCTTCCGCAGTCACGACGAGCAAAGCGAATAGCGCCGACCCGGCGTTTTGGGGTCGCCCGTCGTCGCAGAGAGGTGCGTCGCACATCATCGGGACGACTCCCGATGATGCGAGGCCCGTTAGTCGGTGTCGATGCTGAATCTGGCCTGGGCGCTCTCGACGTCGACGCCGAGGCTCTCGGCGACTTGGTTCCAAGTACCTCCGGCGGCAAGCACTCGCTCAACCCAGCGACGGACATCCGCTTCAACTTCTGACGCGGTCTCCGCCATCGCCGGCAAGAGCTCCAACAGCTCGCCTGCGGAGCGTCCGACAAAGTCGGACCCCTGTCGGGCGGCCTCCTCAGGGGTTGTCACGACGGCGACGAGAGCGTCGCACAACGTTACGCACTCATCGCAGATGTAGACGCCCGGACCAGCTATCAGCTTCTTGACCTCGGTGTTGTTCTTCTTGCAGAACGAACAACTCGCAAGGATGCGAGTGGCGCCGTGTTCGACAGTGGACATTTGTTTCTCCTCCATGAGATTGGCCCGGAGGTGTCGGAGCGCCGTCGCGTAGGACTCGCCGGTCTTCGTTGACCGCTCACGAACTCTGCGTTTCAGGTGCTTCTTCGACGTCATCCGACCTCCGAAGCGAACAGGAGCCCGCTCCCCAGCAGCACCCCTGACGCAGATGTCGGATCGACCCGAGGACAACAATCCCCTTTGCTCCCGACGATTGACCGAGCTGGGGTCGGCCAAATGGGAGTGCGGCGCGGATCTCGCCGCAATCGGCGGCTGCGCAGGGGCGGTGGAACTGCAGCCGCCCGGACTCCGACCCTCGGACGCGACCGCCGCCACAACCGGCGTTCGGGGGCACCCTGCAGACCGAAGTGCCTCGACAGCTGGCACGGCTCTAGGCGTCGCTGGCGCTGGTGGCGGCTTCGGCCTTGGCCAGGAAGTCGGTGAGAGCGTGTCGGTAGCGCTCGGGCTCCTCGAAGTGAGTGGAGTGCGAGCTCTCCTCGAGCAGCACCCATTCGGAGCCCGCGATGGCGTCCCGCATGATCTCCTGCTGCTTCGGCGTGGCCTCGTCGTAGCGGCCGGAGATGAGCAGGGTCGGGACGTCGATCTCGCCGAGGCGGTCGGTGACGTCCCAGTCCCTGAGGTTGCCGGTGGCGAAGAACTCGCTCGGGCCCCACATCGTCTCGTACACCTTACGGTTCATGCCCGCGAAGGTGCGGAGGGCCGGCATCGGGAAGGGCGTGATGCGGCAGACGTGGCGGGCGGCGAACTCCATGCCCACCACCTCGTAGGCGGCCTTGCGCAGGAAGGGGACGGCCGAGGCGCGCACTGCCAGCGCCTGAACGGCGGGCCTGGTCATGAGCGTGGCCATGGGGCGCACGACCTTGGCCATGCGGCCGATCTGCTTGTCGGTCATGCCCTTCTTGACCTTGCCGCCCGGCTTTGCTTGCACCGCCTTGGGCTCGAGGTTCTCCTCGAAGCGGTGCATCGCCGTCTGGATGCCGGCCGGGAGACCCGCCCGCAGGCGCCGGGCCTCTTCGCACCACAGCGGCGTGCTCGCCGTCGAGTTTGACAGTGTCAGGCTCGCCACGCCTTCGGGCTTGGTCAACAGGTACTCGAGCGCGAGCATGCCGCCCCACGACTGGCCCAGCAGGTGGACCCGGTCGAGGCCGAGTTGGTGGCGGACAGCGGCCAACTCCTCGACAAACGTGTCGATGCTCCACAACCCTGGGTCGGTCGGCCGATCCGACCGCCCGCCCCCCACTTGGTCGTAGCGAACCACCGGCCTGCCCGCTGGTCCTGCGGACAGGTCGTCGAGCGGCTCGAGGTAGGCCGACGTCCCACCCGGTCCCCCATGCAGGAGGAGGAGCGGGACGGCGCCGCCGCCGAGGTCGCCGCTCACGTGGTACCAGGTCTTGTAGTTGCGGAAGGAGACGAAGCCCTCCGCCGCCGTCGCTGTCGTTGTCTTCACTCTCATACTCCTTTTCGCGCGGGAAACTGGGGTCGATGCAGCCGTCACGAAGACCGCTGGTGTCGCCACGGTGACGAACCGACTTGCCCTACAGGAGGAAGCCGGGCTCCAAGGAGCTTGAGCCCGTCGTCATCGGGCCCGCTGGCCAGCCAGCTTCGTCAGCTCGTGGCGCGTCGAGATGCCGAGCTTGGCGAAGATGTGGGCCAGGTGGGTTTGCACGGTACGGCGGGAGATGAACAGCCTCTCGCCGACCTGAGGGTTGGTGAGACCGTCGGCCACGAGTCGAACGACGTCGAGTTCGGCTGGCGTCAAGCTGGCCCAACCGCTGGACGGGCGGCCTCGTTCCCCGCGGCCGCGTGTCGCGTATGCCATCGCCTCGTCGATCGAGAGCGCGGCGCCCTCGGCCCACGCGGCGTCGAAGTCCTCGGGGGACAACGCGCCGCGCGCCGCGGTGACGTCGGCCTCGTACTCCCCGCGCCAAGCCGCCGACCTGGCGTGTCCGAGCGCATCACAGATTGCCTGCGCAGCCCCGAATAGCCGCGCCGCGTGGATGGCGTCGCCGTCGAGTGTCGCCAGGCCGCCGAGAGCGTCGAAGGCCGTGGCGACGCCGGGTTGCTCGCCGAACTGGTGACAGTGAGCCAGCGCCTCGTGGTGTCTCGCGGCCGAAGCGCGCAAGTCATCCTCTGCCCGTGCGACCCGACCCAGCCCTTCGAGGGCCAATCCGTCCCACCAGCGCACGCCGCTGCTTTCCCCAAACTCGAGGGCCTCGCGAGACGACGCCGACGCACTGGCGAGGTCGCCCGCGGCCCACCTGACCAGTCCGCGGATGCCCAGCGCCATCGGCGTTTGCGAAGCCGCTCCTGCGGCGT
>JBKJKM010000259.1:0-28961 GCA_046597375.1 Acidimicrobiales bacterium | reverse complement strand
GATCTTGGTGACGCGGCCCGAGGCCACGGTACGGCCACCCTCGCGGATGGCGAAACGGAGACCTTCGTCCATGGCGATCGGATGGATCAACTCGACCGTGATCGGCGTGTTATCGCCCGGCATCACCATCTCCGTGCCCTCAGGCAACTGGATGTGACCCGTCACGTCCGTCGTCCGGAAATAGAACTGCGGCCGATAATTCGTGAAGAACGGCTTGTGGCGACCACCCTCGGCCTTGCTCAACACATAGATCTGGCCCTCGAACGTGGTGTGCGGCGTGATCGAACCCGGCTTACACAACACCTGACCGCGCTCCACCTCCTCACGCTTCGTGCCCCGCAACAACACGCCCGCATTGTCGCCCGCCCGACCCTCATCCAACGACTTACGGAACATCTCCACACCCGTACACGTCGACTTCTGCGTCGCCCGGATCCCGACGATCTCGATCTCGTCGCCCGTATGAACGACACCCTGTTCGATCTTGCCCGTCACCACCGTCCCACGACCCGTGATCGTGAACACATCCTCGATCGACATCAAAAACGGCTTGTCCAACTCGCGGGCCGGCTCCGGCACGAACTCGTCGACCGCCGTCATCAACTCCACGATCTTCTCCTGCCACTCGGCGTCACCCTCGAGCGCCTTCAACGCGCTCACCCGGATCACCGGCGTGTCATCACCCGGGAACTCGTACTCGCTGAGCAACTCGCGCACCTCGAGCTCCACCAAATCCAAGAGCTCCTCATCGTCGACCATGTCCGCCTTGTTCAACGCCACCACAATCGACGGGACACCCACCTGGCGAGCCAACAACACGTGCTCACGCGTCTGGGGCATCGGACCATCCGCCGCGCTCACCACCAAAATCGCGCCATCCACCTGGGCGGCGCCCGTGATCATGTTCTTGATGTAATCGGCGTGGCCCGGCATATCCACATGCGCGTAATGCCGATTGTCCGTCTGATACTCCACGTGAGCGATATTGATCGTGATACCCCGCTGCCGCTCCTCCGGGGCCTTATCGATCATGTCGAACGCCTGGAACGTCGTCCGACCAGACTTATCGCGCTCCGCCAACGTCTTCGTGATCGCCGCCGTCAACGTCGTCTTCCCATGGTCGATATGACCCATGGTCCCGATATTGACGTGCGGCTTATCCCGCTCGAACTTCTGCTTTGCCATGTCGCTGGTCCTCGGATGTGTGGGTGGGTACTACGTGGTAGCGGCGGTGGGAATCGAACCCACGACACCACGATTATGAGCCGTGTGCTCTAACCGACTGAGCTACGCCGCTAGGGCTGGGGAGTTGCGAGCCCTCTGTCAGAATCGAACTGACGACCTTCTCCTTACCATGGAGATGCTCTACCGACTGAGCTAAGAGGGCGTACGAGCGGACCATCGTACAGGGCAGGTGGTCAGTTCCCTCAAGACAGGGGCACCGGGCGTCGAAGTTCGGAGGATGCGGTTCCAACGCCTTCTGCTCGAGGCCGGCACGAGCACGGTGACGGTCGACCTCCACCCACGGCTCACGATCATCGCCGGGGTCGGTGAACTCGAGCGCGAGAGCCTCGTCACCGAGCTACTCGGTGGCCTGTCCGGCGCCCGTCCCGGCACCCACGTCGAGATCGTCGAGGACTCCGGTCTTCGTCTCGGGGTCATGCACCCCACGAATGGCACTCGGGACCGGGTCGTCGAGCTGGACACCGGAAACGACGTGACCGGCGACTACCTCGACGACCAGGGCGAGGTCGATCTTCTCGCTCCCCTCGGTTTCGACCTCCGGGCGGCCAAACGGCGGTGCCGGATGGCCAGTGCGGACATGGTGACCGAGGCGACGCTGGACGTGACCGTGGCCCGGCTCGCCGGAGCTGACCAGACTGAGCTCTGGCCGGCGGCCGAGGCCGTCCGCCTCACCGACGCCCGGCTGAAGTCGGAGGTGTCGGCCGCCGGCGTGAACCCGGAGGACGCTCCCCTCGTCGAGGAGATCGAGCGTCGCCACGCCGCCTTCGAGGCCGCCCAGGAGCGCCTCGAGTACGTGCGCCACCACGGGATCTTCGTTGGCGGCGCCTGTGTCGCCGGAGCCGTGCCGGCCGTGGCCCTCAAGCACTGGGTCGCCGCGCCGTTGTTGGCGATCGCCATCGCGACGACGGTGCTGTCCATCGTCTTTCGTCGGCGCATGGAGAAGACCCGTCGGGCCGAACGACGGGTCCTCGACGAGGCTGGCGCCGAGTCCTACCTCGCCTTCCGGCTCATGCAGATGAACACGATGTTCGACGGTGGCGCCGACCGCAGGGGCCTGGCCGACGCCGTGGCCGCCCACCGCGATGCGCTTGCCCGGTGGCATCGCCTTGCGGGCGAGATCAGCACCGACCTGGCCTTCGACCTGCAGGCCCGCGTGGCGGCGGCGGCCAACCGGATCCGCGAGGCCGGTGGCCCCTCCGACCCCGGGCCGGCGACGGCCGAGCCCGCCGAGCTGGCTCAGGCGCTGATCGTCCGAATGAACGACCTGAGAAGCGCAGGGAACCGGGGCGAGTCGCTTCCCCTCCTCCTGGACGAGCCCCTGGCGGGGGTCTCTCCGTCCGTCAAGCAGTGGGTGCTCGAACTGGTCGGACGCTCGGCCGGCTCACCGCAGATCGTGTATCTCACCAACGATCCCGACGTCGCCGCCTGGGGTCGGATGGAGGCGGTCAGTGGCGAGGTCACCATCATCGAGCCGGCGCCTGCCCAGGAATCGAGCGGGCTCCGGTAGCTTCTCGCCGCAATGCGCGTGCGGCTGGCCTCCCTCGATGATGCCGAAGCCATCCGCACCATCTACAACCGTGAGGTCACCGGATCGACGGTGACGTTCGACCTGGTGCCCCGCACGCTCGACGACCAGGTGGACTGGCTGCGAGCCCACTCCGGCGCCCATCCGGCGGTGGTGGTCGAGACCGACACCGGCCTCATCGCCGGCTTCGGCTCGCTGTCGCCGTACCGGAGTCGACCGGCCTATTCGACGAGCGTCGAGAACTCGGTGTACGTCCACCACGACTTCCGGAGTCGCGGCGTCGGGCGGCTCGTGCTCGTCGACCTCGTTCGCCTCGCCGCCGACCACGGATTCCACGCCATGATGGCCCGCATCGTCGGGGGCCACGAGGCGTCGATCGCCCTGCACGAAGGGTGTGGCTTCGAACTCGTAGGAATCGAGCGGGAGGTCGGCCGTAAGTTCGGCAAGTGGCTCGATGTCGCGTTGATGCAACGCTTGGTGTGACCGTCTAGAAGTCGCCCTGGTAAGGCGGTGCGGGGTCGTACTGGATGAAGCGCTGAACGGCGCGGGCGTGGGTCACGTCGTAGAGCTGGCCGACGAGCCACAACGCCATGTCGATGCCGGCCGAGACCCCCGCCGCCGTCACGACGTTGCCGTCGACCACCCACCGAGCGTCTTCGACCACCGTGAGGTCAGACGCCCGCGCCCGGAGCTCGTCGATAGCCGCCCAATGGGTCGTGACGCGCTTGCCAGCGGCCGGTCCGGCGGCATGGAGGAGGAAGGACCCCGTGCAGACGCTGGTCACCCAGGTCGCACTGGCGCTGACCTTGCCCAGCCAATCGGTGAGTACTGCGTTGTCGACCTCGCGACGAGTGCCCATGCCACCGGGAACGACGATGACGTCGAGCGTCGGGGCACTCTCGAACGTGTGGTCGGGAAGGACCCGCAGGCCCTTGGCGCTGCGCACGGCACCGGGCCGCTCGGCAATCGCGACGACCCGATCACCCGGCTTCCGAGCCATCGTCAGGACCTCCCACGGCCCGGCGTAGTCGAGCTCCTCGGCGTCGTCGAAGAGCAGGACTCCGGTGGTGATGCTCATGCTGGCTCCTTTCGGAAGCGTTTGCGGTAGTCGGAGGGAGCGACCCTGACGTGACGGAGGAAGGCTCGCCGAAGGGTCTCGTCGCTCCGGAACCCGCTGGCGGCGGCGACGGCATCCACGGGTAGGTCGGAGGTCTCGAGCAACAAGCGAGCCGCCTCGACTCGCACCTCCTCGACCCACCGGGCCGGCGTCGTCCCGACCTCATGGAGGAAGGCGCGTGCGAAGTGGCGTGGGCTCATCGCCGCCCGTCGGGCGAGCGCCTCGACCGAGCAGTCCCCGTCCGGGTGCTGCACCACGTGGCGCTGCACGGCGCGCACCGGCGGGCGGGTGGCTGCGGCCTGGGCGGCCTGCATCGGGGCGCTGAACTGGGCCTGTCCACCGGGCCGCTGCACGTACATCACCAGCCGCCGGGCCGTCGCCAGAGCGACCTCCGGTCCGTGGTCGCGCTCGACAAGCGCCAATGCGAGATCCATTCCCGCCGTCACGCCGGCCGACGTCCAGACCGTGCCGTCCTCGACGAAAATCGGATCAGGTTCGACCTTGACGTTCGGGTAACGCTCGGCCAGCTGTGCACAGGAGTCCCAGTGAGTGGTGGCCCGCCTTCCGTCGAGCAGACCGGCCTCGGCCAACAGGAACGCACCACTGCACACCGAAGCCACCCGGCGAGCCCGCGCCGCCACGCGTCGGATGTCCCGGATCAGCTCATTCCGGCGGAGCGCCTCGGCCGTACCGTCGCCGCCCGCCACGACGAGGGTGTCGACTGCCCCTCGGACGTCGGACAGTGAACGGGCGACGGTCCAGCTGAGGCCGCTGGAGGTCACGAGCGTCCCCCGATCGACACCGACGACCTCGACGCTGTACGGAGAACCGGCCAGTTGGCCCCCTCGGGTGAAGACCTCGACGGGCCCGGTCACATCCAGCGATTGGACACCTTCAAAGGCGACGACGACGATCCGCTGGCGGGCCACACCGGCATCGTGCACGTGTTGCGACCTGGCAGCAAGGACGAGTTGCCCACGAATACTGCCATCGCCTCGACTGCGGCGAACGGCAACGGCGTTGGCGACGCGCCGGAGCCCGGCCAGCGGCCGGGCTCCGTTCTCCGTGGGCCGGGATGGATTTGAACCATCGAAGGCGATGCCGGCAGATTTACAGTCTGCTCCCTTTGGCCACTCGGGCACCGACCCTGGGAACCGCCGAGGATAGCCTCGCCGCATGCCCAGTTTCGACGTGGTGTCCGAGGTCGACATGCAGGAGGTCCGCAACGCCGTCGACCAAGCGCAACGCGAGGTCGGCACTCGATTCGACTTCAAGGACACCGGTTCCTCGATCGAGCTGAACGGCGAGGAGCTCAAGCTCGCATCGTCCTCGGAGGACCGGATGAAGGCCCTCGTGCTCGTGATCGAAGAGAAGTTCGTGAAGCGGCAAATCTCGTTGAAGTCGCTCGAGCACGGCAAGGTCGAGGACGCCGCCAAGGGCACCGTCCGTCAGACCCTCACGATCAAGGCGGGGATCTCCTCGGACAACGCTCGTACCCTCAACAAGGCCATCAAGGAACTCAACCTCAAAGGCGTGACCTCCCAGACCCAGGGCGAGCAGGTGCGGGTCACGGGAAAGAAGCGCGACGACCTCCAAGTCGTGATCGCCACGCTGAAGGCCGGCGACTACGGCATCCCGCTGCAGTACCAGAACTTCCGCGACTGAGTTCTCGCCTGGGCTACCGCCGGGTGACAGGAATGGTGCCGACCACGGACGTGCCGTCGCCAGGTGTCGAGTGGATCACCAGGTGACCGTCGAGGGACTCGAGGCGATCGACCATGTTGTGCGACCCGGCGCCCTTGTCGGTGCACGTGGGGTCGAACCCCTTCCCATCATCTTTGACCTCGAAGTGGAGCACTCCGTCGTCTTCGTGCAGGCGAATGGTGACGGCCGTCGCCTCGGCGTACTTCGAGATGTTCTGCAAGGCCTCGAGCACGCAGAAGTAGACGGCAGCCTCGGCGTCCTGGTCGTAGCGGCCGATCTCCTCGGCCTGCACGTCGACCGGGACCGCCGCCTTGCGACCCTGCGACGCCAGCGCGCTCGGCAGGCCCTCGGCCGCCAGGAGCGGCGGGTAGATGCCACGGGCGAGATCACGAAGGTTTTCGAGGGCCTCACCCATCTGCGCCTTCAGCGCACCGAGCATGTCGAGGAGTGGTCGACCTTCCTCGCCGAGGTCATCGGCCATGCCCTCGGCGAGCGACAGGCCGACCTTCAGGGCGACCAGCTGCTGTTGGGCTCCGTCGTGAAGGTTGCGCTCGAGGCGGCGCCGGGTCTCGTCCTGCGCGGCGATCAGGCGCTGGCGCGAGGCCCGAAGCTCGTCCAGACGTTCGAGCAGATCGGCGGTGAGTTGCACGTTGCGGAGGACCAGGCCGGCCTGGAGTCCAAGGTCGGTCAGCAATTTCTGTTCGGTTGGCGTCAGTGATTCGTTGGCTGGCTTCGTCACCGAGAGGGCGCCGAAGAGTTCGCCTTGATGCCGCACGGCGACGGCCGAGGTGACGTTGCTGATCCACGGAATCTCGGGCCCGGTGATCGGGAGGGCGGCGGGCGGATCGGCATCCGAGGGCCAGGCGGACGCCGGACGCAGCTCGTCGCCCACCCGGAGCCATACATCGGCCCGCCGCGCGGCGGTTCCCTCGGCCAGGATCCGCGCCATCCGTGAGAGCAACACGTCGGTCGCAGGGGTCTCCGCCATGCGCTCGGAGAACTCTGACAACACCTCGTAGGGGGTCGCCCGCTTTCCGTACACCAGCCGATTGGCGAACTTCTGGACCCGATCCTTCACGGGCTGGAAGGCGACGGAGATGATGCCGGTGGCGAGGATCGACAGCCCGAGGTTCTCCGTCTGCGCCTCGCCGAAGAACGAGCCGATCCCGACCACGACTCCCACGTACACGGCCGAGACGAAGCCGGCCAGCACCGAGTACACGAGGGTGCGGCTGATGACCTTGTCGATGTCCCAGAGGCGGTAGCGGAGAATGCCGATGAACAGCGCGATCGGAATGATGCTGAACACCGGCTGGAAGACGCGAAAGATCGAGACCGGCAGCACGACGATCGAGCGGCCCTCGAACTCGTTGCCGCCGGTGTTCTGAATGGCGACGACGACGGCGAAGAGTCCGACGAGAAGGGCGGGCGTCAGCGCCCAGAACAGCAGCCGGGCCTGTTGCTGTTCGGTGGCGTCCAGGGACCGCCGGTAACGGTAGGCCTGGCTGGCGACACCGACGAGGGGGGTCAACACACCGAAGGCGACGATCAGGCTGATCGTTCGGCTGGCACCCGGCGCCGCGAAGGCAAGCGGTACGAGGGCGGCCGCCGCTACGGCGTACAGCGCCGCAAGACGACCGGGCGACCATCGGGGCACGAATCTTCCGTCCGGGAAGAGGAGGAGCGCCAAGAGGTAGGCGATGGCCGCCAAGAGGTGGAAGCCGTCGTGGGTGACGCTCTCGAAGGTCGTCGGCGGAAGGACCTCGTAGACGCCGTGGGCCTGAAGGTTGAACACGCCGGCGGTGCCGACCATGGCGATGCTCAACAGCCGCGCCGTGCGCTCGTTCCGGCGGAGGAAGACCAAGAAGGCGGCGAGCGCGAGGTTGAAGAGGCTGAAGCCGTAGTCGAGCGCCAGGGACGGGATGGACTCCACCCGGTGGCTCGTGTCCGCCGCTCGCAGCCCGAGCCGACCGAGGGTGTCCTCCGAGAGGGCCCACACGTGGAGTTGGTCGTGGAATCCGGGCGAGCGGGAGGCGACGAAGGATGCGGCTCCCAAGGCCAGAACCCCGATGGCGAACCCGAAGTATGCGACGAAGAAGACCAGGAAGGCCACGTTGCCCGCACGATGGGCGACCCCCCTGGGCCCAGCCGACACCGACGGGTCAATCGCCGATGGCAGTGGCGCGCCGATCGTCGACGAGGTCTCGTCGGAACCACCCGGTTCGTGCCGGAAGGGCTTGGCGATCGTGTCTATCTGCCCACCTCTTCATCGCCCGCTCTGGCCCATGGCCGGTTGCCAGCCGAACGCATGTGTCCTGATCGGCAGAAATCGGGCAGGCGTGAGCGAAGACGCGCGTGCACCACTTACTTCACCGTCAGGGTGCCGACCATCTGCGGGTGCAGGGCACAAGCGAAGGGATAGGTGCCGGCCTTGGTGAACGTCACCGAGAACGTCTCGCCCGGGCGGACGGCACCCGAGGAGTGGAAGCCGCCGCCGCCGTCCCACTTCCCCACGTCGATGGCTCGTGGTTCGGGTTCGTCCTCCGGCCCTGCAGGCTCGGCGGCGTCTGGCACCGTCCAGCCGATCGGCTTGAACGACTTCGGGTTCCAGACCACCTCACCGCTCTTCTCCAGCGTGAAGATCGGGAAGTACTTGGGAACGTTGAAGCTGACCGTGTGGGTGATGCCGTCGAAGGTCCAGGTGACCTTCTCCCCCACCTTGGACGTCACCTTTCGTGGCAGGAATTCGTTGACGATCACGGTGAAGTCCTCGTCGCCCTCCCGACCGGCAAGGGGGAGATCGAGATCGTCGACCGAGCCTTTGGCCGCCTTGGCCTCCTCGACCTTTTGCAGCGCCCCCTTGGCGTCGGCTTCGATCTCCTTGCGAGCCTGTCGACTCACCGCCTGCTGCGAGGATATGGACTGATTCGGGGCAACGATCTCGATCGTGCCGCTCATGTTCGTCCAGTGGTAGTTGCAGAAATAGTTGTAGGTGCCAGGGTCGGCGTCCGCCGCCACCGGCACGACGAAGGTGTTCGCACCTTCGCCGTCCGGGGCGATGAACCCGCTGTTGTAGAGCGCCTGGCGACCCGTGAAGGCCGGTTGACGCCGATCCGGATCCGGGCACTTCGCGACCGGGTCGATCTCCTCGGTCGCCGGGTCGCTCCACTCCGGCACATCGTCGACGTCATCGACGTAACAGGGGCGGGCGCCGGGCTGGTAGAGCTCGTAGCCCTTGTAGTCCGTCATTCCTGGGACCTTGGCCGCCGAGCTCAGGAACTCTGCGATCGTCTCCGGCGTCTCGCCGCCGGCGAGCGCCTCGTCCTCGGACTCGTAGGCCTCGAACCGCTCACCTGCCGCGAACATGCCGTCGACGACCTTTCCCATGGTCACGCTGTGAGGCTCACCGGTCCAGGCCTGCTTGAAGCGGACGGAGTCGCCGGGGCGCACGGTGATCTGCTTTGGGTAGTACCGGAGAAAGGCAGAAGCGAATTCGTCGTGGCGGTAGTCGGCGAGCACGGTGCGCTCCTCGCCCTCGCCGCTCGCCGCCGTGTCGCTGCCAGCACCGTCACCGCAGGCACCGGCCACCAGGGCCAGGACCGCCGCAACCAGGCAGTGTCTCCTCATGCTGCCGCCTTCCACCTCCGGGCGCCCGCGCGCCCCGCGCCGATGGTACTCAGGACTTGACGGTCAGCGTTCCCACCATCTGCGGATGCAGCACGCAGGCATAAGGGTACGACCCCGGTTTGGTGAAGGTGACGGAGAAGCTGTCACCAGGGCTCAGGGCGCCCGAGGAGTGGAACCCGCCTTTACCATCCCATTTTCCGGCGTCGATGGCTCGGGGCATGGGTGGCCCATCACCCGGGTGGGGGCCACGATCGCTCTTCGGGACATCGAAGCCGACGACCTGGTTGGACTTCGGATCCCACGTGACCTCCTTCGTCTTCGGATCGACGGTGAAGATGGGGAAGTACTTGGGAACGTTGAAGCTGACGGTGTGGGTCGACCCGTCGAACGTCCACGTGACCTTCTCCCCGACCTTCGCCGTGTTCGACTTCGGCAGGAACTCGTTGATGATGACCGGCGTGTCCTCCGGCGTGGCCCGGCCAGCGAGCGGCAGCTCGACCGCCGGTGCCTCCTCTCCCTCGTACGACACCCCGGGCACCTTGGCGCCGACCTTGGCCGCCCTCGCCTCGCGCATCTTGTCGAGTGCGCCGGCGGCGTCGGCCTTGATCTCCTCGCGGGCGAGCTTCGACACGGCATCCTGCGACGGGATGGCGGCGCTCGATTCCACGATTTCGATCGAACCGCCCATGAAGATGAAGTGGTAGTTGCAGAAGTACTGGTACGTGCCGGGTGTGGCGTCCTCGGCGATGGCGAGGTCGAAGCTGTTACCCCCCTCCCCCGAGTACGGGATGAAGCCACTGTTGTAGAGCGCCGCCCGACCGGTGAACGGCGGCAGCGGCTTGCCGCGACTCGGGCACTTCGCATCGATCAGCACCGCATCAGTCTCGACATCGCGCACCACCGGCACATCGGCGAGATCCTCGACGAAGCATGGCTCCGCACCGGCGGCGGCGATCTCGAAGCCCTCCGACATCGCGGGGAACTTGGAATACACATCAGTGAACCGGTCGATCACGGCCTGGCTCACTCCACCTGCGATGGCTGCTTCGACCGACTCGTACTCCCGGAACTCGGGGAACAGCTCGATGAACTCGTCGACCACCTTGCCAAAGGTGACGCTATGGGGCTCGCCCGTCCAGGCCTGTCGGAAGTTGACCGAGTCGCCCGGGCGGATCTTCAGCTTTTCCGGGTAGTACTGCAGGAATGCCGAGGCGAACTCGTCGTGGCGATAGTCGACCAACACGGTTCGCTCGGTCCCCCCTCCAGAGGCCGCTCCATCGTTCCCCTCATCGCCGCCTCCGCACGACGCTCCGAGGAGCGCCACCAGCGCGACCAGCACAACGAAACGCTTCATGTCCACCGCCTTGTCTTGGAACGAGACGTTAGCGAACGAACTACCGGTCGAAGTACCCGCTGTGGATGTACACGCAGGGGATGCCTTCCTCGCGGAACATGTCGCGATTCCGAGGGTCGTCCTCGAAGGCGAGGCGGAGGTCGAAGCCGTATCGGCGAAAGTCACCGATCGTCCAGCGCTTGAACTCGCGAGCGGCCATGTAGTCCCCGAAATCGCGCATGACGAGGCAGTCCCACCGGAGCTCGTAGTGGTCGAGCCACGCCAGGGTCTGGGGCTGCACCCAGATCGGCCGACCCGTCAGCAACAGGATCTGCAGGCCCGGGTCGAGGAGCTCGAGGAGACGCCCGACCTCCTCGATGAGCGGATCGTCGCCGCACGCCTCGAAGAACGCGTCCCAGTCCTTCCGGCGCCCGCCACCGCCCTCGATGAAGTGCTGGCGGCCGGCCGCTTCGGAGAGCACGCCGTCGATGTCGAAGACCACGGCCGCGCCGGCCTCGATGGGACCGGAGCGCCAGCGCCAGTTGTCGGGGACGATGACCTGTCGCGCTTCGCTCACTCCTCGGTCGGCGCCGACTCGGCCCGGCGCTTGATCTCTTCGACCACGGACGCGTCGGCCAGCGTGGTCGTGTCACCGAGGGCGCGTCCCTCGGCCACATCGCGGAGCAGGCGACGCATGATCTTGCCGCTGCGGGTCTTCGGGAGGTCGTCGGTGAAGATGATCGTCTTGGGACGAGCGATGGCGCCGATCTTGGTGGCGACGTGCCCGCGCAATAACTGGCCGTGTGCCTCGCTGGTCTCGTGGCCGCCCTTCAAGGTCACGTAGGCGATGATCGCCTGTCCGGTGGTGTCGTCCTTGGCCCCGACGACGGCGGCCTCGGCGACCGATGGGTGATCGACGAGGGCCGACTCGACCTCGGTGGTCGAGACGCGGTGGCCCGAGACGTTCATCACGTCGTCGACGCGACCCAGCAGCCAGAGGTAGCCGTCGTCGTCGAGCTTGGCGCCGTCGCCAGCGAAGTAGCGGCCGTCGAAACGGCTCCAGTACGTCTCGCGGTACCGGTCGGGGTCGCCGTAGATGCCGCGCAACATGGCCGGCCAGGGCTGGGTCAATGTGAGGTAGCCGCCGCCGACCTCGACCAACCTGCCGTCCTCGTCGACCAACTCGGCCGAGATGCCGGGCAGGGGGTGCGTGGCGCTTCCCGGCTTGGTGGTGGTGACCCCGGGCATCGGTGCGATGAGGATGGCGCCGGTTTCGGTCTGCCACCACGTGTCGACGATGGGGCAGCGCCCACCACCGATGTGTTCCTGGTACCACATCCAGGCCTCGGGGTTGATGGGCTCACCGACGCTCCCGAGGAGCCGGAGCTTCGACAGGTCGTGGCCGGCCGGGAGGTCGGTACCCCACTTCATGAACGTCCGGATGGCCGTCGGCGCTGTATAGAAGAGCGTGACGCCGTAGCGCTCGGCGATGTCCCAGAACCGGTCCTTGCCAGGCGTGTCGGGAGTGCCCTCGTAGATGACGCTGGTGGCCCCGTTGGCCAGTGGTCCGTAGACGATGTAGCTGTGGCCCGTGACCCACCCGATGTCGGCCGTGCACCAATAGACGTCGGTCTCGGGATGCAGGTCGAACACGTACTTGTGCGTGAACGCGACCTGCGCGAGATAGCCACCGGTCGTGTGCATGATGCCCTTGGGCTTCCCGGTCGTCCCCGACGTGTACAGCAGGTACAGCAGGTCCTCGCTGTCCATGTGCTCGGGCTCGCAGGTCGGCTCGGCCGTCGCCAGCAGTTCGTGGTACCAGTGGTCGCGACCGTCGGTCATGGCGACGTCGCTCCCCGTGCGCCGGACGACGACGACGTGCTCGATCGTCGGGGCCCCGGCGACGGCGGCATCGGCATTCGGCTTCAGCGGGCTGGCCGAACCGCGCCGGTATCCACCGTCGGCTGTGATCAAGACCTTGGCTTGGGCGTCGTTGATGCGGTCGCGTAACGCCTCGGCGCTGAACCCGCCGAACACGACGCTGTGCGGCGCGCCGATTCGGGTGCACGCCAGCATGGCGACGACCGCCTCAGGAATCATCGGCAGATAGATGTTGACCCGATCGCCGCGCTCGACGCCGAGGGCCTTCAAGACGTTGGCAAATCGTTGCGTCTCGTCGAGGAGCTCGGCGTACGTGATGGTGCGGGTGTCGCCGGGCTCGCCTTCCCAGTGGAACGCAACCCGATCGCCCAGACCGGCGGCGACGTGGCGATCGAGGCAGTTGACCGACACGTTCAGCGAGCCGCCGACGAACCACTCGGCGAACGGGAGCTTCCACTCACACACCGAGGTCCACGGCTCGAACCACTCGAGCTCGGCCGCCTGTTCGGCCCAGAAGGCCTCGGGGTCGGCGGCGCCACGCTCGTACATCGAACGGTCGGCGACCAGTGCGCCAGCGGCGAACTCGGGCGGCGGCGGGAAGGTCCGCTCCTCCAAGAGGTAGGCCTCGATCGTGGGCTCTGCGGGCATGGGCCCGAGACTAGCGACGGGCCCGCGAGGACGGTCCCCCTACAGCTGCCAGTTGGGCTCGCCGGCGACAAAGGCGGAGCGTTCGGCGCCGATGGTGGTGTTCTCGCCGTGCCCGGTGCGGACGACGGTGTCGACCGGCAGCACGAAGAGCGCACGCTCGATCGAAGCCAGCAGGGTCGCCTTGTCGGAGAAGGAGCGGCCAGTGGCCCCCGGCCCACCTTGGAAGAGCGTGTCGCCCGAAAAGACGGTGTCGAGACGATCGGCGTGCAGGCATACGCCACCGGGCGAGTGGCCTGGCGTGTGATGCACCACGAGTTCGAGCCCCGCCACCTCGAACACCTCGCCGTGAACGATGTTGCGGTCGGGGGCGCGGTCGGGGTGGACGACGTCCCAGAGGAACCGGTCGTCGTCGTGAACAGCAACGGGCGCGTCGACGGCTTCGGCCAGCGCCGCAGCTGCGTTGACGTGATCGTTGTGCCCGTGAGTGCAGATGATGGCGACCACCCGGCGCCCGGCGACGGCGGCGATGATCGGCTGGGCATCGTGGGCGGCATCGATGATCAGCACTTCGTCGTCGTCGCCGATCAACCAGATGTTGTTGTCGACCTCGAAGTCGGCTCCGTCGAGGGAGAAGATGCCGCTGGTGACGACGCGGTCGATGCGGGCGGTCATCGCGAGAAGCTCACGACGGAGCGCAGGACCTCGCCGCGGGTCATCTTGGCAAACGCCCCTTCGACGTCCTCGAGGCCGATGATCTCGCTGACGAACCCGTCGAGATCGAAGCGGCCTCGCAGGTAGTGGTCGATGAGGATCGGGAAGTCGCGGCTCGGGAGGCAGTCGCCGTACCACGACGACTTCAGGGCGCCGCCCCGGCCGAACAACTCGATGAGCGGCAACTCGATCGTCATATCCGGCGTTGGGACTCCGACCTGGACGAGGGTGCCCGCAAGGTCGCGTGCGAAGAACGCCTGGCGGTAGGTCTCGGGTCGGCCTACGGCCTCGATGACGACATCGGCCCCGTTTCCGTCGGTCAGGGCTCTCACGGCATCCACCGTGTCCTCCTTCGACGCATCGACGAGGTCGGTGGCGCCGAACCCCCGCGCCCACTCGAGCTTGCGGGCGTCGACGTCGACGGCAATCACCTGGCGGGCGCCGGCGAGGACGGCCGCAGCGATGGCGGCGTTGCCGACTCCACCACAGCCGATGACGGCCACCGTGTCGCCGCGGCCGACGCCGCCGGTGTGGATCGCCGCGCCCCATCCGGCCATGACCCCACAGCCGATCAATCCGGCCGCCTCAGGTCGAGCTGCCGGGTCGACCTTCACCGCTTGCCCCGCCGCCACGAGGGTCTTCTCGGCGAAGGCGCCGATGCCGAGGGCGGCGCTCAGGGCGGTGCCGTCCTCGAGCGTCATCGGCTGCGACGCATTGCGGCTCGAGAAGCAGTACCACGGCCGCCCCCGCCGGCACGAGCGGCAATCCCCACATGGTGCCCGCCACGCCAACACCACGTAGTCGCCAGCGGCCAAGCCGGTCACACCGTCGCCGACCGACTCGACGAGACCGGCGGCTTCGTGGCCGAGCAAGAAGGGGAATTCGTCGTTGATGCCGCCCTCCCGATAATGCAGGTCGGTGTGGCAGACGCCGCACGCCTGGATGGCCACCACGACCTCGCCCGACCCGGGCTCGGGGACGACGATGCTCTCGACGGAGACGGGGGCACCCTTTTCCCGGGCCACCACCCCACGGACGACCTGCGGCATGGGTGCTCCTTGGGGTCGGGCTACGAGTAGACGAGCAACGGGGTGCCGAGGTTGAGCGCCCCGGTGTCCCACAGGAAGTTGATGGCGCCGTTCGAAACCCGCACGCAACCGTGGGATGCCGGGAAGGGCGGGATGCTCGGCGAGCCGTGGATGGCATACCCGCCGGTGAAGTACTTGGGTCGGAACAGCTCGCCCAGCTCGGACACGCGCAGGCCGTTGATCTGGCGCTGGATGGTGAAGTTGCCCTCGGGCGTGATGGCTACAGCCGTGCCACTGCCAGATCGGTAGCGGGCCCCGTTGCCGGTCGACACGTTGATGACGCGCACGATGCGTCCGTTGCTCACGAGCATCAGGACCTGTCGTGTCTTGTCGACCTCGCCCACGTAACCGCTCGTGCTGCGGGGAGTCGGCAGTGCGCCGGCGTCGAGGGCGCGAGCGGTTTCCGCGTCGAAGTTGCCCGTGCGCGGGATGCCAGCCGACTTCTGGAGGGCGTACAACGCCTGGGTCGTGAGGGCGCCGAAGCGGCCATCGACGGGCACCCAGTAGCCGAGGGCGTCGAGCCGGGCCTGCAGGTTGGACACACCCGATCCGGTCGACCCCGGCGCCAGCGGCACGTCGCCGGTGGCCACCCAGTACCCACGCCCAGTCGGGGTTCCCACGATGCCGAGGGCGACCTTGCCCGAAGGGACGGCACCGCTCGCCGAGCCCTCGAATGTGGCGTCACCGAACGTGTAGACCCCACCGCCTTGGCCGACCATGCGATAGCCCTTGCCGGTGGTTGTGGTGATCACACCCGTGATCAGCTCGTTGCCTGGCGCGTTGCCGTGGTACGGCGCATTGCCGTAGCTATACGTGGCGCCATCACCGGCGGCGAGCCAGTAACCGCCGCCATCGGGAGTGGCGGCCATGCCGACCATCGGACGGCCGAGGCGCTCGCCGGCGGCTGAGCCGAAGAACCCGGCATCGCCGAAGGTGAACATCCCGCCGTCGGATGCGACGAGCCAGTACCCGTTGCCGCTCGGCGTCGTGGCCATCCCGACGATCGGTCGGTTCAGGGGGGTGCCTCCCATGCTGCCGAGGAAGGCTGCGTCGCCGAAGGCGAAGATGCCTCCGTCGCTGGCGACCATCCAGTAGCCGTTGCCGGTGCGGGTGGCGGCGATGCCGACGATCGGTTGGTTGAGCCGGATGTCGCCGGTCGAACCGTGGAAGGCCGCAGCACCGAAGGAGAAGATCCCACCGTCGCGGGCAACGAGCCAATAGCCGGTCCCGACGCGGTTGGCGGCGATTCCGACGATCGGCTGGGTGAGCGCCATCCCGGAGGTCGAACCAGCGAACGGAGCGTCGCCAAAGGTGATGACGGTGTCGTCGCCGGCGGCCGTGGCCGGCCCGGTCGTGGCCATCACGAGGCCGGTCGTGAGGAGAGCGAACAGGGACAGCAGGGTGACGATCCGCCGAGGCACGGGGGCAGGCTACCGGCCACCACCAGATTGTCCGGTCAGCCCACCGTCCACTCGAGGACGCGGAAGGCGCCGAGGCCCGTCGGGTCGAGGAGGGCTGCAGCCTCGTCGACGCGGCTCCTGGCCTTGAGCGCCGAAAGATCAGGACGCGCCGCCGACGCTTCCCAGGCGGCGCGGGCATCGGCAACGAGATCGCCGATCCCATGGGCAGCCAGGAAGTCGGATTGGGATCGGTCGAAGGCCGGTGCCTGCACGCGCGCCAGTTGGTCGACGCACACCTCGACGGTGAGGTCCTGGCTGCCAGGTCGATCGAGCGGGGCCCCGCCGCGCTGACCGCCACGGTAGGTGCGGAACCACTCGTCCTGCGGGCGCAGGGCGAGATCGGGAGTCGACGAGGCGTAGTCGACGAGCACGACGCGACCCCGGTGCAGGGCGCGCAGCGCCGCACGAAGCCACTCGACGCCGTCGGACTGGAGTGGGATGCGTCCCCCGATCGGTGCCTCGGGGACGAGCCGGTCGGCCACCTCGACGTCGGCTGGTCCGGCCGGCGTCAGGACCTCGACCAGGACGTCGGGGTCGACCCCGGACTCGCCCACCCGAACTTCACACCAACCCCTCGCCGTGCGCTCCAACAAGGTGAAGGGCAGGTTGTCGAGCAGCTCGTTGGCGATGACGACGCCGGTGAAGGGGCCGACCGGCAGCTCCCCCAGCGACGCGACGCGTGGTCCACCACCAGGGAGCACCGGTGCGCCGTCGTCGTCCTCGTCATCGGCGGGGCCCATTGGTCCCAGAACAGTGGCTGCAGGCTCGACGGCCAACACGGAGGGCTGGCGCTCGCGCAACCTCGGCGACCGCTCGACGAGCAGATAGCGCAGCGCCGGAGCGCATACGGGCTCCGCCGCCAACACGGCCTTGGCCAGGGTGCCAACGCCGGCGGCGGATTCGATGACGACGAACGGATCCGGCGCCCCGAGCTCCTCCCACCAGGAGTCGATGGCGCGGGCCAGGACGGCACCGAACAGCGGCCCGAGCTCCGGACTGGTGAGGAAGTCACCGTCGCGACCGGCCTCGCCGACCGAGGAGTAGAAGCCCCCGTCGGGCGAGTAGAGCGCCAGCTCGAGGTACTGGTCGTACGGGATCGGGCCGAGGCGCCGGATGCGTTCGCGCACCGCAGCCATTGCCGGCCCGACGGTCACCTGACCAGCGAAGCTGCGTCTCCGAGGTCGGCGAAGATCCCGGGGAACACGCCGACCACGAGGACGACGACGACGGTGATTCCGAGGGCCGCGCCGAGCGCAGCCGGCACCTGGATGGGTGTGCGGTCCTCGTCGGGCACGGGCGAGACCCACATTTCGCGCGCGATGTTGAAGTAGTAAAACGCCGCGATCACCGAATTGACGGCGGCGATCACGCCGAGGGCGATGGCCCAGGGAGTGCCGGCGTCGAGCACCGATCGGAACACGGCCAGTTTGGCGAACCAGCCGCCCGCCGGCGGCACACCGGCCAGCGACGCAAGGAACACCGTCATCACGACGGTGAGGCCTGGGGCGTACTGGAAGAGCCCGCCGAAGCTGGAGATCTCCCCCGAGCGCGTCTTGCGGGCCACGGCCAACACGATGGCGAAAGCGCCGAGGTTCATGGCGGAGTAGATGAGGAGGTAGATGATCGTCGCCGACTGAGCCGACTGGGCGGCACGCAGCTCGTCGCCGGCCACGGCGAAAGGCACCAGGATGTAGCCGGCCTGGGCCACGGAGGAGTAGGCCAACATCCGGACGATGTTCGTCTGGCGCAGGGCGATGAGGTTGCCGACGGTCATCGAGAGGGCGGCCAGCACCCAGAAGACGGGGGCCCACACGTCGGCCTGCCCGCGAAACCCGACGTAGATCAGTTCCATGAGGGCGACGAACCCGGCCGCCTTCGAGGCCACGGACAAGAAGGCGGTGACCGGTGTCGGCGCGCCCTCGTAGGTGTCGGGGGCCCAGAAGTGGAACGGGACGGCGGAGACCTTGAAGGCGAACCCCACGATGATGAAGAAGATGCCGAGCGTGACCACGGCGTCGAGTTGCCCTGCGCCGACGAGCTCCTCCCGGATGTCGTCGAGGATGGTTGCGCCGGTGGCCCCGAAGATGAGCGACATGCCGTAGAGCATCACGCCGGTGGAGAGCACACCGAGCAGGTAGTACTTGAGCGCCGCTTCGTTGCTCTTCAGGTCACGTTTGCGCCACCCGGCCAACAGGTAGGCGGGGATCGAGAGCAGTTCGAGGGCGACGAAGATCGTGATCAGGTCGCGCGACGAGGCCATGATCACCATGCCGAGGAGCGACGACAGGAGCATGAAGTAGTACTCGCTCGAGTAGTAGTCGCCTTCCTCGATGTACCGGTTGGACATCAACAACACGACATACGCCGACCCGAGGAACAGCGCTTTGAGCACGAGGGCGAAGTTGTCGGACACATAGGCGCCGGAGAACATCTCGCGGACGTCGTCGCCCTCGAGAGCCAGGTAGATGATCGGGAAGATCGAGGCGAGGACGCCGAAACTGGCCACGCTCGGGATGAGGTACTTCTGCGTCTCGTCGAGAAAGAGGTCGAGCAAGAGCACGGCGACGAGGACACCGGTGAGCACGAGCTCAGGTGCCAATGCGGCGTAGTCGAGGTGCGGCGCGACGAACTCGAGGCCCGCTTGCTGTGCTTGCGCCAAGAGCGTCGCCAACACGCGTGCCTACTCCCCGCCCGCGTCCGAGTCGGCGAAGGCGGCGGTGGCCTTCTGCACCGCGCCGTCGGTCACCTGGAAGAGCAGGCCGGGGAAAACACCGAGCACGAGGATGAGGACGAGCATCGGCGTCCAGGCGATCCATTCAGGCCCATGGACGTCGTGGATGTGCGCGTTCTCGAACTCGGCCTTTGGCAGCCCGAACGCCGTGCGCTGGAACATCCAGAGCAAGTAGCCCGCGGCCAACACCGTGCCGATGGAGGCGATGACCATGTAGCCGCGGAACAGGCCGACGGGCAGACCCTCGGCTGGTTGGTAAGCCGAGAGAATGGCGGGGAACTCGCCCCAGAAGCCAGCTAGTCCGGGGAGACCGAGCGAGGCGAAGGCGCAGAACCCCAGGATCCAGCCGAGGTGGGGTGCCTGCTTGAGGAGACCGCCGAGCCGGGCGATTTCCCGGGTGTGGAAGCGCTCGCCGATCGAACCGGCGACGAAGAACAGCATGCCGGTGATCAGTCCATGCGCCACCATGCCGAACACGGCGGCGTTGATGCCGTAGTCGGTGAGCGTGGCGATGCCGAGCATGACGAAGCCCATGTGGGCGACGGAAGAGAAGGCGATCAGCCGCTTCAGATCCTTCTGCGCCAGGCAGCCGAGGGCGCCGTAAATGATGCCGATGACGGCCAGGCCGCCGATCCAGGGCGCCCACTCGCGCGCCGCATCCGGGAGGATTGGCAGTGCGATGCGGATGAAGCCGTAGGTGCCCAGCTTCAGGAGGACGGCGGCGAGGATCACCGACCCCACCGTCGGCGCCTCGGTGTGCGCATCCGGCAGCCAGGTGTGGAAGGGGAACATCGGCACCTTGATGGCGAAGCCCATGAACAGGCCGCCGAAGATCAGCACCTGGGTGCCCTTGGCGATGGCGGAGCCGTTGGCTATGAGCTCGGGGATGTCGAAGGTGTTGCCGCCCAGGAAGTACAGCGCCAGGAAGCTCAGGATCATCAAGGCCGATCCGAAGAGCGTGTAGAGGAAGAATTTGATCGAGGCGTACTGGCGGTTGGCGCCGCCCCAGACGCCGATCATGAAGTACATCGGCAGCAGCACCAGCTCGAAGAAGACGAAGAAGAGGATCAAGTCCTCGGCCACGAAGGTGCCGTTCATGCCCACCTCGAGCACAAGCATGAGGATGAGGAAGGCCTTCGGGTTGTGGGGCTCCGGGAAGTGGTCCCACGAGTAGATGATGCAGAGCACCGTGATGAACATCGACAGGATCAGCAGCGGCAGCGAGATCCCGTCGATGAACACGTGGTAGCGGCTGTTGATGACGTCGATCCAACCTCGGTTGACCTCGAACTGCGCCGCCCGCGTGTTGTCGTAGTCGAACCGCAGGAGGATGCCGACGCCGACGCCGAGGGTCACCAGGCTCGTCGTTAGGGCGACGATCTTGTGGAGCTCCTCGTTCGCCCTCGGAATGATCGCGATGATGGCGATACCCACCAGCGGCAGGAAGACCGCAAGCGTGAGCGCCAGCTCGTCGAAGGTGTTCATGGTGTGGGTTCTGCTCCCTTTACATCAGCACGAGGGCGAGTGCGAACACGCCGACGGCACCGAGCATGAGGGCTGCGTACTGCTGTACGCGGCCGGTCTGGATGTGGCGGAGGAGGCTGCCTGAGCCCTCCGAAGCGTGGCCGGCGCCGTTCACGATGCCGTCGACGCCCTTCTGGTCGATGACCTCGTAGACGAACTTCGCCAGGCCGCGCGCCGCGACGCCGACCCCGTTCACGACCCCGTCGATCACGTTCTGGTTGATCCAGTACGCACCATTCGAGATCGGCTCGCGGATGCCCTTGACGATGACGCCCTCGTACAGGTCGTCGAGGTAGTACTTGTGCTGCAGGAGCTTGTACAACGGCTTTCCGGTGCCCTCGGAGGTGATCGGGAACCGCAGACCGCGCCAGTAGTAGAGGCCGGCGGTGAGGATGCCGCCGAGGCCGATGGCCACCGACAACGCCGCCGTGGAGATCGAGAACTCGTGATGGGCGACGCCGGCGCTGAGCACCGTCTGGTTCTCCGTCCACTGGCCGAAGAGTTCGTGCACCATCGGCGAGTTGAGGAGGCCGGCGAAGATGGAGAAGACGGCCAGGATCTGCAGCGGGACGACGATCAGGGGCGGCGACTCGTGCGGATGGTGATGGGCGGCCGCGCCCCGGGGCTCGCCGAAGAAGGTGAGGTAGATGCAGCGCGTCATGTAGGCCGCCGTCATGAAGGCCCCGAGCAGGCCGACGACGAGGAAGAAGCCATAGCCGTTCTCACCCGCCCCGAGCAGGATCTCGTCCTTCGACCAGAACCCAGCCAGCGGCGGCACGCCGGCCAGAGCGAGGGTGGCGATGACGAACGTGCGGAACGTCCAGGGCATCTTGTCCTTGAGCCCACCCATGTCGTCGATCATGTCGAAGGAGTGATGGGAACCGGAGTGGCTGACCGACCCGGCGCCGAGGAACAGACACGCTTTGAAGAACGCGTGAGTGAAGAGGTGGAAGACGGCCGCCGTCCACGCACCGACACCGAGCGCCATCACCATGTAGCCGAGTTGGCTCACCGTCGAGTAGGCCAACACCTTCTTGATGTCGCGCTGGACGAAAGCCAGCGCAGCGGCGATGAGGATCGTGATGCCACCAATGAGCGCGATTGGGTTGAACCCTCCGCCGGCGATGTCGAAGGCTTCCCAGAACACCCCATAGAGGCGAGCGATCAGGTACACGCCGGCAACGACCATCGTGGCGGCGTGGATGAGGGCACTAACCGGCGTCGGCCCGGCCATCGCATCGGGGAGCCAGGTGTGCAGGGGAAACTGGGCGCTTTTGCCGATGGCGGCGATGAACAGTGCGACGGCTGCGGCCAGGAGCACCCCGTGGCTGATCGAACCGGAGAGCGCAGCGTCGTTGATCCGTTGGATGTCGAACGTCTCTCCAGCGGCGAAGAAGAGGATGGAGATGCCGACAAGCAGGCCCACGTCTCCGGTGCGGGTGGTGAAGAACGCCTTCAAGGCCGCGTTGGAGTTCTTGTTGCCGTCGCGATCCCACCAGTGCCCGATGAGCATGAAGGAGCAGAGCCCCATCATCTCCCACCCGAACAGCGCCTGGAGGGTGTTGCTCGACGTGACGAGCACGAACATGCCCGTCGTGAAGAGACTCAGGGCGGCGTAGTAGTGCGTGAATCGCTCGTCGCCGTGCATGTAGCTGAAGGAGAAGATGTGCACGAGCAGCGAGATGAGGCTGACCACGAACACCATGGCGATGGCCAGGCCGTCCGCCGTCGTGCCGGCCGAGATCTTGATCTGTCCGTTGTTGAACCACTCCCACCGCCGATTGACGGGTTCTCGGATCGGCTCGGCTTCGTGCTCCTCCTTGCCGCCCTCCGCCGATTCGCCCTCGCCGGACGGCTCCTCGGACGCAAGGGACGCCAGTACGACGCCTGACTTGGCGACACCGCTGACCGTCGGAGCGCTGTGCTCTTCGGCTGTCGCTTTCTCGGCGGAATCGACACGGTGTACCGGCTCCACCTCAAAGTCCGCCGGGCGCTGGATCCATTCGACGGCGGCGATCGACGAGAAGGCGAAGGCCAGACCGAGGGCGAGCACTCCGATGGTGGCGCCCTTGTTGGGGTCGCGCTTGCCGAAGAACAGGATGAGGAAGAACGACGCCGCGGTGACGGCCGGGATGAGCCAGATGTTCTCGAGCACCGAGCCCCTCAGCCCTTCATCAGATCGACCTGGGTGAGGTCGATGTCGGCGCGGTTGCGATAGATCAGCAGGACGATGGCGAGGCCGATGCCCACCTCGGCGGCGGCGACGGCGACGGTGAAGAGCGCGAAGACCTGACCGATGATCGCTTGGTCGAACCCGCGATAGACGCCGAGGGCGATCAGGTTGATGTTCACGGCGTTAAGGATCAGCTCGACCGACATGAGTACGAGCACGGCGTTCTTCCGGGCCAGGACGCCGTACACGCCCACGCAGAACAAGAACGCCGCGAGGAGGAGGAATTGCATCAGGTACATGTCAATCCCTCCGGGCGATGACGACGGCGCCGACGAGTGCGGCGAGCAGGAGCACGGAGATGACCTCGAACGGGATCACGTAGGTCTGGAAGATGGCGAGACCGACGTCGGCCGTCCGGGCGACCTCGGTGTTGTCGAGCTTCGTGCGCCCGAAGCCGTCGTAGAGCACCGCCGACAGCAGAGCGAAGAGGCCGAGGCCGACGGTGGCGCCCACCCATCGCTGGTCGTTGTCGAGCTCGTTCGACTTCCCGATCGGGGCTCTCGTCAACATGATGCCGAAAAGGAAGAGCACGACGATCGCACCGATGTAGACGAGCACCTGGACGATCGCCAGGAACTCGGCCGCCAACAGGATGAAGATGCCGGCCACCCCAGCCAGTACCAGGACGAGATACAGGGCGGCGTGCACCACGTTCTTCGTCGTCACCACGCGGATCGCCGACACGCCCATCACGAGCGCGAGGACACCGAAGGTGATGTTCTGGGCGAGCACGTGATCAGGCGTTCTTGGCTTTGGCGGCGGCGGGGCTGGCGTACTTCTTGGCCTTGACCTCGGACCCGGCCTCGAAGGCTGGCGGCTCCGGGACGGTCTCCATCCACTCGCCCAGTCGGCGCTTGTCGTGCAACAGGTCGGCGATCTTCAGCTCCGAGTACTCGTACTCCGGGCTCCAGAACAAGGCGTCGAAGGGGCAGACCTCGACGCAGATTCCGCAGTACATGCAGAGGCTGTAGTCGATGTCGAAGCGATCGAGGATGTTGACGGTGCGCGGCTTGCCACCCTCACGTCGCGGCGCCGCCTTGTCGTTGTGGCCCTCGATGTAGATGCACCAGTCGGGGCACTCGCGGGCGCACAGCATGCAGACGGTGCAATTGTCCTCGAGCAGGGCGATGACCCCACGTGCGCGCGGAGCGGGTGCCTCTTTCACGTGCGGGTACTGCACCGTGACGGCGGGGCGAAGCATCGTTCCGAGGGTCACGCCGAGGCCCTTGATGAGGCCGGGCAGCTGCGGTTTCGCCACCTAGAACACCACCTTCAGGATCGCGGTCGCCGTGATGTTCACCAGCGAGATCGGGATGAGGTACTTCCAGGCGAACGTCTGGAGCTGGTCCTCCCGCAGGCGCGGGTAGGTGAACCGGAACCAGAAGATGAAGAAGGCGACGAACATCAGCTTCCCGCCGAGCACCAGCGGACCGAAGAAGTTGCCGGTGCCACCGTCGACGTCGAGACCGGGGAAGAACCAGCCGCCGAGGAACAGGGTGGCGGCGATGGCCGAGAGCCCGAAGGCGGTGGCGAACTCCGCGATGAAGAAGAAGAGGAATCGGAAGCCGCTGTACTCGGTCATGTAGCCGGCGACCAGCTCGGACTCGGCCACCGGCATATCGAACGGCGCCTGGGTGAGCTCGGCCTGGGCGGCGATCATGAAGAGGGCGAAGCCGACGAACTGGGTGAGGATGAACGGGTTGCCGAGGCCGCCGAAGCCAAAGATCTCGCCGGTGGCCTGGGCCTGGACGATGCCCGAGAGGCTCATGGTGCCGGCCTGGATCACGACACCCACGACGGCGAGGACGAGCGGCAGCTCGTAGGCGATGAGCTGGCCGGCCGCTCGCAGGGCACCGAGCAATGAGTACTTGTTGGCGCTGGCCCACCCGGCCATCAAGACGCCGAGGACACCGATCGAGCCGACGGCCATGGCGTAGAAGATGCCCGTGTCGAGGTCGGACACCACGAGGTCGGGTCCGGCCGGGATGACGGCGTAGATGAGGAAGGTCGACAGGACGACGATGATCGGGGCCAAGCCGAAGATGCGCTTGTCCGCCTGGTCCGGCATCAGATCTTCCTTCTGGATGAACTTGATGCCCTCGGCGATCGGCTGCAGCGTGCCGTGGAAGCCGGCCTCCATCGGCCCGAGCCGGCTCTGCATGTGGCTCATCATCTTGAAGAGGAAGACGTAGCCGAAGACGAGCGCGCCGACGGGAACGAGCCCGAGCATCACGCCCATCTTGATGGCCGTCTCGACCGGATAGCTCAGCGCCAGCACGAAACTCACCGGTCGATGTCTCCGAGGATGAAGTAGAGGCTGGCGAGGATCGTGATCACGTCGGGGACGTAGACGCCCCGCAGGAGCCACGGGACGATCGAGATGTTGTTGAAGCTCGGCGTGCGGATCTTGCACCGAAACGGTCCGCTCGGGCCGCCGTCGCTGACGACGTAGTAGCCCATCTCGCCGAGCGGGTTCTCCGTGCTGACCCAGGCCTCGCCGCGGGGGACGCGCAAGCGGGCCGGCATCTTGGCCATCACCGGCCCTGAGGGCAGCCCGTCGAGGAGCTGGTCGACGATTTTGGTGGCCTCGCGGGTCTCCTGGAGACGTACCCAGTAGCGGGCGTAGGAGTCGCCATCCGGATGGGTCCAGACCTTCCAGTCAACCTCCTTCCAGGCCAGCGGACTCGGGCTGTCGCGACGCAAGTCCCAGTCGACGCCGCTGGCGCGAAGGTTGGCGCCGGAGATTCCGTAGTCGAGGGCGATCTGGCGGGGGATGACCCCGATGCCGCGGCAGCGCTCGGCGAAGATCTCGTTGCCGAGGAGCAACGTCTCCATCTCGTCGCAGAAGGTGCGGATGCCCTCCATGGCCGACTTGCACTCCTCTACCCAACCCTTGGGGAGGTCTTCCTTGAGGCCACCGACCCGGTCGTAGTTGGGGTGGAAGCGGCCGCCGGTGGCCGACTCGAGCAGGTTGAGCACGTGCTCACGGTCACGGAAGGCGAAGAAGACCGGGGTGATGGCCCCGAGTTGCACGCCCATGTCGCCGAGGAACAGGGCGACGTTGGCAATGCGCCCGAGCTCGAACATGATCGTGCGGATCCACTGGGCGCGCGGCGGTGCCTCGACCTCATAGAGGTTCTCGGCGGCGAGGATGAACGGCACCTCGTTGCAGAAGCTGCCGAGCCAGTCGATGCGGTTGATGAGGGTCGTGACCTGCTGATACTTCCGGACCTCGCAGAGCTTCTCGTAGCCGCGGTGCATGTAGCCGCAGACCGGGTCGGCCCAGACGACCTGCTCGCCATCGAGGCGCACGACGATGCGCAACGTGCCGTGGGTGGCCGGGTGCTGCGGACCGATGTTGAGGGTCATGCCCTCGGTCTCGAGCTCGAAGCGGATCCGGGCGTCGGCCGCCTGCCCGGCGATGTAGGCCTGCTGCTGGTGCTCGGTGATCGTCACGCCGGAGCCTCCACTTCTTCGTCCTCGCCGGGAACCGGTTCCTTGTCCACCAGGCCGGGCCAAGGCTTCACGGCCCGGGCCAGCAGGGGGAAGTCCTTGCGCAGGGGGAAGCCCTCGAACTCGCCCGGCAGGTACAGGTGGCGCAGGCCGGGGTGGCCGGGGAAGTCGAACCCGTACATCTCCCAGGCCTCGCGCTCGTGCCAGTCGGCACCGCGATACACGGCGGTGATCGACTCGACGGCGGGGTTGGCGTCGTCGAGATCGGCCTTCAGGTTGATCCCGACCTTGCGCTCGACGTCGTAGAGCCGGCACAGCACCTGGAAGCGGGTATCGCCTCCGGCGACGCCGGTCACCATCTCCGGCAGGTCCGCAGGGGCCGCATCGGGGTCGACAGCCGCGTAGATGTTCTCGTAGCGCGACAAGGCGTCGGCGCTCGGGAGCCAGTCGATACCGCTCAGGAAGCAGAAGTAGGTGAAGCCGTGGTCTTTGCACCACTGGATCGCCCGGCGCCACTCGGAGGTGGTGATGCGGACCGTGGCGTCGCCGCGGGCGACTTCAGAGCCGATGACGGCGTCGCCGAGCGCGGCGGCCAGCGCCGCCACGATTGGATCACGAAGCTCGTCCGGCTCCCGGGGGGCGGGAACATCAGCCTCGGGCGTGGCCTGCGCCTCGGCGCCAGCGCCGGCTTCCGCCGGGACCGCCTCGTCGGCGGCGACACCCTCGGGCGATTGGGCGGGCGCGGCTTCGGGGACGTCCTCGCCCGTGGCACCGGCGGGCTGCGACTCGAGGTCGGCGATCGGACGGGCCTCGTCCGGCGTGGAGGACTCCTCGGGCGTCGGGTTCTCGGGCGCGCCGGCGTCGCTCATGCGATGGGTCCGCCGCCGACGACGAGGGGCTCGCCCCGCCAGCGGTCGGCCATGTTCTCGTTCTGGATCATCTGTTGAAGCAGGACGATGCCCTCGAGGAGGGCCTCGGGCCGCGGCGGGCATCCGGGAACGTAGACGTCGACGGGGATGATCTGATCGACGCCCTTGGTGACCGAGTAGCTGTCCCAATAGGGGCCGCCGCAGTTGGCGCAGCTGCCCATGGAGATCACGTACTTCGGGTCGGGCATCTGTTCGTAAAGACGGCGAATGGGCGGGGCCATCTTGTCGGTGACGGTTCCTGAGATGACGACCAGATCCGCCTGGCGGGCACTGGCCGGCAGCGGGATGACGCCCAGGCGCATCACGTCGTAGCGGGGCGAGCCGAAGGCGGCCCCCATCTCGATGGCGCAACAGGCGAGGCCCCACTGATACACCCACAGCGAATACTTCCGGCCGTAGTTCAACAGCCAGGTGAGGGGCTTGGGGACCTTGCCGCTCTCGACTAAACCCATCGGAGGACTCCCTTGCGCCAGGCGTAGACGAGGCCGAGCAGCAGGATGACGATGAACACGATCATCTCGACCAGGCCGAACACGCCCAGCGCCTCGAGCTGGACCGCCCACGGGAAGATGAAGACGGCCTCGACGTCGAACAGCACGAAGAGCAGTGCGAACACGTAGTAGCGGATCTGGCTCTGCGACCAGCCGGTACCAACGGGATCGACACCACTCTCATAGGGGATGTACTTCTGAGGCTGCGGACGGCGGGGCCGGATCAAGCTGCCGACGCCCAACATCGCGCCAACGAGCAGCAAGGCGGCCCCCCCGAGGATCGCCACCGTCAGGTAGCTCCGGAGGAAGTCCGACATCGGGGCGGGAGCCTAGTGAGCGGGTTCACACGCCGCCAAAGCGACCCTACGATTCGGCCGGAACGGCCGACAACACCTCCGTCTGGCGGGTTCGTGACGGTACGCCGGCGGCCACCAGACTCAGACCCAGGCCGATGAGGGCGACGCCAAGCCCACTCCAGCGAATGAGGTCGACACCGGTCACCGGGAGCTCGAGGGCCTCAGCCGGAACCGGTGCGGGCGGCACGGGCGCCAGCACTCGGTGCGCCGGGCTGGACGGCAGCGGCTGTGGTGGCGTCGTCGCGGTCGGCGTCGGCGTGGTCGGCGTCGGCGACGGCGACGGCGTCGCCAGTACCTCGGGAGGGCCAGGAGGCGAGGGGAGGGGAGGCTCGTCGACTTCGATGATCGTGCGACTGCCGGCGCCTCCCGTGACGAGGCAGGCACCCTCGGCCAGTCCCCAACCGGCCGGGGCTACCGCCTCGACCCAACACATGTGGCGACCGGACTCCACCGGGTCGGCGATGGCGCACCGTCCGTCGCTGGCGGTCGTGCAGCGCCCCAGCTCGGCGGCGCCGGGTCCGTCGCCACGGACGACGAAGACGGCGCCGGCGAGCGCCGGACGCTTCTGGAACGCGATCGTCGCCAACCCCATGTTCGCCACCCGCGCCACCGCTCGTTCGCCGGGACGCACCTCGACGAACAGCCGCTCGGTCTCCCGTCGATAGCCCGGAGGGGCTTCCACCTCGGTGACGGTGTAGCGGCCGGGGAGCAGGGCGGCGGACGGATCCACGGCGACGCCGTCCGCGCGATGCACGGTGAATCGGGCACCAGCGACGGCCGCTCCCGTCTGTGCGTCGACCTTCTCGATGTCGAGCCACCCGCGCTGGGCACGGTTCACCACGTCGAGCACGACATCGTCTTCGGCGACCTCGACGTCCCATGGTCCGGCGAGCTCGTACCCGGGC
>JBKJKM010000244.1:0-4303 GCA_046597375.1 Acidimicrobiales bacterium | reverse complement strand
CGTTGCTCCTTCGGCGGGAGTCGCCACCACCGACCATGGCACGAGGCGCTCGGTGCCGAGAGACGTCTTGCAGCTCTTCTCGTGGTCGGGGGTCGCCGTGGCGCCGGCCAGCCAGAGGTGTTCGATACGGAACGAGGCCGCCGTCCGCAGAATGGCGCCGACGTTGTAGGGCGTCTGCACGCTGTCGAGCAGGAGGGCCAGCGGACGTTCGGTGCGGCGCCGCCATTCCCGATTGAGTCGCTTCGCTTCGGTGGCGCTCAGGTTGCGGGCCGTCACGGGCGGACCTCGAGGATGCGATAGCCCATGCGCGAGGAGTGCCGTCGCACGCCGTACCCGGACGCCCGCATCCACGCCGCCAGCGAGTCGCTGCCGAGGTGCTTCTGCACCACGAACCAGGCCACGCCCTCGGGCGCCAGGCGTGCGAGCCAGGTCGTGAGCAGTTCCTGGAGGAGTTGTTTCCCGATGCGGATCGGCGGGTTCGTGTAGATGGCGCAAAATCGGATGTCCGGCGGGACGTCGTCGACGCGCACGACGCGCACCCGGTCGCTGACGCCGGCCGATCGGGCGTTGTCGGCCGTCAGCGCCAGCGCGCGCTCGTTGACGTCGAGGGCCCAGACGGTGGCACCCGGGATGCGGCGCGCCAGGGTCACGGCAATGGCCCCATACCCACAGCCGAGATCGAGGACATCGCCCTCCAAGCCACGATCGACGGGCGCCTCGGCAAGGAGCAATTTGGTCCCGGTGTCGACCCGCTCGCCGGAGAAGACCCCCCGGTCGGTCTCGAGGTCGAGGCTGAGATCGGCCAAGTGCAGTCGCAGGGTGCGGCGCTCCGAGGCCGCTGCCGGCTTGGCCGAGAAGTAGTGCGAGTCGGGCGGGCCGTCGTTGGGGGAACCCACGCGGCCGACGGTAGCCTTTGGCCCATGTCCGGCTACGCCATCCGCCTCTTCGGTGACCCCGTGCTCAAGCAGCGCGCCGCCGAGGTCACCAGCGTGGACGGCTCGCTCCTGCGGCTCGTCGACGACATGGTCGTCACCATGTACGAAGCACCGGGAGTGGGCCTCGCCGCCCCGCAGGTCGGCGTGCAGAAGCGGCTCTTCGTCTACGACCTCCACGACGGTCTCGGCGCCCGCACGATTCTCAACCCAGAGATCTCCGACGAGCGCGGCGAGTGGGAGTACGAGGAAGGGTGCTTGTCGGTCCCCGGCCTGTACTTCCCGATCGTTCGTCCCAAAGAGGTGCACCTCACGGGATACGACCTCGACGGCAACGAGGTGTCCATCGAGGCCGACGAGTTCGAGGCGCGGGTGTTCCAGCACGAGCTCGATCATCTCGACGGCAAGCTCCTGCTCGAGCACCTCGACGCCGACCAGCGCAAGGCGGCCATGAAGGCCCTGCGCAACCGGGACCTGTCCTCCTGAGGCTCGCCTTCCTCGGGACGCCGGCGGCCGCGGTCGCGCCCTTCGAGGCGCTGGTGGCGGCGGGTCATGACATCCGGCTCGTGGTGACGCAACCCGATCGCAAGCGCGGGCGGGGCGGCGCGCTCGTGCCCAGCCCGGTCAAGGCGGCGGCCACGGCGCACGGACTGGCGGTAACCGACCGAGTCGCCGACGTGGTCGACCCGGCGCTCGACATCGAGCTCGGCGTCGTGGTCGCCTTCGGGAAGCTGGTCAAGCCCGACGTCCTCGATGCCGTCCCCATGGTGAACCTCCATTTCTCCCTCCTGCCACGGTGGCGGGGAGCCGCACCCGTGGAGCGGGCGATTCTCGCCGGTGACGCCGAGACGGGGGTCTGCCTGATGGCCCTCGACCCCGGGCTCGACACCGGCCCCGTGTACGGCAGCGTGAAGACGCCGATCGGGTCTACCGAGACGCTGGAGGGGTTGCGGCAGCGACTCGTGGCATTGGGCACGCCCCTGCTCGTCGACCGGCTGCGGGACGGGCTCGGCCGGGCCACGCCGCAGGCGGGGGAGCCCACCTATGCCGCGAAGATCGATCCGGGCGAGCTGGAACTCGATCTGGCGCAGCCGGCCGACGTGGTGATGCGGACCGTCCGGCTGGGACGGGCGTGGACGACCTTCCGCAACAACCGCCTGCAGGTGCTGGAGGCCCGACCGCGGCCCGAGGGACCGGCGCCCGGCATGCTGGACGGCGTCGTGCTGGGTTGCGGAGCCTCGACGGGGCTCGAGTTGGTGACGGTCAAGGCCGAGGGCAAGGCGGCCCAGCCGGCTGCGGCCTGGCGCAACGGCGCTCGCCCGGCGCCGGGAGAGGTCTTCGGCGAGCGGGTCGCCCCGTCATGAGGGCCTCGCCCCGAGCCATCGCCCTCGAAGCGCTGCGGCGCATCGACGACGGCGCCTACGCCAACCTCGTCGTACCGGCGCTCCTGTCGCGATCGGGCCTCGAGGAGCGCGACCGGGCCTTCGTGACCGAGCTGGTCTATGGCACCACGAGGATGTTGCGGGCCTGCGACTGGTTGCTGGAGCGCTTCCTCTTCCGGGAGGTCGACGACGATGTGGCCGGCGTCCTCCGGCTCGGGGCCTACCAGCTCGCCTTCCTCCAGACCCCTCCTCATGCCGCGGTCAGCGAGATGGTGTCGCTGGCCGAAGGAAAGACCAAGGGCTTCGTCAACGCCGTGCTGCGAAAGGTGGCCGCCGCCGGCCCACCCGCCCCCGGCGACTGGCCCGACGACGCCACGAGACTGAGCTACCCCGACTGGATCGTCGACCGCCTGATCGCCGATCTCGGACCGGAGGCGGCGCTCACGGCGCTGGCCAAGATGAACGAATCGGCGACGGTGAGCGTGCGCGACGACGGCTACGTGCAGGACGAGGCATCCCAACAGGTCGCCCGGTTGCTCGACACCCAGCCAGGAGAGCGGATCCTCGACCTCTGCGCCGCCCCCGGGGGCAAGGCAACGCTCATCGGCCAGCGTGGCCCCGCCCTCGTGGCTGCGGGGGACGCCAACATCTCGCGGGCCGGCCTGGTGGCGGAGAACGTCGCTCGGCTCCGTCGGGGCGACGAGGTGGCGGCGTACGTGGCGGATGGCCGCCGATCGCCCTTCCGGCCCGGGGCCTTCGATCGTGTCCTCATCGACGCCCCCTGCTCCGGGCTCGGCGTCCTGCGCCGCCGGCCGGACGCCCGCTGGCGCATCTCGGCCTCCGATGTCGACGATCTGTCGGCCCTGCAACGCCAGCTCCTCGCCGCCGCCGCCGAGCTCGTGCGCCCGGGCGGCACCATCCTCTACAGCGTGTGCACCCTCACCCTGGCCGAGTCCGAACACATCGATGCGTGGGTCGCTGCGTCCCACCCGGAGCTCGTGGCCCTTCCGCCGCCCGAGGCGCCATGGGAGCCGATCGGGCGAGGCGGTCGCCTCCTGCCCCAGACGATCGGCAGCGACGGCATGTACGTCCTTCGGCTGCAGCGCAGCGATCGATAAAGTGGGCACCACGTGATCCGCATCGCTCCGTCCATCCTGTCGGCGGACTTCGCCGCGCTGGCCCAGGCCATCGACGGCATCGCCGCCGACGCTGACTGGCTGCACGTGGACGTGATGGACGGACATTTCGTCCCCAACCTCACGATCGGGCCACCCGTGGTGAAGTCGCTGCGGGCCCACACCTCGATGTACCTCGACTGCCATCTGATGATCACCAATCCAGAGCGCTACCTCGAGGCATTCGCCAACGCCGGGGCCAACGGCTGCTCGGTGCACGTCGAAGTCGGAGGCACGGCCGAACTGATCACCCAGATGCGCGGTCTGGGCCTCGATGTTGGCCTGGCCGTCAACCCCGACACGCCGTTCGAGGACTACGAAGCCTTCCTTCCCGATCTCGACCTCTTGTTGTTGATGACGGTCTTTCCGGGCTTCGGAGGTCAGGCGTTCCTGGACGAGGTCGTCCCCAAGATCCGGCGGACCGCCGACGCCATCGAGGCGCTCGGACTCGATCTGCCGATCCAGGTCGACGGCGGGATCGACGAACGCACGGCGCCGGTCGTCGCGTCCGCGGGCGCGTCGATCTTCGTGGCCGGCAGTGCCATCTTCGGCTCGACGTCACCAGCCGATGCCGCCCGGCGGTTGAGGGAAGCCGGGACCAGGGCAGCCTGATCGGATGAGCACTGAGGCGCAGGGCGAAGCGTCTGGCCACGGGGGCACCGACGCACCGAGCGAGACCATCTTGGTCGTCGACGACGACTTCGACATCGCCCGCTATGTCGAGCTCAATCTGAGTCTCGAGGGCTTCGACGTCCACGTGTCCCACAACGGCCAGGAAGCCATGGCCAAGGCGAAGTTGCTCCGGCCCGACGCC
>JBKJKM010000220.1:0-16004 GCA_046597375.1 Acidimicrobiales bacterium | reverse complement strand
GTCCCTCCGCCAGGCTTCGGTGGAGGACGTGCCGGTCGACTCGATCTACCCCCACCTGGTGACGGTGCAGGGTGTGTGGGCCGCCGCCGCCGCCGTGGCCGCGCTGGTGGAGCGCGAACGTTCGGGGCTCGGCCAACGGGTGGTCGTTGGCGGTCTCCATGGCGCGATGGTGGCGTCGGCCGCAGCCTGCAACTTCGACGGCGCCGCCGTCGAGGCGGTGTCGGGGGCCAGACGCGGTGGCAGCGGTGGCGCCGTCCCCTTCTATCGCACGTACCGCTGCGGCGACGGCGAGTGGCTCTTCCTCGCCGCGCTCACACCCCGCTTCACGCAGCTCGCCTTCGAGACGCTCGGAGTCGCGGCCCTGTTCGACGACGAGCGCCTCGAAGGACGCGGCCGGGCGGCGATGCTCCTGCCTGAGCACGCCGGCTGGGTCATCGACGCCATCGCTGCGGTGTTCGCCTCGCGTCCGCGCCAGGAGTGGCTCGACGCCCTGCGCGCCGCCGGCTGCCCTGCGGGACCGCTCCTTGCACGCGACGACTGGCTCGACCACCCGCAGCTGGCCACCATCGGCATGCGCCACGAGCTCGACGGCGTCGTCATGCCCGGCCACCCGATTCAGGGTGACACCACCGGCACAAGCGGTCGGAACCAACTCACGCCGGCGTCGGGAGCGCCAGCGAGCAGCCGGCACGTGAGCGGAGCCAGCAGTATCGGCGCAGCGAACCATCAGCAGGGGCCGCTTGATGGGGTGCGGGTGCTCGATCTCGGGGCGATCATCGCCGGGCCGTTCGGAGCCTCGCTGCTGGCCGAGCTTGGGGCCGACGTGATCAAAGTGGAACCGTTGGCTGGGGACAGCTTCCGCGGCCCGGGGTTCGCCGCCTACAACAAGGGCCAGCGGGGGATCGCCCTCGACCTCCAGCACCCGGACGGTCGCCAAGCGCTGCTCGAGCTGGTGGCCGAGGCCGACGTCGTCATCGACAACTACCGCCCCGGCGTGCTCGGTCGCCTGCGCCTGCGCTACGAGGATCTCGTGGCCGTCAACCCGGCGATCATCACGCTCTCGGTCACGGGCTTCGGCGAAGGGGGCGCACTGGGTCAGGAGCCGGGGTTCGACCCGGTGCTGCAGGCGATGAGCGGGATGATGGGGGCGCAGGGCGGTGCCGGCGATCCGGTGTTCTTCACGGTGCCGGTCAACGACGTCACGGCGGCGGCGACGAGTGCGGTGGCTGTCGGGCTCGCCCTGTTCGCAAGGGCCCGCACCGGGAAAGGTCGGCGCCTGTGGACCTCGCTGGCGGGTATGTCGGCGCTGCTGCAAGCCGGCGCGCTGGTGCGCTACGACGGTCGGCCCGCACCGGCGCTCGGGAGCACCGATCATGCCGGTCCGGCCGAGGACGACCGCTACCACCGCGCCGCCGACGGGTGGGTGCGAGTGGAGGGGGCGCTGGCCGATCCGGAGTGGTCGGGGATGACGCGAGACGAAGTCGTGGCCTCGTTGTCGCGGGCCGGCGTCGCCGCCGCTCCGGCACGGCGCATGGGCGAGCTCCTCGATGCGGTTGCCGGCGAGGAGGTGTTCCATACCGATAGCCGTCCCGGCCGGGAATCGTGGTGGACGACCGGCCGCCACGCCCGCTTCTCCCGTACCGAGCGGACGGACACGCTTGTTGCTCCTTCCCTCGGCCAGCACACCAGGGAGGTCTTGCTCGAGGCCGGGTTCACGGCCGTGCGCGTCAAGCAACTGATCGACGACGGCATCGCCGGCGCCCGTTAGGGTCCGACACCATGTCGATCCGAGGCAAGGCGTACATCGCCGGAATCTACGAACACCCGCGACGAGACATTCCTGATCGCACCCTGGCGCAGATCCATGCCGAGCTTGCGCTCGGAGCCGTGGCCGATGCGGGGCTGACGCTCTCCGACGTCGATGCCTACTTCACGGATTCGACGGTGCCGGGCATGGGGTCGCTGTCGATGATCGACTATCTCGGCCTGAAGTGCAGCTACGTCGACAACACCGAGACCGGCGGCTCGTCGTACCTGGCCCATGTCGGCCACGCCGCCGCCGCCATCGCCGCCGGCAAGTGCTCGATCGCCCTGTGCACGCTGGCCGGCAAGCCCCGCAACCCGTCGCGCGGAGGCGGCGGGCGTGGCGGCGGAGGAGAAGGTCCTCCGGAGGCGTCGTTCGAAGGGAGCTGGGGCCTCGCCGGTGCGCCCTACAACTACGCGCTGAACGCACAGCGCCATATGTACGAGTTCGGCACGACGAGCGAGCAGTTGGCCGAGATCAAGGTGGCGGCCTCGATCCATGCGCAGTACAACCCCCACGCCTTCCTCCAGGACGTCGTCACGGTGGAGGAGGTGCTGGCCTCCCCGATGATCAGCGATCCGCTCCATCGGATGGACTGCTGCGTCGTCACCGATGGCGGTGGCGCCTGCGTCGTCGTGAGCCCCGAAGTGGCGCGTTCGCTGAGCCGCCCGAAGGTGAAGATCCTCGGTCACGGTGAAGCGCCGAAGCACACCGACAACGGTCGCGTCGACCTCACCTACACCGGCGCGGTGTGGTCGGGCCCTCGAGCGTTCGCCGAGGCGGGCATCGGACACGGCGACATCAAGTACGCCTCCATCTACGACTCGTTCACGATCACGGTGCTCATGCAGATCGAGGACCTCGGGTTCTGCGAAAAGGGAAAGGGCGGCGAGTTCGTCCTCGACGGCGCGCTCGTGGCCCCGTTCGGGAAGCTGCCCTTCAACACCGATGGCGGCGGGCTCTGCAACAACCATCCGGCCAACCGCGGCGGGATGACCAAGGTGCTCGAAGCGGTGCGCCAGGTCAGGGGCGAGGCCCACCCGGCTGTGCAGGTGCCCAACTGCAACCTGGCCCTGGCCCACGGCACGGGCGGCTCGCTGTCGACTCGCATGGGGAGCGCCACCCTCATCCTCGGATCGGAGGACGCGTGAGCGAGCTCGGCCTTCCGACCAACCCGCCTCAGGTGAGCAGCGACACGCAAGAGTTCTGGGACGCCACGGCGCGTGGGGTGTTCCTGCTCCTGCGTTGCGACGGCTGCGGCGTCATCATCTGGTATCCCCGTTTCGTCTGCCCCGACTGCCATGGCACAGCGACGTCGTGGTTCGAAGCATCAGGCTACGGCGTCGTCTACTCGTTCACCGTCCCTCGTCGCGGCCAGGGTCCCTGGAAGGACGTCGCCCCGTTCGTCGTCGCCTATGTCGAACTCGACGAAGGTCCGAGGATCCTCACCAACCTCGTGGACGTCGACCCCGATGCCGTCGCCATCGGTATGCCCGTCGAAGTCACCTGGCACGACACCGGCGCCGGCAACGCCCTCTACCGCTTCCGCCCCGCGCGTTGATGTTGCCCTTGCGGTCGTGAAATCGCGTTGATGTTGCCCTTGCGGCTGCCCGAAGGGCAACCGCAACGTGCTTGGACCGCCGGAAGGGCACCAATGGCGCAGGGTTAGGTGACGAGGAGGAAGCGGAGTCGTCGCCGGACGACGGCGAAGCCGGCGAAGGCCACGATGGCCAGCACGGCGACGTGCACCAGGGTGATCCACCCGACGACGCCGACGCTCAACTGGCGGCAGAGCTCGACGCCGTGGAAGAGCGGGGTGAACCACACCACGACCTGGAGGCCGCGGGGATAGGTCGACAGCGGGTAGAAGGTGGCGGAGAACAAGAACAGCGGCAACAGGACGAGCTGGATGTAGTCGAAGTCCTGCCAGCCGCGCATGAACGTCGCACCGGCCATGCCGGCGGCCGAAAAGGCGAAGGCGATCAGAAGGCAGGCCGGCAGCACGAGCAGGCCCCACCACGACGAGATCGCGCCCTGCGCCACCATGACGGCGACGAACAGGGCCGAATAGATGCCACCCCGCAGGAGCGACCAGGTGACCTCGCCGACGGCCACGTCTTCGATCTGTAGTGGCGTGGCCAGCACGGCCTCATAGGTCTTGGCGTACTTGAGCTTGAAGAAGAGCCCGAAGGTGGCGTCGATGATGGCGCCGTTCATAGCCGCGGCCGCCAACAGACCGGGAGCCACGAAATCGGTGTACTCGAGCAGGGTGCCGCCCGGGCCCGGAAGTCGACCGACGAGGGTCCCGAGGCCGATGCCGAGTGAGAACAGATAGAGCACTGGTTCGAACAGGCCAGAGACGAAGGCCGGCCACATCCGTCGATAGCTGAGGATGTTGCGCTCGACCAGGCGCAGCGATCGGCGTGCTTCCAGGAAGGCGATCACGACACCATCCTCCGGCGGAATGTCCGACGGGAGATGCCGTAGCCCACGATGACCCACACGGCCAGATAGACGACGTGGACAAAGGATGCGCCGGCGCTGAGCCCGCCGAGAATGAGCCCTCGCGTCAACTCGACGCCGTGCCAGAGCGGTGTGAAGCGGGCGATCGCCTCCAGCGCACCGGGAAGCTGCGATACGGGGAAGAACGTCCCGGAGAAGAGGAACAGCGGCATGATGCCCATGCGAAGGAGGACGACGAAGCCTTGGTCGTTCTCCTGGGTGGAGGAGAAGGCGGCGATGGGCGTGGCGAAGGCCATGCCGCAGAGGGTCGCCGCCGGCACGGCGAGCAGTGCCTGCGGACGGTCGGCGACGCCGAACAGGGCAAGGACGATGAGGTAGAGGGAGCAGCCGCCGAAGAGGCGAAGCGCCGTCCACACGAACTGTCCGGCCACCAGTGCCTCCACGCTGATGGGACTGGCGAGCAACCCGTGCCACGACCGGATCCACTTGATGCCGGCCATGATCGGGAACATCGACTCGGTGGCCGCGACCTGCATGGCCGAGGCGGCCAGGAGCCCGGTGCCGACGAAGGCGAGGTAACTGACGCCGGCGAGCGACGCCGAACGCTCGCCCTCGACGAGCGAACCGAGGCCGACGCCGAGGGCGGCGAGGAACAGCGCCGGGGTGACGAGGGACGCCACGACGCCGTAACGCCAGAACGGCTTGAAGCTGTAGGCGTGGTGCTCGACGACTCGCAGCACAGGGGAGGTCGGCATCGGCGCTAGTCGACCAACGTGCGGCCGGTGAGGCGGAGGAACACGTCCTCGAGGGTGCTGCGGCGCACGAGTGTCGACGATGTCGTGACGCCTCGCCGCACCACCTCACCGAGGGCGCCGTCGCCATCGTTGGTGTAGACGAGTAGTCGGTCGGGGAGCTCCTCGACCCGGTCACCGATCCCGGCCAGTGCAGGTAGCTGGTCGTGGGCCGTGCCCGGCGGGAACCGGAGCTCGAGCACCTCCCGGGTGGCGTAGTTGCGGATCAGGTCGTGAGGAGCTCCCTCGGCGACGATGCGGGCGTTGTCCATCACGACGAGCCGGTCGCAGAGTTGCTCGGCCTCGTCCATGTAGTGGGTCGTGAGGACGAGGGTGACGCCCTGGCTGCGGAGTCGCCAGAGGCGATCCCAGAGGACGTGGCGGGCCTGCGGGTCGAGTCCCGTCGTCGGCTCGTCGAGCAGCAGGAGTTCGGGCTCGTTGATCAGCGCTCGGGCGATGGTGAGGCGCCGCTTCATACCGCCCGACAGGGGGTCGACCTTGCTCGACGCGCGATCTTCGAGGTGCACGAACTCGAGGAGCTCGGCGGCGCGCTCCTTGAGCAGTGCTCGCGGCAGGTTGAAGTACCGGCCATAGATGATGAGGTTCTCGCGCACGGTCAGCTCGAGGTCGAGCGTGTCCTCCTGGGGCACGACGCCGAGCCGGGCCCGGATGGCCGGCCCGGCGGTGGCCGGGTCGAGTCCGAGGATCCGCAGGGTGCCTTCGGTCGGCGGCGAAACGCAGCCGATCATGCGCATCGTCGAGGTCTTGCCGGCGCCGTTGGGGCCGAGCAAACCGAATGCTTCGCCACGCTGCACCTCGAAATCGATGCCGTCGACGGCGGTGAAGTCGTCGAAGCGTTTTGTCAGCCCGTGCGCGACGACGAGGGGTGAAGCGAGGTCGCCAGGCACGCCGGGACCCTAGCGGTGGGGCATCGCCTCGCTTCCGCCATTTCCGTCGTCGAGGAAACGGATCTCGATGGGCGTCCGCCGTGGGGTCGGCCGGTGGCGCGCCGTCTGTGCGGGTGCCCAGATCGCCACGGCAATGCCCGAGAGCAGGAGCAGCAACCCACCGAAGCGCACCGCCGTCGACAGCGGCTCGGCCCAGTCGAGGTGATTGGCGAGCAGGAATGCCCAGTCGTGGTCGCCACCGATCAACTGCAGCACCTCGAACGGTGCATCGCCGATGTACAGGCTGGCATCCCGAGCCGCCGTCCCGGCCCAGGCCAGGCACACGGACGTGCCGATCGGGTCGCGCTGGCGCCAGGCAAAGTACACGGCGAGTCCTGCGGGGACCCCGATCTGGAAGATCGTGCCCATGGCCGCCGTGACGCCGTCCCACGGGAGCGGGTAGGTGAGCAGATGGCCGAGCTCGTGAAAGCCGAGGTCGACCAGGGCCAACAGCGGCACCTGCTCCCCGCGCACGAAGGCGAGCCACCCCAGTACCAGGCACCACACCAGCGCGGCTGCGGCTTTCAGGCGAACGGTGCGCACGGCTCCTTCATCGGCATCGCGCAGCCCTTCGTACAGGGCCAGCGGTCAGTCGGGCCGCTTCTGTGCGAAAGCCCCATTGGGGGCGCCAGCGACGAGCGCGGCGACGACGGCGACGGCAACCGTCGTCGGCGTGCGATCGGTGATCCTGACCAGGGCGCCGCCGGCCGCCATTCCATCAACGATGGCGGCGGCGTCGTCAGGGTCCACCGGCGATGCGGGACTCTCGAGCACGAGCACCGGTACGGGCATGGCCGAAGCCGCCCGCTGCGCCAGTGATCGGCTGCCGTGGGCGGCCAGGCCGTGGCGGAGTCTGGGGTCGAGCATCGATCCGTCGGGTGGGGGTGCGACGGCCGCCGGGTCGTCGGCGATGGCCCGCAGGCGGTCCCGCTCTCGGTACACGGCGTCGCGGACGGGCGTCCATGGGCCGCCGAGGCCGTCGACGAGGACGACCACCGAGGCTCGGCCGGCGAGCCCGTGCAGTTGCGCGTTCCAGCCGTTGACGCCGACGCCCACCACGACGGCATCGCGTTCGCCGCCGAGGGCCCGCACGGCGGCGAAGGCCGCATCGGCCGGCTCATGATGGCCGCCCTCGGGGGGCAACGCCCCAGCGTGCCCCGGCAGGTCGGGCGCCACCACGGAGCCGGTCCACCCGGCGCCTCGGAACGCATCGGCCCAGGGCGCGCCACCTCCCGCATCGCCGACGTCGTGGAGGACGAAGAGGGCGGACGTCGTCATCGACCGACCTCGTCGACAAAGGTCGCAATGGCCTCGAGTACGGCGTCGGGGGCTTCGATGTGCACGTAGTGCCCGGCACCGGGAATCTCGACGTGCCGCGCATCGCGGAAGTGGCCGAGGCGGGTGGCGAGCTCGGCCGGCGCCAGATCACTCCAGGTGTCGGGTTCGGCCCCGGTGACGAGGAGCACGGGGCACTCGACCAAGCCGTGTTCGGCCTCCATGCCTTCGACGTCCCAGTCGCCGGGAAATCCCACGTTGAAGAGCGGATCGGCCTTCCAACGCCAGCCGTCGGCCTCCTCGATCGAGCCGTGGTCGACGAGGTGCTCGATCCAGATCCGCGGGAGCCGAACGTTGACCCCGGCCCGCCGTTCGACCATCTCCTCGCGGGTGGCGTAGCGACGCCCGGCGCCGAGAAGGACGCGCTCCGCCGACGCGAAGCTCCGCGCCGCGTCCGCTGTCAGGTCGCGCTCGCCGGCGTCTCCATCGCTCGAAGGACCGAGGCCGTCGAGGTTCACGACCCACCGCACGCGCGATGGCCACACGCCGGCGGTGTAAATCGAGAGGCCGGCGCCGAAGGAGTGACCGACGAAGCGGATGGGATCGCCGGCTCCGACCTCCCTCGCCAGCAGACCGAGGTCGAGGGTTGTGGCCATCCAGACGTGGCCGGATGACAGCCGTCCACTGTCGCCGTGGCCTCGCAGGTCGGGTGCAACGACGCGATAGCCGAGGTCGTCGGCCAATCGAGGCGCCAACCCGTCCCACATCCGTCCGTGGTCATGGGCGCCATGCACGGCCACGATGACCGGGGCGTCCGGGTCACCCCACTCCCAGAGTCGGAGGCGGGTGCGGTTCACGTCGATGAACCCGAAGCGATCGGGCTCGCGTCCTTCGTTCGGCTCCCGCACGGCGGCAGTCAACCAGCCGCCGGCGGGAAGGTCTCGAGAATTAGCCCTTGGCCCGCAGCCGTGACGGTCGGGAGGTGAGGGGCCGGAGTCGGTCGGCGGCATTGCCGGTCGCCGCCCGACGTCCGGCCTCGACGAAGGCGGTCTGCACGACGCGATCGGCGCGATTGGTGGCCATGGCGTTGAGACCCATCACGGGGATCGACCGGGCGCCGGGCTCGAAGGCGACGACGGCCGTGCCGCTCGCCCGGAGGCGGCCGATCTCGCGCTCGAGCTTCCGGTGGGCGAGGAACCGCATCGGTGCGTCGGCGCTCCGAGCCACGCCCCTGGCCGACGACATCGGCGAGACGACGACGACCAAGTCGAGCTTCTCCTCCCGGAGTACGTCGGCGTTGGTCGGCGAGTAGACACCGCCGTCGAAGTAGGAGACGTTGCCGATTCGTACCGGGGTGAAGTACCCAGGGATGGCGCACGATGCGGCGACCGCCCGGCCGAGCGGCGCATAGGGGGATCCATCACGTCCGAACACGACCCGACCACCGTCGCGCCGACGTGCGGCGCAGATCCAAAGGCCGTCGGGCCAGTTGTCGCCGGAGATGGCGTGGAGGACCTCGGCCTTCTCGGCGATGTCGATGCGACCGGCCGGCAGCAGCGTCATGGCTGCTGCGCCCGGCCGGAAGGCCCAGGGACGCGCCGCGACTCGACGCACGAGTGCGGCCGAGGGCAAGCGCCATGGACGGAACAGGTCGCGTGCGGACGGGGAGGGGAACGTGTCGTCGTCACCCCGCAACTGCTCCATCATCTTGCCGGCATCCATCGAGAGCGGCGCTTCGACCGCCCAGGCCGCGAGGTCGGAGGCCGAGACTCCCAACCGCAGGAGGCTGCCCGTGACCGATCCGGCCGACGAGCCGACGATCACATCGGCCGTGCGGGGATCCCAGCCGAGGTCGTGTTCAAGGGCCGCCAGCACGCCCGCGTGGTACGCCTGGCCCACCACACCACCAGCGCCGAGGACGAGTCCGATCCGTGCCATGTCCTCGATCTACCCCGCTTGGCGCTGCGAGACCCAGCCGTCGACCTGGCGCTCGAGCAGCTGGAGGGGCAGACAGCCATGGCGTAACACCTCGTCGTGGAAGTCGCGCAGGTCGAAGCCGCCGCCCAGCGCCGCCGTCGCACGCGCTCGCAGCTCCTTGATCTTGAGCTCACCGATCTTGTAGCCGAGTGCCTGTCCCGGCCACACGATGTAGCGGTCGACCTCGACGACGATGTCGTGATCGCCGTGCCGGCCGGTGGCGTCCTCGAAGTAGGTGATGGCCTGCTCGCGGCTCCAGCCGAGGGCGTGGAGCCCGGTGTCGAGGACGAGGCGGGCCGCCCGCCAGATCTCGCCCACGAGTGCACCGAAGCGGGAGGCCGGCTCCTGGTAGCAGCCGACCTCGCGACCGAGACTCTCGGCGTAGAGGCCCCACCCCTCGCCGTAGGCCGTGTACCAGGCGTTGCGACGGAAGGCCGGCAGCTCGTCGAGCTCGAGGGCGAGGGCGATCTGGAGATGGTGGCCGGGTACGGCCTCGTGGAGGGTCAAGGCCTCGGCCTCCCACTTGAACCGAGAGGGAAGGTCGTAGGTGTTGGCGAAGAACTGGCCGGCGCGGCTGCCGTCGGGCGTCGGCGGCAGGTAGTAGGCGGCGGTCTGTGACTTTTCGGCATACGCCGGCACGGCGACGATCTCGTAGGGAATCTTCGGCAGCCGTCCGAAGAGGTCGGGGAGGTGGGCGTCGATGCGACGACCGATCTCTCGGTAGCCCTCGAGCAGGGCCTCGGCCGTCTGGTGGTGCTGGTCGGGCGAGGTGCGAAGGTGCTGCGCGTAGCTGTCGAGGTCGGAGGCGCCGGCCTCGGCGGCGACGAGCGCCATCTCGGACCGGATGCGGGCGACTTCGTCCCGTCCGATGTCGTGGATCTCGCGAGGGCTCAGGTCGGTGGTCGTGTGCAGGCGGACGAGGTGGGCATAGCGCTCCTCCCCGTCGGGCAGGTCGGAGCACGCGATGGTCCGGCGCGCCCGGGGGAGGTACTCGTCGACGAGGAACGACCGGAGCCGCTCGTAGGCCGGTGCGACGCTGTCGCCGTAGGCGGCGCCAGCCGCGGCACGGAGGTCGTCGTCGTCGAGGTCGGCGAGTGGCGCGAGGAGCGGGCTGTCGAACGGGTCGGCGAAGAGTTGGTTGCCGACCTGATCGGGGACATCGCGCAGGCACACCTGCGGCGGCGTGACGCCCGCCGCCAGCCCGAGCCGCAGGTTCTCGATCGTCTGATCGACCAAGAACGGCAGGCGACGCAACCGCTCGATGATCCGTTCCCGCTCCTCCCTCGTCGTGGCCGGCTGCGCCTCGATGACCATGGCTGGGTCTTGCTGCACGCCCTGGAGTTGATCGATGGAGTGATACTCCTCGTGGAAGCGGGCGCCTTCGACGACCTGGCGGAGATCGGTGGCCAGCAGGTCTCGGCTGACTCGGTCGACTTCGTCCAAGTCGTCGTCGCCGAAGGTCTCGAGCTCGTCGAGCAGTTCCGCAGCGCGCCCGTTCCGGCGCTCGACGGCCGCCGGCGAGACATCGGTCCACCGGTCGTCGAAGCCGGGGAAGCCGACGAACGTCGCCGACTCGGGCGACTCGGCCATCGACTCGTCCCAGTACTGCTCGAAGAGGCGCTGCAGACGTTCGGGCCGGGTGTCCCCGGTCGGCGTGACCATGCTCGACACGATACGGACCAAGATCAGGGCATGCCCACGGTCGTCCTGGTCGGTGCCGGCTCGGCTGGCGCGGTGCTGGCGGCCCGGCTGACCGAACACCCGACGATCGATGTCGTCCTCGTCGAAGCCGGGCCGGGCTGGAGATCGGCGGAGGAGATCAGCGGGCTCCGCAGTCCGAATCCGGGCCGCATCCTTCGAGAGACGAGTCCCCTCATCTGGCCGGGGCTGGTCGCTCGGCGGACCTCCCAGCAAGAGCCGTACCGATACTGGCGGGGACGGGGACTCGGTGGGACCTCGGCCGTCAACGGCCAGATCGCGCTGCGGCCAGGGCCGGAGGACTTCGACGGCTGGCCGCCGGGGTGGCTGTGGGAGGACGTGCTGCCCGCCTTCGTCCGCCTCGAGGACGACGTGGACTTCGGCCACGAGCCCTATCACGGCGCCGGTGGACCGATCCCGATCTACCGCGCCTCCCTCGCGCACTGGGAGCCGGTCGATCTCGCACTTCGAGCGGCGGCCCTCGATGCTGGCCATGACGAGTGCCCCGATCACAACGCGCCATGGGGCACCGGGGTCTCGCCCTTCGCCATCAACAGCCGTGACGGTCGTCGGGTCTCGACGAACGACGCCTACCTCGAGGAGGCGCGCTCTCGGCCGAACCTGCGCATCGTGTGTGACGCACTGGTCGATCGCGTGGTGTTCGATGCCGGTGGCCGTGCCGTTGCCGTCCGCGCGCAGGTGGACGGCGAGTGGGGAGACATCGAGGGCGACCGAATCGTGTTGGCTGCGGGTGCCATCCACTCGCCGGCGATCCTGCAACGTTCGGGCGTCGGGCCGGCGGCCGACCTCTTGCGCCCGCTCGGAATCGAGGTCGTCGCCGATCTCCCGGTCGGTGCTGCGCTCATGGAGCACCCCATCGCCTACTGCGTCGTGCGTTTGGCCGAGGGAGGACGGGCCTCGTCGGTCGAAGCGCGCCACACGAACTGCACGGTTCGCTACACCTCGGGTCTGGCCGACGGCGGCCGCAACGACCTGATGCTCATCGGCAACAACCTCGCCGGCGGCGACGAGGCCGGGATGGGGGCGGGGATACTCGGCGTCGCCCTCGAGCAGGCGCGATCGACGGGCACGGTGGCCATCACCTCGCCGGATCCGGAGCTCGACCCGCAGATCGACCTGGAGCTGTTGTCCGACGCCGACGACCTCGTGCGACTCCGTGACGGCGCCCGCCGGCTCTTCGCGTTGACCGAGCATCGGGCCGTGCAGTCGATCGCTCGTTCGGTGACGGCCGGACGATCAACCGGAATCGATGATCTTGCTCAGGACGACGCTCTCGACCGTTGGCTTGTCCGCGAATGCGTCGATGGCAACCACGCCGCCGCCAGCTGCCCCATGGGTCCGGTGCTCGACGCCGACTGCGCCGTGCGGGGCGTCGATGGACTCTTCGTGATCGACGCCTCGTCGTTTCCGACAATTCCGGCGGCCAATCCCCACCTCTGCGTGGTGATGCTGGCGGAGGTCATGGCCGAGCGGCTGGGCGTCCGTTGGGCCTAGCGAGCGAGGTCGAGGCGTCGCCGCAGTTCAGACGACGAGGCTGCGAAGGAGGTCGGCGGCGAGGGTGAGGGCGGTGCCGGGGTCGAGGTCGGCGCCGGCCACGCGGGCGGTGGCCAGCGAGTCGGCGTCGAAGGCCGTGGCGAGGGCCGCCTCGCACTCGGCCAGCCATGCACGATCGGTGGGATCGAGCGGCCCGACCTCGGGTTCGTGGGCCTCGGCCGCACCGAGGAGCTGCGCCGCCTCGAGGCGCATGGCCCGGGCCAACACGCCTCCGGCTGCGTAAAGGCCGAGCGTGTGCAGCGCGACGTTGTCGGTGGCTGTGACGAGGAGGATCAGGTCGACGCCGGCCCGGGCTGCCTCGGCCCGGTCGCCATCGCCATCGGCGAGCACGACCAGGTTGAACAGGCAGGTGCCGGCGCCGTCGGAGAGCTCGAGCTTGTGATACGTCTCATAGGCCCACCGGTTCTCCTCCTTGGCTCGGGCCCGTTGCCCGAGGCCGAGCGCAGCGTTGGCCATGGCGATGTGGGCCGATGCCTCGCCTCGGCGGTCGCCCATTCTGAGTGCCACCCTGAGGCGATCCTCGGCCAGCGTCAGCGCTTTCGCCGCATCGCCGCGCGCCAGGGCGAGCATGCTCAAGTTGGTGAGACATACGGCGGCCACCTGGGGAAGATGGATCGTGGTGGCCAGGGCCCGCGCTTCGGTCATCGCCGCCTCGGCCTCGTCGAGGCGGCCGAGTCGCAGGTAGGCGCTACCGAGGTTGCCAAGGGCCTGGGAAGTGACGACCATGCGGCCGTGGGCCCGGCCGACCTCGATGACCTCGGTGTAGATGTCGACGGCGGTGGCCGGGTCGCCGAGGGCCAGTGCCCGGAGCCCGACCCGCGATCGAGCCGAAAGGGACAACGACGAGGTGGGGGAGCCGGCCAACCGAACCGCCTCGACCAGTGGATCGAGCTCACCCGGCGGCGGCGCTGGCATGGCCGCCGGCGTGTGGGCGAGGTAGGCCAGCGCCCGGGCCGTATCCGGCGTTACCGGATCGTCGAGGACGAGACCGGCCAGCTCCGTCGCCCGCCCGGCGTCACCCATCAGCACGTGGTGATGGGCCAGCGCGGCGAGGGCGACCAGCCGTTGCCGACCGTGCGGCGCCAAATCGACCGCCGACTGCAGGCGGCCGATGGCTTCCTCCCAGAGGCCACGAGCCTCGAACCACGCCGACGACATCGCGGCGATCTCGGCGATGTCCCCAGCTGTTTGCTCATCGCTGTCGATGTCCGGAACCATCACCTCGCGGAAGTCGGCCAGCATCTCGTCGATCTCGTGACGGATGCGGCTGTCGGCGCCCGTGTTGATCTCGCGAAGGTGCGCCAGCAGCCACCTGCGCTTGCCGACGAGCAGTTCGGCGGTTCCGGGGTCGGGAAGGTGAGACTCGGCGTAGGCCCGAACGGTGTCGAACATCCGGAGGCGCATGCATCGTCCCTCGGCGTCGTCGTCGAGGCTGAGCAGCGAGCGATCGACGAGGCCATGGAGCGCCCCGCTCCCGCCGCACACCTCGATGGCGTCCTCCGGCCGCCATCGCCCCCGCAGGGTGGCGAGCCGGGCCAACAACGCCTGGTCGTCGTCCGACAGCGACGAGACCGTCCAAGCCATCATCGCCTCGAGGGTGCGGTGTCGAGGTAACGCCGTCCGGAAGCCGTTGGTGAGCAGGCCGAAGCGGTCGTCGAGGCCGTCGAGGGTGGCGTCGACACCGACCTCGGCGATGCGACCGGCGGCCAGCTCGAGGGCCAGCGGGATGCCATCGAGGCGCCGGGCGATGGTGGCAAGGGCGCGAGCCGATTCGAGGTCGTCGCCGACGTTGGCCCCGCGAGTCGTCGCCCGTTGCACCAGCAGGCGGACGGCATCGCTGGCCAGCAGATCGATTCCGGCATCCATACCGTCCAACTCATCCGGCGCCGGCAGCGGTGCCACTGCGACCACCCGCTCGTCCGGCGTCCGCACCGGCTCGGTGCTCGTGATGAGGAGCGTGGATCCTGAGCAGCTGCGCACCACGGCGTCGGCCAGTTGCGCAACCGGATCCAGCACCCGTTCGGCGCTGTCGAGGATGAGGAGGTGGGTGCCGACCGAGAGGGCGGCGACGAGGGCATCGAGAGGATCCTGGCCGGGCATCGGACTCCCGCCGACGGCGGCCATCACGGTGGCGATGACGACCTCAGGCTCGACCGTGGACAGCTCGACCAGGTGCAGACCATCGGGGAACGACGCCGCCATCGCAGCGGCCGCCTCCAACGCAAGGCGGGTCTTTCCGACGCCGCCGGGGCCGTGAAGCGTCACCATCGGTGTTGTGGCCAACAGCTCGCGCAGCAGCTGCAGCTCCTGGCTCCGCCCGACGAGGCTCGAGCGGGGCAGGCGGAGCCCATGGTCTTCGCGTGTGGCCCGGACGGGCGGGAACCCGTCAGCCAGGCCCGCCGAGGCGAGCTGGAGGAGCGCAACGCCGCCGTCGAAGTCACGGAGTCGGTGCTCTCCGAGGTGCAGGAGCCGGGCGCCCTCGGGCGGATCGACGTCGCGCACGACGTCGGCCGTCATCAACACCTGGCCTCCGTGGGCGGCGGACGCCACGCGAGCCGCTTGGTGGGCCGCGAGCGACGAGTAGTCGCCATCGGCACGGACGACGCCGGGCCCCCGGTGCATGCCCATCCTCACGCGCACGGGTACGGGCCAATTCTCAGACCCGAGGGCTCGTTGGGCATCCATGGCGAAGCGCAGCGACGCCGCTGCCTCCTCGAAGACGACGAAGAACCCGTCACCCTCGGTCTTGATCTCCCGCCCGCCGGCCGTCCGCAGGGCGGCTCGGATGAGGGCGCGATGCCGTTCGAGCACCTCGTCGTAGCGGGCCTCGCCGAGCTCGCGCAGCACGCCGGTCGAGCCGGCGATGTCCGTGAAGCAGAAGGTGGTGTCCCGCGTGGCCACGCGGATCACCCTTGCACCATCGCGCCTAGGACGCGGCGCGGTCCAAGGCGACGGCGTCGAAGGCTTCGTACTCGTCGCCGGTGTCGCGTGAAGCGGACCATACCGAGCAGCACGAGCGGTGGCAACGGGACGTCCGCCACAGAATTACGACAGACGGCCGTAAGGGCCCTGCATGAACGGCGTTCCCACGGCAACGTCCCGACGGGGGACTCAGAACACGGGAGAACCACTCATGAAGAAGCTGCTCGTCGTCACCGGTTTCGTCGCTGCCCTGCTCTTCGGCTCGGTCGCAGCCGCCAATGCCGGCGTCGAGGTTTGCTACGACATCAACATCAACGGCACCGCCCAGGCTGACTGCCAGACGGTCGATCTCCCGGCCGCCCCCGCACTTCCCTAGTTCTCCAACGACGAAGCCCCGCTTCTCCTGTCCGGCGGACCAGGGGAGGCGGGGCCTCGTCGCGGAAGGTCGAGCACGGTCTCCTCGGCCACGAGGGCGCGGCGCTCGTCGGCGAGGGTGGGCAGTTGCAAGCGTGCGGCACACAGATGTGACGTTTGTCGCACTAGTCCAGTCGG
>JBKJKM010000195.1:0-4127 GCA_046597375.1 Acidimicrobiales bacterium | reverse complement strand
GCGCCGTCGGGTGGGACGGCCACAACCAGGAGGAACTGTATGGAGTATCCGACGGGGCTGCGAGGCAGCCCGCGTAGGCGGAAGGTATCAGCGACGCTGCTGGTCGCCGCCCTCATGGCCGGGCTGTTGGCCCTGGTCCCCGGTGTGGCTCCGGCCGGCGCCGCTGGCGAGGTTTCGAAGCAAGGCACGCTCGGCGACGGCTACTTCTTCGTGGCCACCGATGGCGGCATCTTCAACTACGGCGATTCCGAGTTCTTCGGGTCGACGGGCGACATCAAGCTCAACCAGCCGATCGTCGGCGCGGAGACGACGCCGACGGGCGAGGGCTACTGGCTCGTCGCTTCCGACGGCGGCATCTTCACCTTCGGCGACGCCAAGTTCCTCGGCTCCACCGGCGACATCGTGCTCAACAAGCCGATCGTGGCCATGGCCGCCACGCCCACGGGCAACGGCTACTGGCTCTTCGCCACCGATGGCGGCGTCTTCACCTTCGGTGACGCCAAGTTCTTCGGCTCCCAGGGCGGCTCACCGCTCAACAAGCCGATCGTCGGCGCCGACTCCACCCCGACCGGCCTGGGCTACTACCTGGTCGCCTCCGACGGCGGCATCTTCACCTTCGGTGACGCCGAGTTCTTCGGCTCGACTGGAAACATCAAGCTCAACCAGCCGATCGTTGGCATGGCGGCTCTCGACGACGGCGACGGCTACTACCTCGTCGCCACCGACGGCGGCATCTTCAGCTTCGGCCGCACGCCGCAGGACACGCCGTTCTTCGGCTCCGCCGGCGCCACCCCGCTCAACAAGCCGATCGTGGGCATGGCCCTCACCGCCTCGAACCAGGGCTACTACCTGGTCGCGGCTGACGGTGGCATTTTCACCTACGGCGATGCCGTGTTCCTTGGCTCACGCGGCGGTTCGCCGCTGAACAAGCCGATCGTCGGCATGGATGTCACTCCCAACAGCCCCGTCACGGCCCCCGACTTCGTGGCCCGCCTCAGCGGTGCGAAAGAAGTTCCGGGACCGGGCGATGCTGACGGGTCGGGCTTCGCCAACGTCGATCTGACCGACGATGAGCTTTGTTACAACATCAAGGTCAACAACATCGATCAGGCCACGGCTGCCCACATCCACGAGGCCCCCGCCGGCGTTGCCGGTCCGGTCGTCGTCACGCTGAAGATTCCTGATGCGAACGGCACCTCTTCGGCTTGTCAGGACCTCGACAAGACCCTGGCGGCGGATATCTTCGCCAACCCGCAGAACTACTACGTGAACGTCCACAACGCGGCGTTCCCGGGTGGTGCGGTTCGTGGTCAGCTCAAGGGTCACACGGGCGTCGCTATCGCCGCCGCCGACGCGGCGACCCCGACGCTCGCCAAGGTCATCATCTTCGACACGGAAAACCCTGCCGCGGCGACGGTGCTCCGTACCTTTGACACGCAGGGCGCACCGGTCGTCGGTTTCGACTTCCGTCCGGGTACGACCGACGCCTACCTCCTGCTGCAGTCCGCGGCGAACACGTTGGTGCTGGTCAAGTCGACGCCGGCCGGGGTCACCACGACCATCGGTACCGTCACCCTCGACAGCCCGGCCTCGGCGTTCGGCATGGACTTCAACCCGGTGGTCGATCGCATCCGGCTCATCACCAACGCTGGTGAGAACTACCGGATCCACCCGGACACCGCTGCCCTCACGGTCGACGGCGACCTTCCGGCGGCCGGCTTCGCTGGTGCGGCGTACACGAACAACTTCGCCGGTGCGACCACCACAACGCTGTACGGCGTCAACGGTGGCAACGACACGTTGTTCATCCAGAGCCCGCCGAACGCTGGCACCGTGACGGCTGTCGGCGCCCTCGGCTTCGACCTGTCGCAGAACTTCGGGTTCGACATCTCGAAGGCGCCGGAGGGTGATCTGGGCACGACGCTCATTGCCGGTCAGCCCCAGACCCCGGCCGCCGGCGTGGGCAGCGTGCTGCTCGCCGTCGACCGTGCAACGGGCAAGGCTGTCAACATCGGGACCATCGGTACCGACAACACCATCAAGGTGCTGTCGTTCTCGCTCCTGCCGCTGTAGCGACACCGCTTCACCGCAACACCTGAACAACGCGAGGGGGCCCTACGGGGCCCCCTCGCCGCGTCCCCGGACGAGGAGGGTGGCGACGGCGGTGGCGAGGAGGCCGGCGACGCCGATGGCGACGAACATCGTGCGTGGGCTGGTGGCATCGAGGAGTGGGCCGCCGATGGCGTAGCCGGCGGCGCCCGCCACCGACACGCCGCCGTAAAGGTTGGCCAGCACCCGCCCGAGCAGCCGCCGGGGTGCCTGGCGCTGGACGAGGGTGCGGACGTTGGCTTCGAGGAGGGCGATGCCCCCACCGCGCACGGCCTGGGTGGCGAAGGCGACGGCCAGCACGGGAGCGGCCGCCGTGAGCAGGTTGCCGGCGGAGCTGATGGCGAACCCCAACAAGATCGCCGTGATGGGCGCGAGGGTTCGGCCGAAGCGGCCGAGGGCGACGACGCCGGCGAGAAGTCCCACGGACGCGCCTGCCAACAAGATGCCCGTGCCGGTGGGTCCGGCGCCCAGATCATCCGAGGCCAGGAAGACGAGGAGGAGGTCGTCGGAGGCCGAAGCGAGGACGGTCAGCCAGAAGCCGAGCGCCAATGCCCGCAACACCGGCGTCCGCCAGAGGTGCCGGAGCCCTTCGAGGGCGTCCGCCCGCAGGGTTGGGGCGGCCCCAGTGCCTCCGTCGCCTCCGGAGGAAGAGGGGAGGGCCAGGGAGGCGAACAACGGCACCACCAGGAGGAACGTCACGGCGTCGATGGCCAGCACGGCTCGCACGCCGAAGGCGGCGAAGAGGGCGCCGGCGAGGGCCGGTCCGAACACCGTTCCCAACTCCCGTCCACCGCCGAGCAGCCGGTTGGCCGTCGGCAGGTCGTCGTCGTCGACCACCGCCGGCAGGGCGGTACCCGCCGCCGGAGCGGCGACGGCGGCGAAGGCGGCCCGGACGAGCACCAGGGCGAACAGCCCGACGGTGCCCGGCAGCCACACCGCCGTAAGGGCCATCACGACGGCCTGGGCCAGCGCGCAGGTGACCAAGAGGCGCCGCCCGTCGATTCGGTCGGCGAAGGCCCCGAGGTAGGGCGAGAAGAGCGGCGGAAGCGACTCGGCCACGAGCACGGTCGCCACCGCCGTCCCCGTCCCCTCGACCCTCGCCAGGTGGAGGACGAGGGCGACCGTGCCCATGGCGTCCCCGAGCGGCGACACCACGTCGGCCGCCAGCAGCCGTGCGAACGCCGGGTTCCGGCGCACCAACGCCGTCGGACGGTCCGCCGACCCGCTGTTTGGTGAAGCGTTTTGGTCGCCAGATCGCTTCATGGAGCCGCTTCCAGCGACCGGAACGCTTCACGAAACTCGGAGGATCGGGCGGCGGCGGACGGCGGCACGGGCTCATCCTCGCCGGTGTCGCACCCCCTTCGTAGGCTCGTGTCCATGGCCCGCGTCCGTACCGTCCACCGCTGCACCGAGTGCGGCTCGGGAGCGCCGGTCTGGTCGGGGCGCTGCGGCGGCTGCGGCGCGTGGAACACGTTGGTGGAAGAGGTCGAGGAGGCCCGCCTCACCTCCGGAGCCACGATGCGGGCCTCGACCCCCCGCGAGCAGCCGGTGCCGATTCTCGAGGTCGATGCCACGGAGTGGGCCGCCCGCCCGACCGGCATCGGCGAGCTCGACCGGGTGCTGGGGGGCGGGCTCGTTCCCGGCTCCGTGACGCTGGTGGGTGGCGAGCCCGGCATCGGCAAGTCGACGTTGTTGTTGCAGACGCTCGGCTCCCTGGCGGCGGCCGGTGCCCGATGCCTGTTGGTGTCGGCCGAGGAATCGAAGCAACAGGTGCGCCTCCGAGCCGAACGCCTCGGCGCCCTCCATCCCCGGATCCTCGTCCTGTCCGAGACCTCGCTCCCTGACATCGTCCGGGCCGTCGAAGAGGTGACGCCCGACCACCTCGTGGTCGATTCCATCCAGACCGTGTTCGAGCCCGACCTCGGGTCCGCCCGCGCTTTGGCCAGTTGCACGAGCTGGTGCGCGCACTCTCGCACCTGGGCCACCGAACCGGGGGCGGACCCGAGGTCGGGCTCGAA
>JBKJKM010000102.1:0-2742 GCA_046597375.1 Acidimicrobiales bacterium | reverse complement strand
GGAAGGCCGGGGCCAGTTCGTCGGCCCGTCCCGCGGCCAGCGCCCGGTTCCACGCCAACTCGTTGGCCGCTTCGAGGAGCTCGAGCCGCCGGCGGTTGTGGTCGCGCATCCGACGGCACAACTGGTAGGCGACGTAGTAGGCGTAGACGCCGAAGCTCAGGATCGTCCAGCCGAAGGCTGTCCAGAAGTCGAAGCGGTAGTCGGACTCGGCCCGTCGATACCAGGCGTGCTGCAGACGCTCGGCCGGCGGCGGGATCGGCAACGGCGCGCCTTGGAGGTACATGGCCGCTTTGTAGCAGAGGGCGGCGGCGCCGCATCATGGCGTCATGGCTGCGGACACCGAGGGCGAGCACCGCGACGTCCTCCCCGACGACCTCGATGCCTCCGGGTACGTCGGTCCGTACACCTTTCCCGACAACAAGCGCCGACGCGTACCCGGGGTGATATACGCCGTGGTCGGCGGAGCCCTGGTCGCCGCTTGGTTGGTGCGCGGTGGTGGCGTCCTGCTCAACGATGGCCTGGCCGTGGCCGGGGTCGCGCTGGTGGTTATCGGCGCGTACCACTGGCTCGCCGGCTACCCCTTGCGGATCGATCAGACCGACGCGCTCGCCGCCGCCGGACGAGAAGTGGGATTCGCCGTCGGCCACGCTTCGGCCCAGCTCAGCTGGAGGGGAGTGCGGAGCCGGCCCACGTGGCGACTCCTGCTCTACTCGGCCGAAGATCCCCCGAACTCGCGTGGGCTGGTGCTGGTCGACGGCGTGGACGGCGCCGTCGTCGCCCACTTCGTAGAATCGAACCCGGAGGACTGGTCGGAGTTCACCGCCGACGAAAGAGCAGGTCGGGGATAGCCGGCTGAAGTGCCCTCCGACCAAAACAAAAAGCTTCGGGTCAACAGGATCTTTCGTGACGTTCTCTCCCGGCGGTGCATGATCTCCAGACCGTGGGGGCCGACGAGCGATTGGAAGGCCATGAGAGTGGACCGAGGACCTTTATCGATCCCGTCGCGCCCTTCGATCCGGACGCCTGGGAGGCGCTCTATCGCAGCGCCTACCCGGGAATGTTCGCCTTCGCGCGCCGCCGGCTCGGCACCGATGCCGCCGCCGACGACGCCGTCAGCGAAGCCCTGGTGCGCGCCCTCGATCGCTTTGCGGCGTTCACGCCGTCGGGGATCGGCCTGCGGGGCTGGCTCTACGGCATCCTCCGCAACGTCGTGCATGAGAGCCATCGCCAGAGCGGGCGCGTCCAACCGAGCCTCGATCTCGACCGCGAGAGCCTCGAGCCCAGCCTCGACAGCCGTCTGCTGGCCGACGAGCAGCAGCGCGCCCTGCGCGCCGCCTTCTCCCGACTCGACGACGCCGACCGTGAGATCCTCGAGCTGCGGCTCGTGGCGCGCCTCAGCGCTGAGGACGTCGGACTCGTGCTCGACAAGCAGCCGGGCGCCGTCCGCATGGCGCAGTCGCGAGCCCTCGACCGACTGCGAGTCGCCATGAAGGAGGTGACCGGTGCCGACTGACGACGATTTAATGGCCGACCTGGAGTCGGTGTTGACACCACCGCATCGCGAGCCGCCGGGCGATCGCATCGCCGCTCTGCGGGTCGAGGTCGAACGACGGCGCGGGACTGGCGAGGCCGTATCGGTGCCCGTCGAGATCTCCGCCGTCCGCGAGCGGCGCGCCGGTCGCGCCGTCCGGCGCGTTCTGGTCGGCTTGACGGCGACGGCGGCTGTCTTCGTCGGAGGCTTCGTGACGTCGGAGATCGTCCGCACCTCGACCGAAACGACACCGAGCGGGCGTCGCGAAGGCGGGTTGACCGAGTTCGCCGGTCGACTCGAGGCCCCCGCATCCGGTCGGGCCGTCGGCACGGCGATCGTCACCAAAACCGGCATCGGGCGCGTTGTCGAGTTGCGCAGTAAGACGCTGTCCATCCTCCCGAAGGGCGAGTTCTACGAGGTGTGGTTCGTCGGACCGGGTGATTCCAACTCCTCCCCGAACCGGATCTCGGCCGGCACGTTCCACCCGGACGAGCAGGGCCGCACCGACGTCACCTTCGCCGCTGCCGTCGATCCGGCCAAGTTCCCGATGCTGGAGATCACGGCCGAACCGGCCAGCGGTGACCCCGCCCCGGAGGGCGACGTGGTGTTGCGGGCCGATATTTCCCGCTAGAGGGCTGTGACACTCCAGCCCTGCGGTGCATGAGGGAACTAGTCAACCCCGACCTCAACAGAGGAGCACCTCTCACATGAAGATCTCGATCCGGCGCCTGGCGATAGGCGGCCTCGCCGCCACCTCGCTGCTCGCAATCCCGACGGCGGCCAGCGCGTGGGGCAGCTACGGCGGTGGCAGCAGCTACGACGGCGGCAGCAACGGCCGGGCCGCGTCCTACATCAACCCCGACGCCGGTGCCGCCACCGCCAACCCCGATGTGAACGCCAACTCGAGCTGCTTCTCACCTGACCAGTCCGACAAGCAGGCGTTCAGCCCGGCAGGCACCGCCACCAAGAACGTGCACAACGACGCCTGCTTCCTCAAGGACGGCGTAAAGGTCGACGGTCCGGCTTCGTTCGAGTCCACGGGCGTCGGCTTCATCTCCGCCTGCCCCGACCCCGACAACGCAGGCCCCAAGGTTGCGGTGCTGAGCGATCGCAACGGTGACGGCCGCAACGATCTGTGCTTCCAGAGCGGCTACCAGATGAAGGGGGTCGCGGGTGACCTCGAGTTCCATGCCCGCCTCAACAACAACACC
>JBKJKM010000081.1:0-7611 GCA_046597375.1 Acidimicrobiales bacterium | reverse complement strand
GGATCGTCAACCTCGGTGAAGCCGCCGAGTACATGTTCGATCCACTCCCCGAGGTTCGGCGGCCGGACGCCGTAGGCCATCTGCTGGGCGTAACAGGAGCAGACGGCGTGGTTGTCGCCGCAGATCCCGCAGATGCGGCTGGTGATGAAGTGCGCGTCGCGAGGGTCCTTGCCCTTCATGAAGATGCTGTAGCCACGGAAGATCGACGAGGTGCTCTGGCACTCGGCGACGATCCCCTTTCCGAAGTCGATCTTGGTATAGATCCCGAGGCTCCCGACGATGCGGGTGATCGGATCCCACGCCATGTCGACGAGGCCGTTGGCATCGGGTGTCTTGGTCATCGCCATGCCATCAGCTCCATGTCTTGATGTGTCCGGAGGTCAGCTCTTGACCCTTGGTCCGCCACTTCGGTTCCTTGTTCACCGTGCGGTTCGTCATCTTCCGCAGCCCGCGCACCGCTGATCCGTAGAGCCCACTCGCAGCGCTCGACACGCGAGCGCCGGGCGGTTCGTCCATGAAGGGCATGAACTTGTCGGGGAATCCCGGCATGGTGCAGCCGATGCAGATGCCACCGACGTTCGGGCAGCCGCCGACGCCGTTGATCCAGCCCCGCTTGGGGACGTTGCAGTTGACGACCGGGCCCCAGCAACCGAGCTTGACGATGCATTTCGGCGAGCCGTACTCGGTCGCGAAGTCGCCCTGCTCGTAGTAGCCGGCACGGTCGCAGCCCTCGTGGACCGTCGCACCGAAGAGCCACGTGGGGCGGAGGGCATCGTCGAGAGGGATCATCGGCGCCTGCCCGGTCGCCTGGTAGAGGAGATAGAGGATGGTCTCGGAGAGGTTGTCGCCCTGGACCGGGCAGCCCGGTACGCAGACGATCGGAATGCCGGCCTTGGACTTCCAGTCCCAACCCAGGTAGTCAGGCACGCCCATGGCTCCGGTGGGGTTCCCGGCCATGGCGTGCATACCGCCGTAGGTGGCACAGGTCCCGACGGCCAGCACGGCAAGCGCCTTCGGGGTGAGCCGGTCGAGCCACTCGCTCGTCGTCATCGGCTGGTCGGTCTCCGGGTTGTTCCCGAAACCGCACCAGTAGCCCTCTCGCTTGATCGCCTCGTTGGGTATGGAGCCCTCGACGATGAGCACGAACGGCTCGAGTTCGCCCCGATCCGCTTTGAAGAACCACTCCAGGAAGTCGTCGGCGCCGCCGTTCGGGCCGCACTCGAAGTCGATCAGCGGCCAGTGGACGGCGATCTTCGGGAGTCCAGGAAGCCCGCCGAGAGCGATCTCTTCGATGCTCGGCTGCGTCGCCCCTGTCAGGGCAACGGAGTCACCGTCGCAGCTGAGGCCAGCGTTGATCCACAACACGTGGATGACGGTCTCGTCCGGCGGAGCTTGCGTGGATGTGGACACGAGCACACCTCCCGCGCAGGCTTCATGGGCTCACCTGCGCTCCGGTCACCATGCACCCGTCGACGCCAGTCGTAAATGGGTGAATTCTCCACCTATGTCTTCGCGAGCGACGCCCGCCTACGGTCAAGGCAATGGCTGTGGTCGCGATCACGGCGCCGGAGCGCGCGACGTTCAAACGTTGCCGGCGGGCATGGGATCTCGGGGCACGCGTTCGACGCGGGCTCCAACCCGTCGCCGCCGGAACCGCCGACGGAAGCCACGCGGCGCGGGCAGCGCTCGCCGTGCACTACTACCCCGGAATGTGGGCGTGGGATCGAAGCATCGTGCATCCCTTGGTCCTGAAGGCAGCAGGCCCCGCGGCGTCGTATATGGAGCGATACGTGGAGTGGGCCGCCGCCGTCGACGACTTCGAGCCCCTGCGGGTGGAATCGGATTTCGATGCTCGCATCGCTCACCCCGACAGGGAAGGCGACCTGGCGGCTCCGGATGGTCGCGCCGTCCATTACCAGGGACGGGCCGACGCCCTGGTGGTGGACGAACAGCGCAATCAGTGGCTCCTCTGGCACCGGTTCGGACCCTGGACCGACGTGGAACTGCTGCGCCTCGACGAGGTCGCCCTCACCGCTGCGTGGGCTTGGGAGCAGAGCTTTCTCGACGCACGTATCCGCGGTGTGCTCTTCAACGAGCTGACGCTCGAGGGTGAGTTCCGCCGCACCCGCCTCCTCCTGTCCCCCGATGGCGTGGCCCAAGCGGGCCAGCAGCTGGCGATGGAGGCAAAGGCGATGGTGGATTCGGCGCTCGCCATCTATCCGACGCCTGGTGCTCATTGTCTCGGTTGCGCGTTCCTGTCGCCCTGCACGATCTCGCAGCACGGGCAGGACCCGAGCGAGGCGCTCGCCTCCGGCTTCGAGCCGCGTCCGCCCGAGGAGCTCGAGGAGGGTCGCCTGGGTGGTGCGACGTGGGGGATGGGCCGGGGGGCCATGCCGCCTCGATTCCGCAGCGACGGAATCTGACGCCGTCGGAGCTAGGTCAGGTGGTCGCGGCGGCCACCGCGCATTGGCCGATGCTGATCCCGCCGTCGTTCGGCGGCACGATCCGGTGCACGAGCACCTCGAGCCCGGCCGCTCCAAGCGCTTCCTCGACGATCTCGCTCAGGCGAGGGTTCTGAAAGACCCCGCCGCACAGGGCCACCGTTCGCAGCCCTCGCTCACGGGCGGCCAACTCTGCGGCCTTGGCGGCGGCGCGGCCGATGGACTCGTGGAACGAGGCCGCGAGAACGGCACGCGGCGTGCGCAAGCGCTGCCTCACGAGTTCGGCGACGAGCGTGGACGGGTCGATCCGGATCATGCCTCGTTCGTCGCGGTCGACGTCAACGGGATAGGCAACCGCCTCTCCCCGAGGCACCGTCCGAGCCAGCGCCTCGAGCTCGATCGCCGCCTGCGCCTCGTACGTGACGACGGCGCGCATCCCGAGCAATGCGGAGACGGCGTCGAACAACCGGCCCATGCTCGTCGTCACCGGCCCCTGGCCACGACGCACCAGATCGGCGACGGCGTCGGCACGCGGGTCGTCGAAGGAGTGGTCGACCTTGGCCTGGTGCGCCCACGCCACGCCCATGCGCCAGGGCTCGCGGATCGCCCGCACCCCGCCCGGCATCGTGATGGGAGCGAGGTGGCCGACCCGCTCGAATCCCCGGAGATCGGCGACCAACACCTCGCCACCCCAGAGCGTCCCGTCGGTGCCGTACCCGAGGCCATCGAAGACCAGGCCGATGACGGGGTCGGAGCGGCCGTGCTCGGTGAGGCACGAGGCGAGGTGGGCGTGGTGATGTTGCACGCCCACGGTCGGGAGCTCGAGGTCGGCGGCAAGCTTGCTCGAGAGGTACTCCGGGTGGAGGTCGTGGGCGACGACGGCCGGCTCGATGGCGTAGAGCCCGCACAGGTGGTCGATCGCCTGCAGAAACGAGCGATAGGTGGCCAGGTGCTCGAGGTCCCCGATGTGATGGCTCGCCACCACCTCGCTTCCGAGGGTGACGGCAATGGTGCTCTTCAGCTCGGCGCCCAGTCCCAGGATCGGATGGCGAGCACGCACCGCCAACGGGAGCGGAGCCGGAGCGAGACCCCGGGACCTGCGCAAGACCTGCGTCCGTCCACCCACCGCCCGGACGACGGAGTCGTCGCAGCGGATGTGGATCGGACGGTCATGACCCAACACCCCGTCGACGAGGCCGCCAAGGCGGGTGGCGACATCGTCATCGTCGTAGGCGATCGGGTCGTCGCTGACGTTGGCGCTCGTCATCACCAGCGGACGCGCCACACCGTCGAGGAGCAGGTGGTGCAGTGGGGAGTAGGCGAGCAGAACGCCCACCTCGGGCAACCCCGGCGCCACGCCCGCGGCAAGGGCGGCTTCCTCACGTCTCGGGGCGAGGACGACGGGACGACCGGGCGACGAAAGGGCGTCCTCGGCCGCAGGGGTCAGGACGCACAACGCCCCCGCGGCGGCCAGGTCGCGCACCATCACCGCGAAGGGCTTGTCGTCCCGAGCTTTCCGCCGACGAAGCTCGGCGACGGCGTCATCGTCCGTGGCATCGACGGCCAGGTGGAACCCGCCGATGCCTTTGACGGCGACGACACGTCCCGCCCGCAGAGCATCGACGGCGGCACGGAGCGCGTCGTCACCCTCGGACGCGGCGGTGTCGAGCGATCGCCAACAGAGCTGGGGTCCGCAGGCCGGGCAGGCGTTGGGCTGCGCGTGGAAACGACGGTCGCTGGCGTCGTCGTACTCGCCCTGACAACGTCGGCACATGGTGAACCCGGCCATCGTCGTGGCCGGCCGGTCGTAGGGCACCGACTCCACGATCGTGTACCGGGGTCCGCAGTCCGTGCAGTTCGTGAACGGATAGCGGTAGCGGCGATCGCCCGGATCCTCGACCTCGGCGAGGCAGGCATCGCACGTCGCCGTGTCGATGCCGACCGGCGCCGTCGGGACGCCGCCGACCGAGCTCTCGACGATGGCGAAGCCGGCATCACCTTCGGGCGGAATGACGTCGTTGGTCACCGTCCCGACCCTGGCCAATCGAGGCGGAGTTTCGACGAGAAGGCGCGACACCTCCAGGACCGCTGCCTCTGCTCCTTCGACTTCGATGAGCACGCCCGCCCCATCGTTCAACACCCAGCCGCTCAGGCCGAGCCGGGTCGCATGGCGGAAGACGAACGGCCGGAAGCCAACGCCCTGCACGGTGCCGGTCACGCGGATCCGATGGCGCACGGGCGCGCGGTCGGCCACGTGCCGAGTCAACAGATCCGGGGAAGAGGATCGCCGACGAGCATGTCGACGATGCGGGTACCGCCGAAGGTCGTGAGGAGCACCACGATTCCCTCGGGGTCGGCGTTGATCTCGCCGATCCGCGCCGCGTCAACCCCGAGCGGATCGGCTCGCAGCGCCGCCAGAGCCGCGTCGGCCTCGTCCGGAGCCACTACCGCCACGAGTTTTCCCTCGTTGGCGACATAGAGGGGGTCGATCCCCAGGAGGTCGCATGCCGCGTTTACTGCGGGGGCGATCGGTAGCCGGGCCTCGTCGAGGACCACGGCGAGGTTGGTGTCCTTGGCCAGCTCGTTGCAGACGGTACCGAGGCCTCCACGGGTGGGATCCCGCAGCCACCGGGTCGACGGGGCGGCGGCAAGCAAGGTCTCGACGAGGCGCCCGAGCGGCGCCGTGTCAGACCGGATGTCGGCCTCGAGAGCCAGGTCGCCGCGGGCGAGCATCACCGCCATCCCGTGGTCGGCGATGGTGCCAGAGACGAGGACCACGTCGCCTGGCTGCACGAGCGAAGGATGCAGGAGGCGCCCGTCATCGAGGATGCCGACCCCCGCCGTCGTGATGTACAGGCCATCAGCTGCGCCTCGATCAACGACCTTGGTGTCGCCCGTGACGATGGTGACGCCGGCGTTCCTGGCGGCGTCGGCCATATCGGCGACGATGTCGCGTAGCTCCGTCATCGCAAATCCCTCCTCGATCACGAAGGCGGCCGAAAGCCACTGGGGCCGAGCGCCCATCATCGCGACGTCGTTCACCGTCCCGTGCACGGCGAGGTGGCCGATCGACCCGCCAGGAAAGAACCTCGGGCGGACGACGAAGGAGTCGGTGCTGAAGGCCATGCGGGACGTCCCCTGGAGGTCGAGACAAGCGGCGTCGGCCAATGGCGTCGGCTCACCGTTCGAGAACGCTTCCACGAAGACGGCGTCGATCAGGGCCGCCGACGACTTCCCGCCGGCGCCGTGGGCGAGGGTGATGATCTCGTCGGACAAGCGCGGTCGTCGCCTGCGAAACGCCTCGATCCGTTGGAGGACCTGAGCCTCGCGACCTTCAGTTGACATCGAGAATTCCCTCCACGAGACGACGTTGCACACGCCGCCAAAGCTCGAACGTGACTGCGCTCTGCGCCTCCTGGATCCGATGCACACTGTCCGAGGACACCACGAGGCAGTGGTCGACCGTGCCGGCCTGGGCCATCGACCCACCGCCGTAGCCGGCGAGGCCGATCGTGAGGAGGCCGATCCGACGGGCCTGTTCGAAGGCCCGCAGAAGGTTCACGGAGCTGCCACTGGTGGATAGACCAACGGCGATGTCCGCCGGCCCCGCCGACGATGCGAGCTGACGCGAGAACACCAGCTCGTATCCGACGTCGTTGGCCAGCGCCGTGAGCACGGCCGGATCGGCCGCAAGCGATCGCGCGGGGAGTGGACGGCCCGACGGCGGATGCCCGAACAGCGACGCCACCGCAGCGGCATCAGTCGAGCTGCCGCCGTTGCCGAAGGCGAACAAGCGACCTCCGGCAACAAATCGCTCGGCCATTGCGGTGGCGGCGGCATCCAGTTGGCTGTCGAGGCCGGCGAGTGTGGCCCGGCGGAGATCGTCACTGGCGGCGATCTTTTCTCCTGCCGAGCGCGCCAGATCCTCAAGGAGCGCACCTGCGTCGCGCTCCTCGCCATCGATGAAGGGGTAGAGGAAGTCCGTCACGCGTCGACCAACGTGATCGCCGTGCCTGCGTGCACGAGCACGAGATCGCCCGGAGCCACGGGGCCGACGAGCAACGTGGTCACCGTCTCGATTCCGCACGCCGTCCGCACCGTGGCATCGTCGCCGTGACTGGTGACGACCTCCCCCATTCGGCCTTCGTCGGAACAGGTCGTGCAACTTGAGCCTTCGGTGGGAGTGGTGGGTGGCCGCAGAAGTCCCGGGTGCTCGAAGCACACGTGCGTCAACTCCCACAAGAGGTGGTAACCCAGCACCAATCGACCGTCGTGGCGGGCTTGGGGATCCTCGCTGAGCCAGAGCAGGTGGTCGGCGCTCGAGGCCTCCGGGCGCGCTCCGCATCCCATCCAGATGGTCGTCACGCCCCAGGCTTCGGTTCGCTTCAAGAGGCCCGACACGGCTGCGGCATCGCCCGACGACACCACGACGAGGGCGTCACCCGCGCGCGCCATCGTCCGTAGGGTCGCCGTGACGTCACCGTCGGCCACCGCCACGGCCGGCAGCGCACGCGTACCGACGATCACGGGGTGCACGAACTCGACGGCAACGTGCTGTGCATGCTCCGGAGCGCTCGGCGACCAGCACCAGAGGGTGGCGCCGGCGGCGAATCGGCGGGCCAGCGAGAGGGCGGCGAACGCCAGGTCGGCGCTGACGGCTCCGACCGGCTGATCGTCGAGCCCGTGCGACATGTCGCTCCCCTCGCGCCCCAGAGCTGGAGCAGATGTGGGATGGTAACCCCTCGGCGAATCTGCACGGTCTTTTCCGCAAGACCCGCAATTCGCCTCGCCGGGGGGTGAGCAACATGCGTGAGGACCAGGGTCATTGCCGGTTCGACATTGCGGCGCCGCGTCATTTTCTGTATCCCGCGTTGTTGCTGCTCCTGGCCGAGGAACCGCGGCACGGCTACCGACTGGTGGATTCGCTCCTGCGTCTGGGCTTCGGTCCCGTCGATCGCCCCAGCATCTATCGCGCTCTCGGCGACCTCGAGGCCGACGGTCTGTTGCATTCGTGGGAGGCCTCGCCGAAGGCAGGATCGACACGACAGATCTACGGCGTCACGGAGGACGGGTTCCGGCGTTTGTCGGAATGGATGGGAGTCATCGCGACGGAGCGTTCGGCGCTCGAAGCCGTACTGAAGCGCTACGACAACCTCGGCGACGACGGCGG
>JBKJKM010000225.1:0-10722 GCA_046597375.1 Acidimicrobiales bacterium | reverse complement strand
GAGAGCCAGAGGGCGAGGCTGCTGAGGCCGATGGCGGCGAGACGGCTGACGATGGCACTCAGGCGGAAGAGGGTGCCGGCGTCACCCGTCAGGTCGGTGAGCACGCCGTTGAGGCCGAGCAGGGCGACGGCCAGGCTGACGGCGGTGGCGATGCCGAGCGCAGCGCTGGCGGCCACCTGACCCGTCACCGCCGGCTCGCCCCGCTGGCGCTCGGCCACGACGAGCCCGGCCGACGCCAGAGCGAGAAAGGCGATGAAGGGATTGGCGGCCTGACCGAGCAGCCGGAACCGATCGGCGGCGTCGGCGCCGTTCGCCTCGGCGCTGGCGAAGGCGAACAGCACGCCTCCCAGCAGAAGCGCCGCCGCGACACTTGCCAGCACCACCGCCAAGAGTCGCAAGGGTCCGGGCACCGCCGACTTCGCAGATGCGGGTGTTTCGGTCACGGGTAGACCACCTCCCAGAGGCACAGGCCATGGGCCGGAGCGGGTGCTCCGGCGGCGTTGCGGTCCATCGACCGCAGGATCCACGACAGATCGCCGGCCCGCGTTCGGCCGAGGCCGACGTCGACCAGCGTGCCCACCATCGATCGCACCATCTGCTGGCAGAACGAGGACGCCTCGATGTCGAAACGCAGCTTCCCGTCGCCGAGATCGATCCAGCGAGCGTCGTGCAGGCGCCGGATGTTGCTGCCCTTGGCACTCAACGGCTTCTTGCAGAACGACGAGAAGTCGTGCTCGCCCAGCAGGGGATCGCATGCCAGTTGCATGGCCCGCAGATCGAGGGGTTCGTCGATCAGCCAGGTCGTGGCGTGCTGGAACGGATCGGGCACGGTGCGATTGAGCACGGTGTAGCGGTAGCGCCGAGCGATGGCGGAGTAGCGGGCGTTGAAGCCCTCCTCGGCGATGACGATGTCACGCACCACGACTCTCGGCTTCAGCATCTTGTTCAAGGCCCGCTGGAGCTTGGCCAAGTCGATCTCGTCCGGGTAGCGCGGCGAATCGAAATGGGCCACGTTGCCCCAGGCGTGCACGCCGGCATCGGTGCGGCCGGCGACCGTGAAGCGCACCGGGTGCTTCAGAATCTTCCCGATGGCCTCGCCCAAGACGCCAGCCACCGTCTTGACGCCGCCCGGCTGCACCGGGAATCCGCTGAACCCCGTGCCGTCGTAGGCGATCGTCATGCGCACCCGACATCGCGGCTCGGGCAGCGGGATGTCGACTTCGTCGTCGAAGAGCGTCATGACCGGCGCCGCCCGTAGGAACGAGCTACGGGATGAGTTCGATCCGAGCCATCGGCGCATTGTCGCCGTGGCGCGGGCCGAGCTTGAGGATGCGGGTGTAGCCGCCCGACCGGTCGGCGTAGCGCGGACCGATCTCCTCGAACAGCTTGTGGGCCATGTCCTTGTCTCGGATGAAGGCGACCACGTCACGCTGGCGGTAGATGCCACCCTTCTTGGCCTTCGTGATCACCTTCTCGATCACGGGGCGCAACGCCTTGGCCTTGGCCTCGGTGGTGACGAGGGCCTCAGCGGCGATGAGCGACGCCACGAGGTTGCCGAACATGGCCTTCTGGTGGGCGGCGTCGCCACCGAAGCGACGGCCCTTGCGAGGGGTACCGGGGATGCCGGACATGGAAGGGTCACTCCCCCTTGCGGCGCAGCGACAAGCCGCGCTCGTCGAGCTTTTGGATGACCTCGTCCAGGGACTTCTGGCCGAAGTTGGTGATGGCGAGCAGGTCGTCTTCCGTGCGCTCGCAGAGCTCACCAACGGTGTTGACCTGAGCCCGCTTGAGACAGTTGCGGGGGCGCTCGGAGAGATCGAGGTCTTCGATCGGCAGGTCGAGGTCGGGCGAGCCCGAGGACACGCCGGTCACCTCGCCCAGCTCGAGGCCCTGGGGGGCGTCGGACATCTCGGCCACGAGCGCCACCAGCGAACGGAGAGTGTCACCGGCCGAGGCCAGTGCCTCTCGGGGAGAGATCGACCCGTCGGTCTCGATGTCGAGGACGAGGCGGTCATAGTTCGTGGACTGCTCGACGCGGGTCGGTTCGACGATGAAGGCCACGCGACGGACCGGTGAGAAGATCGAGTCGACGGGCACGACGCCGATCGTGGACGACTTCTTGTTGCGGTCGGCGCTCACATAGCCACGGCCCCGCTCGACGGTGATGTCGACGGCCAAGCGGGCCTTGGAGTTGAGGGTGGCCAAGGCGAGGTCGCCGTTGAGGATCTCGACGTCCGCCGTGGTCTGGATGTCGGCGGCGGTGACGTCGACCGGCCCACGCGCATCGAGGCGCAGCGTGACGGGCTCGTCCGACTCGCAGGTCAGGACGAGATCCTTGAGGTTGAGGATGATGTCGGTGACATCTTCCTTCACGCCGGGGAGCGTGGAGAACTCATGGAGGGCATCGTCGAATCGCACCTGGGTCACGGCGGCGCCCGGGATGGACGACAGCAGCGTCCGGCGCAGCGAGTTGCCCAGCGTGTGGCCGAAGCCGGGCTCGAGAGGGCCGACGGCGAAGCGCTGCCGGTTGGCCTCCTCGTCGCCGACGGGCTCGACGGTGGGGCGCTGGATGATCAGCAAAGAAATCAGCTCCTGAAAGGGGTGAGGCGGGGGAAGCGGCGGGGTTTACTTGGAGTACAGCTCGACGATGAGCTGCTCGCGCACCGGCACGTCGATGTGCTCGCGCAGCGGAAGGTCGCGCACGGTGACCGACTGCTTCTCGTCGCCGCTCTCGAGCCACGGCGGGACGAGCCGGTCGATGGTGTCGAGGTTGTGACGTACCACGATCAGGTTCCGCGACTTCTCTTTGAGGGCGACGACGTCACCCTTCCGGAGCCGATAGCTCGGATAGGTGACCCGCTTGCCGTTGACCGTGACGTGGCCATGGCGGACGAGCTGGCGGGCCTGGCTGCGGCTGGTGCCCCATCCGGCGCGGTAGGCGACGTTGTCGAGGCGCTGCTCGAGCATGCGGAGCAGGTTCTCGCCGGTGATGCCCTGGTTGCGGTTCGCCTCCTCGTAGAGGTTGCGGAACTGCTTCTCCAGGAGGCCGTAGATGCGGCGGGCCTTCTGCTTCTCGCGCAGCTGGATCTGGTACTCGGATTCACGCGGGCGGTCGCGCCCGTGCTCCCCGGGAGGGTAGGGCCGCCGCTCGATCGGACACTTCATCGTGTCGCACTTGGGGCCCTTCAGGAACAGCTTCATCTTCTCGCGCCGACAGAGTCGACAGACGGGACCGGTGTAACGAGCCATGTTCTTCTACCTACTCAGACCCGGCGCCGCTTCTTGGGGCGGCAGCCGTTGTGCGGGATGGGGGTGACGTCTTTGATGCCGGCGACTTCGATGCCTGCCTGGGTGAGCGAGCGGATGGCCGTCTCGCGCCCGGAGCCCGGGCCCTTGACGAGCACGTCGACCTTGCGCACACCCTGCTCCATGGCGGCGCGGGCCGCCTTCTCGGCCGCCAGCTGAGCGGCGAAGGGCGTGGACTTGCGGCTGCCCTTGAACCCGACGTTGCCGGCCGACGCCCAGGCGATGACGTTGCCCTGCAGGTCGGTGATGCAGACGATCGTGTTGTTGAACGACGACTTGATGTGAGCCACGCCGTACGGAACGTTCTTCTTCTCGCGGCGGCGGGGGCGACGACCGCCCGGCTTGGGCTTTGCCATTACTTGCGAACCTTCTTCTTACCGGCGACGGTCTTCTTGGGGCCCTTGCGGGTGCGGGCATTGGTGTGCGTGCGTTGACCACGCACGGGCAGCCCTCGACGGTGACGGATGCCCTGGTAGGAGCCGATCTCCATCTTGCGCTTGATGTCTTGTTGGATGTCCCGACGGAGGTCGCCCTCGACCTTGACGTTGGCGTCGATCCAGTTGCGCAGCCGCGTGACCTCCTCGTCGGTCAGGTCGCGGACGCGAGTGTTGCGATCGATGCCGACGGCCTCACACACGGTCTGGGCCATGGTGCGGCCGACCCCGAAGATGTAGGTGAGGCTGATCTCCAACCGCTTCTCACGGGGGACGTCGACGCCTGCGATTCGTGCCACGAAACTCCTTAACCTTGCCGCTGCTTGTGGCGGGCGCTGGCGGTGCAGATGACCATGACGCGACCGTGCCGACGGATGACCTTGCACTTCTCGCACATGGGCTTGACGCTGGGGCGAACTTTCACAAAGGGCCTTTGGCTTACTTGTACCGATAGGTGATCCGACCTCGGGTGAGGTCGTATGGGGTGATCTCCACCTGAACCCGGTCGCCGGTGAGGATGCGAATTCGATTCATGCGCATGCGGCCGGAGCTGTGGGCCAACACTTCGTGGCCGTTCTCGAGCTTGACCTTGAACATGGCGTTCGGAAGGGGCTCGACGACCGTCCCTTCGAGCACGATCGCATCTTCTTTGGGCTTGGGCAGGTGATCCTCCTGGGGGCGAGGTGAAGCTGCTACAACTGCAGGGGTTGACCGATCGGCAGGCGCCGCGAAGGCGCGCCGGGCCAAACGAAGACTTTAGCGCGGTCCGCTATCGCGGACAAAGGCGCAGGTCAGGGACGTGGCACAGCGAACTACGCCACGGTATAGACCTCGGGACCATCGTCGGTGACGATGATCGTGTGCTCGAAGTGGGCCGACAGGGCCCCGTCGGCCGTCATGACGCTCCACCCGTCGTCGAGCAGTCGGGTGGCCGGTGACCCCGCGTTGACCATGGGCTCGACGGCGAAAGCCATGCCGGTACGGAGCTTCGGTCCTGGCGCCCCGGGCCAATAGTTCGGCACCTGGGGCTCCTCGTGCATCTTGGTGCCGATGGCATGGCCGACGTACTCCCTGACCACCGAGAACCCGGCTGCCTCAGCCACCGACTGCACCTCCCGCCCGATGTCGTGGAGCCGGTTTCCGTCGCGCATCACTTCGATGCCCGCCCACAACGATCGCTCGGTCACCTCGAGGAGCCGGGCCGCTTCGGTCGAAATGGTGCCCACGCCGGCGGTGTAGGCGGCGTCGCCGTGGTAGCCCTCGATGATCGCCCCGCAATCGACGGAGATGATGTCGCCCTCGTCGAGCACCACCCGGTCGGAGGGGATGCCGTGGACGATCATGTCGTTGGGCGAGGCACAGATCACGGCCGGGAAGGGCGGGTGTCCGTAGTTCAAGAAGTTCGACCTCGCCCCACGGCGATCGAGAACGTCGCGGGCGATGCGGTCGAGCTCGCCGGTGGTGACGCCCGGTCGGATTGCCTGGCGCGTCTTTTCGTGCATCTCGGCCACCACCCGGCCGGCCCGCCGCATCTTGGCCAGCTCCTCGGAGTTGCGTCTCATGACGAGCTCATCGGCGAACGCGCCGGTCGTCGATGGCGCGGACGAAGCGGGCGAAGACCGCATCAGGGTGACCGATGCCGTCGACCGTGACCAGATGGTCGCGCTCGAGGTACCACGCGATCAGCGGGGCGGTCTGCTCCTCGTAGAGATCGAGGCGGCGCTTGATGGCTTCGGGCTGGTCATCTTCCCGCTGGACGACTTCGCCGCCGCAGAAGTCGCAGGTCCAGTTGAGGTGCGGCGGCTGGAGCGTCGAGTAAATGGCCCCGCACACATCACAGACGCGCCGGGAAGCCAGACGCTCGAGGGCGGCGTCGGTGGGAAGTTCGATGTCGATGGCGAGATCGAGGGCCCGGTCGTCGCCCAGGAAGGCAGCCAGCGCCTCCGCCTGGCCATCGGTACGGGGAAAGCCGTCGAGAATGAAGCCCCGTGAGGACGTGTCCTCGTAGTCGAGGCGTTCGCGAACCAGACCGATCATCACTTCGTCCGGCACCAGCTCCCCGGCGTCCATGTACTCCTTGGCCTTCCGGCCAGACTCACTCCGGGAGCGCGCGGCAGCCCGCAGCATGTCGCCCGTGGAGATGTGCGGCACCACGTAGTGCCGCGCCAGGCGAGCGCACTGCGTGCCCTTCCCGGCGCCTTGCTTGCCGAGGATCACGAGCCGTGCTCCGGGGACCACTTACTTTCTCAAGAACCCGTCGTAGTTCCTCATCATGAGCTGACTGTCGATCTGCTTCATGGTCTCGAGCGCCACGCCGACGGCGATGAGCAACGTGGTTCCGGCAAACGGGAAGTTGTTGATGTCGCCCCATGCCAGCGCCAGCGAAGGCAACAGCGCAATGAAGGCCAGGAAGAGGGCGCCAGGCAGCGTGATCCGATTCAGGATCCCAGCCAGATGGCGCTCCGTCGGCGGGCCCGGCCGGATGCCGGGGATGTAGCCCCCGTTCTTCCGGATGTAGTCGGACTGCTGGTGCGGGTCGAAGCTGATCGCCGTGTAGAAGTAGGCGAAGGCGACGATGAGCAGGCCGTACAAGGCGATGTACAGCGCCGAGCTCGGCTGGAACAGGTTGTTATCGATGAAGCTGCGCACCGAGACACCCCAGCCGGAGTTCGGCAACACGTTGCTGAACAAGATGGGGAATTGCAAGAGGGAGCTGGCGAAGATGATCGGGATGACGCCCGACTGGTTCACCTTGAGGGGGATGTAGCTCGACTGGCCGCCGTACATCTTGCGGCCGACGACCCGCTTGGCGAACTGGACCGGGATCCGCCGTTGGCCCTGTTCGACGAAGATCACTGCGACAAGTACGAACAACACCAGCACCATGATGATGGCGAAGAGGAAGTTTCCAGCCTGGGCTTTCACCTGGGCGCCGCCAGCGGGCATACCGGAAACCACGCTGGAGAAGATCAGGATCGACATCCCCTGGCCGATGCCGCGCTGCGTGATCAGCTCGCCCAGCCACATGACGACGGCGGTGCCGGCCGTCATCGACAGCACGACCAGCAGGACGCGGGGAACGCTGAAGTCCGGGATGAGGTCGACGTCCTGGAGGCCGCCGCCCAGGAAGCCAGGGGCGCCGTTGTGGAAGGCGAAGGCCAACGCCGTCGACTGCATGAGGGCGAGGGCGACGGTGACGTAGCGAGTGGCCTGGGTGATCTTCTTCTGGCCGACGGCGCCCTGGTTGCGCCACTCCTCCAGCTTGGGAATGACCACCTGCAGCAGCTGCATGATGATCGAGCTGGTGATGTACGGCATGATCCCGAGTCCGAACACGGCGAAGCGGGTGAGCGCCCCACCGGAGAAGAGGTTCAAGAACCCGAGAACGCCACCGCGCTGGGACGCGTCGGACAACGCCTCGACCGCCTCGAAGTCGACGCCGGGGGTCGGGACGTGTGAACCGAAGCGGTACAGCGCGATCACCCCGAGGGTGAAGAAGATCTTCCCGCGCAGGTCGGGGATCTTGAACATGTTCTTCACGTTGGAGAACACGTGTTGCTCCTCGTTCTGCGGCCGTCAGGCCGGGGGCGGATGGCGATCAGCGGTTGGTGAGTGCGTTGCCCTTAGCCGGCGGACGCCCGTTCCCCCACGGCGGGGGAATGATCTCCACGCTACCGCCTGCCGCCTGGATGGCATCGACGGCCGACTTGGAGAAGGCGTGGGCCTTCACCGTGACGGTCTTGGTCAGCTCGCCACGTCCGAGGACCTTCACGAGGCCATGCTTGTGGACCAGCCCGCGAGCTCGCAGGGACTGTGGATTGATCTCGCCGCCCTCGAAGTCCTCGAGGGTGTCGAGGTTCACGACGGCGTATTCGACCCGGAACGGGTTCTTGAAGCCCTTGAGCTTCGGGATGCGCATCGCCAGCGGCAACTGTCCACCCTCGAACCCGGGCTTGATGTTGTTGCGAGCGCCCTGCCCCTTGGTACCGCGGCCGGCCGTCTTGCCGCGCCGGCCGGCGGTGCCGCGACCGACGCGAATCCTGGCCTTCTTCGACCCGGGGGGCGGAGCGAGATCGTGAACCTTCATGCGGATTCCACTTCTTCGATGGTGATGAGGTGCGGCACCCGGGCGATCATGCCGCGGATCTCGGGACGGTCCGGCAGGGTGTGGGTCTTGCCGATGCGGCCGAGACCGAGCGCCCGGAGCGTGCCTCGGTGCACCGGCTTGGTGCCGATGGCCGACTTGACCTGGGTGAGCTTGAGCAGGGGCGGGGTGCCGGGGATGGGCGGCTGTTGCGACATGGTCAGACCACTTCCGTGACGACGAGCTTGCCTCGGCGGGTCTCGTTGTAGGCGTCGAGAACTCCCTTGGGCGTCACCTCTTCGGGTGACTTGCCCCGCAGCCGGGCGATCTCATCCGGTCGCTTCTGGGCCTTGAGCCCGGCGATGGTGGCGTGGGCCACGTTGATGGCGTTGGACGAGCCGAGCGACTTGCAGAGCACGTCGTGCACGCCGGCCATCTCGAGGATGACGCGGGCGGCGCCACCGGCGATGACGCCGGTACCGGGAGCGGCCGGCTTCAGCAGGACGCGGCCGGCTCCGGCCACGCCGGTGATGGTATGGATGATCGTCGAGCCGGCCAGCGGAACGTCGAACACGTTCTTCTTGGCGTTCTCGGTCGCCTTCTGCAGAGCGATGCTGTGTTCCTTGCCCTTGCCGTAGCCGAGGCCGACGCGACCGGCGCCGTCACCGACGACGACGAGCGACGTGTGCGAGAAGCGACGTCCACCCTTGACGACCTTGGCCACACGACGGCCGCGACCGATGGGGCGCTCTTGGAGGTGATCGCCTCCGCGATCGCCCCGGTCACCACGATCGTTGCGGTCGCCACGGTTGTCCCGCTGCGGCCCACCCCGGTTGAAATCCGACATCAGAACTCCAGTCCTGCTTCTCGTGCTGCGTCTGCCAGTGCGGCGACGCGGCCGTGATATCCGAAACCGCCACGGTCGAAGACGACCTTGGCCACGCCGGCGGCCTTGGCCCGCTCCGCGACCAGGCGGCCCACGTTTGTGGCGGCGGCCTTGTTGCCACCGTTGGCGCTGCGCAGATCGGCCTCGACGGTCGACGCCGATGCCAGCGTGCGGCCGGTACGGTCGTCGATGACCTGGGCGGTGATGTGCTTGGTCGAACGGAACACGGCGAGGCGCGGACGCTCGTCGGTGCCGAAGACCTTCTTGCGCACCCGGTGGTGGCGCCGCTTGCGCAGCTCCATCTTCTTCTGGGCTGATGTCACTTGGCGGCCTTTCCAGCCTTCCGCCGCACCACTTCGCCGGCGTAGCGGACGCCCTTGCCCTTATAGGGCTCGGGCTTGCGGATCTTGCGGATGTTCGCGGCGACCTGGCCGACGAGTTCCTTGTCGATGCCCTTCACGATGATGCGCGTGGGGATCGGAACCTCGAAGGAGATGCCAGAGGGCGCATCGACGTTCACCGGATGGGAGAAGCCGAGGGCGAGGTCGAGACGGGTTGGGGAGGGGGCGGCGGCGCGATAGCCGACGCCGACGATCTCGAGTTCCTTGGTGAAGCCGGCGGTGACGCCGACGACCATGTTGTTGACCAGGGAGCGAGTGAGGCCGTGCAGCGCCCGGTTCTGGCGCTCGTCGTTGGGTCGCTCGACGAGAAGCGTCGACTCCTCTTGGCGGACCGTGATCTCGCCGGGAATCTCGCGCTCGAGGCTCCCCTGGGGGCCCTTTACACGCACGACGCGGCCGTCGAGCGTCACGTCGACGCCCGAGGGCACGGGGATGGGGGACTTGCCGATGCGGCTCATAGGAGGCTCCGAACTACCAGACGAAACAGAGGACTTCGCCGCCCATGCGGGAACGGCGAGCCTCTCGATCGGTCATGAGGCCACGGCTGGTGGACACCACGGCGACACCGAGGCCACCGAGCACGCGGGGCAGGCTGTCGGCCTTGGCATAGACACGCAGACCGGGCTTGGATACGCGCTTGATGCCGGAGATGGTCCGGGTGCGGTCCTGGGCGTACTTCATGTTGATGGTCAACACGGTGCCGGGCCCGTCGGTGTTGTCGGCGACGGAGTAGTCCTCGATGTAGCCCTCGCGCTTGAGGATGGCGGCCAGCGACACCTTGAGCTTCGACGACGGCATCTTCACCTCGTCGTGCATCGCCACGTTGCCGTTGCGGATGCGGGTGAGCATGTCCGCGATGGGATCGGTCATCGTCATGAGTTCAGATCCCCCTTACCAACTGGCCTTGGTCATGCCCGGGATCTCCCCGGCGTGGACCATGTCGCGAAGGCAGATGCGGCAGAGGCCGAACTTGCGGTACACCGACTTCGGCCGCCCGCACTTCCGGCAGCGCGTGTAGCCGCGCACCTTGAACTTGGGCTTCTTCTGCTGCTTCTCGATCAGTGCCTTCTTTGCCATTACTTCTTGCCTCTCTGATGCTGGGGTCCACGACGCTTCTTCTTGGGAGGTTGCAGGAGCCCGAGGGGGCCCTCGTCGCCGGGCTTGCGGAACGGGAAGCCGAAGGCCGACAGGAACGCCTTGCCCTCGTCGTTGGTGCGGGCCGTCGTCACGATGGTGATGTCCATGCCGCGCGTGGCGTCGATCTTGTCGTAGTCGATCTCCGGGAAGATCAGCTGCTCGGTGACACCGAAGGTGTAGTTGCCATGTCCGTCGAAGCTGTCGGCGGGCAGGCCGCGGAAGTCACGGATGCGGGGGATGGCGACAGCGATGAGCCGGTCGAGAAACTCCCACATGCGGTCGCCGCGCAAGGTGACCTTCGTACCGATCGCTTGGCCCTCGCGGAGCTTGAAGGAGGCGACCGACTTGCCGGCCTTGGTGACCAGCGGCTTCTGGCCGGTGATCAGGCCGAGGTCGGTGACCGCGTGCTCGAGGAGCGAGGCCTGGCCGACGGCACCGCCGACGCCCATGTTCACCACGATCTTCTCGAGCCGC
>JBKJKM010000012.1:0-5574 GCA_046597375.1 Acidimicrobiales bacterium | reverse complement strand
CGTTGCCGCCGTGTCGGTCATAGAGAGGGGGTCATTGTCCTGCCAGCAGACCGTGCGGTTGGGACATGACGAGCGTGCGCTACCGCACGCGTCCATCGACCCCCTTATGGAGAGATCACATGACCAGCAACCCCAAGCGTCTCCTCGCCGCGTGCGCCGTCTCCGGTGCCCTCCTGATCATCGGCAGCTCAGCAGCGCAGGCCTATGGCGGCGGCAGCTACGGCGGCGGTCGGGCCGCGTCCTACATCAACCCCGACACGGGTGCAGCCACGGCCAACCCCGACGTCGATCCCAACTCCAGCTGCTTCCGCCCCGACCAGTACGACATGCAGCGCTTCAGCGACCCGGGCACGGCGAACCGCAACGTCCACAACGACGCCTGCTTCCTCAACGACGGCGTGAAGGTCGACGGCCCGGCCTCGTTCGAGTCGAAGGGCGTCGGCTTCATCTCCGCCTGCCCCGACCCGGACGGTGCCGGACCCAAGGTCGCGATGCTCAGCGACCGAAATGCTGACGGCCGCAACGACCTGTGCTTCCAGAGCGGCTACCAGATGAAGGGCACCGCCGGCGACCTCGAGTTCCATGCCCGCATGAACAACAACACCGGCATGGCTGGCACCCAGTACGTCACCTGGTGCTCGGACAGCGATCGCGACGGTTGCTCGGACGAGTGGAACAAGAGCTCGATCCGCATCGACTGGAGCGCCGACGGTACCGCTTCGTACAGCGACGGCACCCGCAGTTACAGCAGTGGCGGCAGCTGGTAAGTCGTCCTCGGTTCGTCAACGACGACGAGCCTGGTGATGGGAGAAGGAGCCGCCGCCGGCAAATCTAGCGGCGGCTCCTTCGCGCCCCGGACAAGCCCTCAACATGTTCGTGTGACGCCGGCCCATTCCTGCGCATGAAGGGCAGCGGCGCTTGCCGTTGCCCGATCACACAGGAGATTCATCATGAGGAAGAAGCTCGCCGTCGGCGCGTTCGTCGTCGCCGCAACCATTGGTGGCTTTGCGCCGTCGGCCTTCGCGGCCCACCGCTACAACGTCGAGACACCCAATGGGAAGTGCCGGCCCGCTGCAGCCAGCGCCACGGACAACGCCAAGGACCCGGCCAAGGAGCAGTCGGAGAACGCCGAGGACGGCCAGGACCGCGCCGCCGAGCAGAGCCCCGTCATCAACGGCACGGGTACCACCCGCTGCCCGTCGTAGCCAAGGTCTGACGGTCGGCTACGCCGGCGTCCTCGACCGCACGTTCTCGGCGAGGTGCGGCGGCAGGACGTCGTAGTGATCGTGTTCCACCGTGAAGCGCCCTCGACCTCCGGTCAACGACCGGAGGTCGATGGCGTAGCGGCTCAGTTCGGAGGTCGGCACCATCGCCTCGACAATCGAGGTCGCCCCGTCACCGGAGGTCGACGTCCCCTGCACACGTCCGCGACGGGCGTTGAAGTCGCCGAGCACATCACCCTGCGAGCTCGTCGGCACGGTGGCGGTGACGTAGGAGACGGGCTCGAGGATGACGGGGCCGGCGGCCGTCAGCGCCTCCTGGAACGCCAACGATCCGGCCATCTTGAAGCTCATCTCCGACGAGTCGACCGGGTGGTGCTTGCCGTCGACGAGCGTGACCCGCACGTCGACGACGGGGTACCCGAAATGCCCGCCCCTGGCCATCTGCTCGCCGACGCCCTTCTCGACTGCGGGGATGAACTGGCGGGGGATCGCGCCGCCCACCACCGAGTCCACGAACTCGAAGCCCGAGCCTCGGTCGAGCGGCTCGATGCGGATCGAGGCGACGCCGAACTGCCCGTGGCCGCCGGCCTGCTTCTTGTGCCTTCCCTCGGCCGCCGCCCCACTCGTGATGGTCTCCCGGTAGGGCACACGAAGGTCCTCGGTGACGACCTCGACGCCGAACTTCCGAAGGAGCCGCTCCAAGACGATGGCGAGATGGGTCTCGCCCATGCCGGAGAGCACGGTCTGATGGGTCTCGTCATCGCGCCGCAAGGTGATCGAAGGGTCTTCGTCTTGGAGTCGATGGAGCGACGTCATCAACTTGTCGTCGTCACCTTGGGATCGCGGCGCGATACCGACGCTGAGCAACGGTGTCGGCGGTGCAATGGCGTGGACGACGACCGGCGTGCCGCGGGGCGCAAGCGTGTCTCCGGTCGCCGTGTCGGAGAGCTTGGCCACGGCGGCGATGTCGCCGGCCGGAACCTCCTGCAGAGCCACGTGCTCCTTGCCCCGCAAGGTGAACAAGGAGTGCAATCGCTCGTCACCGTGCGTTCGTGGGTTGGTGAGCACGAGGTCAGGTCGCACGCTGCCGGACAGCACCTTGAAGAGCGACACCTTGCCGACGTGGCGGTCGACGATGGTCTTCCACACCAGGGCGAGGGGCGGGCCGCTCGGATCACAGGCGATCTCGTGCATCTCGCCGGCCGCCTCGGCCACGACCGGAGGGCGATCGAGCGGCGATGGGCCGATCTCGCAGATGAAGGTGGCGAGGCGGTCGACGCCGATGTCGCGCTGGGCCGACCCGCAGATGACGGGAAAGACCGTGCCCGCCAACACCCCCTTGGCCAGGGTTGCTTCGAGCTCCTTGGCCGACGGCACCTCGCCGTCGAGGTAGCGCTCCATCAAGGCGTCGTCGGCCTCCACGATGCCCTCCACCAGTGCGTCATGGACCTCGTGCTCGTGCTCGGCGACCGAGTCGGGCACGGGCTCGTCGTGGTGGTGGCCCTGCTCGTCGTCGTAGACGATGGCCGTGTCGGTGAGCAGGTCGACGACGGCATGGAACCCGGCCTCCTCGTCGAGCGGAAGCTCGAGGGGCGACACGCCCCTTCCGAAACGGTCCTGGAGCTGGGCCAGCACCCGCTCGAAGTCCGCCCGCTCGCGATCCTCCTTGTTCACGAAGATCAGCCGCGGGAGTCCGAGCTCGTCGGCCAGTCGCCAGACGACCTCGGTCTGCACCTCGACGCCTTCGACGGCGCTCACGACGAACACAGCCAAGTCGGCGATGCGCAGTGCTGCCTCGACCTCGGGAAGGAAATCGGCGTAGCCCGGGCAGTCGAGCAGGTTGATCTTGTGCCCGAGATGCTCGAAGGTGGCCAGCGAGGTGGCCACCGAGATGGAGCGCTTGATCTCCTCAGGGTCGAAGTCGCACACCGTCGTTCCGTCCTCCACCCGACCCTGGCGAGCTATCGCACCAGAGGTGAACAGCAAGGCCTCGGCCAGCGTGGTCTTGCCGGCGCCACCGTGCCCGACGAGGGCGACGTTGCGGATCCTGTCGGACGGGGTAGACGGGATGGACACAGCACCCTCCTCCTCGGTGTGACATCGGTCATATTCCGGCATGCGGAAGCCTATCGGGGTGTTCCTGTACCTTGGATGGGGATCCTCCCCTCTCTAGGAGCTCCGAGAACCGTGTTCGATGGACGTTGGCGGACTGCAGTGGACCAGGGCGTCAAGCCTGTCGGCTCCGCCCTCCGCCGCACCGGTATCAGTGCCGACCACTTGACGGCTACCGGCCTGGTCATGGCCGGGGTGACGGCCGTCGTCATCGGTTCCGGTCACCTGTTCCTGGGCCTCGTCCTGCTCGGCCTCGCCGCCATTCCCGATCTGCTCGACGGCGCCGTGGCCAAGGCCTCCGGCACCGCCTCGACTCGCGGGGCCTTCTTCGATTCTGTGGCCGACCGCGTCACCGACTCCCTGGTGCTCGGTGGCATCGCCTGGCACTTCGCCGTCAGTCGGGGTGGGTTGGCCCCCATGCTGCCCTTCGCCGTGCTCGGTGCCTCGACCCTCATCTCCTATGAACGGGCCAAGGCTGAGTCCCTCGGCTTCGACGCCAAGGGCGGGCTCATGGAGCGGGCCGAGCGCATCATCGTCCTCGCCATCGGCCTGGCCTTCCCAGTGCTGCTCGTCCCCGTCCTGTGGATCATGCTCGGGGCGACGTTGCTCACCGCCGGTCAGCGCTTCGTCAAGGTCTGGAAGCAAGCCAGCGTCGAACTGCCGGCCAAGCCCGAGCGCCCGACCGGCGAGTTGAGCGAGCGCTGGCGGGCTTGGCGTGACGCCGGCACCACGCGCAGCACCCGATCGGTGACCGACTGGCGGGGGAGCGGAGCCCGTCGCGGCAGTCGCGACTCCCGCCGCCGCACCCGCCGGGTCGGCGGCCGCCGGCCCTGAGCTCGTTCGGAGCGCGGGCCGCATTCTTCGGCTACCGCGCCGGCTCCGCCGTCGCCAACGCCCTTCCTGCACCCTTGGCCAACGGCTTTGCCCGCAGCCTGGCCATCCCGTTCGCGCTCGGCCTGCGGAGCCGGCGGGTGATGATCGGTCGGCACCTCCAGCGGGTACACGGCGGGTCGCTGAGCGGTTGGGAACTCGAGCGCAAGATCGCCCAAGCCTTCGACTCCTACGCCCGCTACTGGATGGAATCGTTCCGGCTCTCGCAGACGGATCGGGCCGCCCTCGAGTCGGCCATGTCGTGGGAAGGCGTTGGCCACGTCGAGGAGGCCCTGGCCAAGGGGCGCGGCGTGATCATGACCCTGCCCCACCTCGGCGGTTGGGACTTCGGCGGGGCCTGGTTCGCCTCGGCCGGTTATCCGGCGACGGTCGTGGTCGAGTCGTTGGAGCCGCCCGAGCTCTTCGAGTGGTTCGCCGAGCTCCGACGCCACGTCGGACTCACCGTCGTCCCCCACGGCCCCAAGGCCGGGGCCGCCGTCCTCTCGGCCCTGAAGCGCAACGAGCTGGTGGGCCTGGTGTGCGATCGCGACCTGGCCCGCACCGGCGTCGAGGTCGAGTTCTTCGGCGAGCGCACGACCCTTCCGGCCGGCCCGGCGACCCTCGCCCTGCGCACCGGTGCGGCGCTCCTTCCCACGGCCGTCTACTTCGAGGGGAGCGGGCACCGCGGCGTCGTCCGTCCACCGATCCCCGTCGAGCGCTCTGGCGACGGTCTCCGAGCCGACGTCGCCCGCATCACCCAGCTCGTCGCCCTCGAGCTCGAGGCCCTCATTCGTCGCGCCCCCGAGCAGTGGCACCTCCTCCAACCCAACTGGCCCAGCGACTACGAGTTGCTCGAGATCCCCACGCCGCCGCGAGTGTCGGCGCCGTAGCGCTCGATCTCGCTCGGAAGGTCCAGGGTGCGGATCGAGGACCTGCTGGCCCGGACGGCATCGTCGATGAGGGTGGCCGGGAGGACCCAGCAGACCTCGAATTCGATGCCGTCAGGGTCCTTGGCATAGAGGCTCTTCGTGGCGCTGTGGTCGCTGGCGCCAACGAGTGCGCCAGCCTTCACCAGTACACCCTCGAGGCGTTGCAACTCGGCCAACGTGTCCACCTCCCACGCGAGGTGGTAGAGCCCGACGGATCCACCGCGACCGGCAACGGAGTCGGTTGCGTCTTCGCCGATGCTGAAGATGCCGAGGTCGTGGTCGTTGGTCGATCCGGGCGCTTGAAGAAAGACGGCGCCCGGCAGGGTGTTGACCGGGCGAAAGCCGAGCACGTCGCCGTAGAAGGCGGCGCTCCGCTCGACGTCGCGGACGTACAGAACTGCGTGGTTGAGACGAGTGACCGGCATGACCAGTACTACCTC
>JBKJKM010000052.1:0-30051 GCA_046597375.1 Acidimicrobiales bacterium | reverse complement strand
GGCGCGCAACTGGCGCTCCGTCATCGCGATCGGTGAGCAGGCCGGTGTGACCGGCCTTGCCGTCTGCTCGAACGGCGCCGTGGTCTATGACCTGGCGCGAGGAAAGGTGCACGGTGCCGCAACAACCGACGGCATCGCCCTCCGGCGGTTCCTGGCCGCGTGCGAGCAAATCGGTGGTTGCTGCTTCGGTTGGGAGACCGCCATCGGCGCATTCCGGACACCGGCGTACCACGAACTCGCCCAATCGGACACGGGCCTCGTGCGTCGCTATCTCGACGCCATCGAGATACGCGATCGGCTCGGTGCCGAGCACGAAGTCACGAAGCTGGTCGTCCGCCACGCCACGCTCGGCGCTGATGAGTTGATGGCGGCGCTCCGCCATGACGAGGAGGGAGTCTCTCTGACGGTTTCCGGCGGCTGTGGTGGGCCGGACGGGGTGTCGCCATGCGAAACAGCCGGCCGTCGGGGCTGGCGGCAATAGCCGAGCACACCGACTCCAACGAGGAAGATGGCCTCGCGCTGATCCTCGAAGGGATCTCCTAGCGAGCCGCGCCGCGCCGGTGTGGCGGGCAGATCCCGCCGTGTTAGCGCGAGTTGCGGCCCTTGAACACCGTCCATCCACCAGGGCCGACGGCGGCGGCGACGACCAGCAGGATGATGCCGAGGATGAGCTGTCCTTGCAGCAGTTGCACGACGCCGATGATGGCGATGACGACGGCGATGATCCAGAGGACGGTGGCGTTCATGACCTTGGCATACCCCGAGCCTCCTCGGCTGACCCCTGTCCGACTTCGAGATCCATGTCTTTCGTATCTCCCGCTTCGGCTCTGAGCGACGCCACGATCGTCACGGTCAAGACGCCGGTGATGACCGCCAGACTGGCCCAGGTCGGGAAGTGATAGACGCCGGAAACGAGCATCTTCACGCCGACGAATCCGAGAATGACGCCAAGGCCGATGTTGAGGTAGCGGAACCGGTCACGCATCCCCGCGAGGCAGAAGTACAGGGCACGCAAACCGAGGATGGCGAAGGCGTTGGACGCGAACACGATGAACTGCTCGCGGCTCACCGCCAGAATGGCGGGGATCGAGTCGACGGCGAACACGACGTCCGTCGTTTCGATGAGGATCAGGACGGCGAACAGTGGCGTGGCCAGGCGCTTGCCGTTCTTCTTCGTGAACAGCTTCTGGCCGTCGTAGTCGTTGGCCGAGGGGATCAGGCGTCGGACGAGTCGGAGGACCGGGTTCTTGTCGGGGTGGATCTCGCCTTCGTCGTGGCGCGCGATGCGCACCGCGGTGACCACCAGGAACGCGCCGAACACGTAGAGGATCCAGTCGAACCGTTCGATCAACGCCACACCAGCGAAGATGAACACGGCCCGCAGGACAAGCGCCCCGAAGATGCCCCAGAAGAGGACGCGGAACTGGAACTTCGGCGGGACCCCGAAGTAGCTGAAGATCACCGCCCACACGAAGACGTTGTCGATGGACAGGCTCTTCTCGATCAGGTAGCCGGCCAAGTATTCGCCGGCCGCGCCGCCGCCCTGCCAGGCGAGAAGGACGAGCGAGAAGGCCAAGCCGAGCGTGATCCACACGGCGGACTCGATGGCCGCTTCCTTGAACGTGATCACGTGGGCCGTGCGGTGCACCAGGAGGAGATCGGCGATCAGGAACAGGGCAAGCGTGGCGACGAGCGCCGCCCATACCCAGACGGAGACATCGAAGGAGACGAAGTCGACGCCGCCTTCGGAGGCGGCGGCGACCGTGGTCGCACGGGTGGTGAACAAGGAGGTTCCCTTTCGGCTGGACGAGACGTCGAGCCGAAGGTCTGGTCCACCCCTACGGGCGGCTCGACCGGGCAGCAGCGCTGCCGTAATGACGATCGAGCCCGGACGGGACTACTCCCCTTCGGTGCGGTGCATCACCGCGCCGCCATCATACCCAGGTGAGGGCCCCACGCCGAGCGCAGCCAGCTTGTGCCACGACCGCTCGACGATCAGTGGGTAGGTGTGCAGGTAATACGGCAGTGCGGCACAGGCCTGGTTGATCGCCGCACCGCGACTACGGGCGAGCGTGGCGTCATCGACCTCGAGGGCATCGAGGAAGGCTCGACGGGACTCGTCCGTGAACAAGGGTGACCACACGACCTGCACGTCGACGGCAGGATCGCCTACGCACGCCGACCCCCAGTCGACGACGCCACACAGCTGACCCTTCCGCACGAGGCAGTTGCCCTCCAGATCACCCTGGACCCAGACGGCGGTGCCGTCATAGGGCGACGCGGCGAGCGCCTCGTCCCAGACTGCCGTTGCCGCAGATGCGTCGATCAGGGCGCTGGCGTACTCGATGGCTTGGCGGGTGGCCTGGTCGTAGTCGCGGAGCGGCCGGGCCCGGTTCCGGGCCTGTGGCGCGGCCGCCGTCGGAACGCGTCGAAGGCCGAGAACGACCTCGGCCAGATCGAGGGCGAACCTCACGGGATCGTCGATCCGGTCGAGCGTGGCGCCCTCGCCCGGGATCCACCGGTGGACGGCCCAGGGGTAGGGATAGTCCTCGCCCGGTTCGCCCACGGCGATCGGCTCGGGCACGGCGACTGCGAGGTGCGGCGCGATCTGGGGCAACCATGTGGCTTCCCGTGCGATCTGTCCTTTCGCCCAGCCGATCCGTGGCAGGCGAACTACGAGGTCGTCACCGAGTCGCCAGATCGCGTTGTCGGTTCCCCATGGCTCCACGATGGCGAGCGGCTGGTCTGCGAGTTCAGGCAACTGGGCCAGGAGAAGTCGACGGACGAGCGCATCGTCGACGTCGATCTCCTCGCTGTGCATGCGCGTTGTCACTGGCCGAGTCTGTCGACTTCGACGTCGTGTCGTCGAGGGATTGCGACCGGTTAGACAGTCGGGATGGACCTCGACGACCTTCCGGTTCGACCTCCTGTCGCCCCGATGCTCGCCAAAGCGGCCAAGGAGCTTCCGGTGGGTGAGGGGTTCGCCTACGAGCCGAAGTGGGATGGCTTCCGCTGCATCGCATTCCGCTCCGGCGAAGAGGTGTACCTCGGAAGCCGCAACGAGCGTCCGCTCACGCGCTACTTCCCGGAGCTCTTGGAGCCGATGCGCGAGCAGCTCCCCGACCGCGTCGTCCTCGATGGCGAGATCGTGGTGGCGACGCCGTCCGGCCTCGACTTCGATGCGCTGCAGCTGCGCATGCACCCGGCAGAGTCGCGCGTGAAGAAGCTCGCCCTCGAGATCCCGGCGTCGTTCGTCGCCTTCGACCTCCTTGCTCTCGGCGACGTCGACGCACGATCCCTTCCCCTCTCGGAACGGTGGAGGACGCTGACCGAGGTCTTGGCCGGAGTGAAGCCTCCGCTGTACCTCACGCCGTCGACACGCGATCCGGAGGTGGCACGCGACTGGTTCGATCGCTTCGAGGGGGCGGGGCTCGATGGGGTGGTGGCCAAGCGGCTGGACACGACGTACCGCGAGAGCGAGCGCACACACATCAAGGTGAAGCACGCCCGCACCGCCGACTGCGTCGTCGCAGGGTTCCGATGGCACAAGAGCGGCCCGATCGTTGGCTCGCTCCTGCTCGGGTTGTTCGACGGGGGCGGCACGCTGCATCACATCGGCGTGATCGGGGCCTTTCCGATGGCGACGCGCGCCGCACTGGTCGACGAGTTGGCGCCACTGCGCCAGGGCGCGCTGGAGGGTCACCCATGGCGCCAGTGGGCGGAGGCGGCTTCCCAGGAAGGCCCGCAACGGCTTCCCGGCGCCACGAGCCGGTGGAACGCCAAAAAGGACCTGTCGTGGGAGCCGCTGAGGTGCGAGCGGGTCGTCGAGATCGCCTACGACCAGTTGCAGGGAGACCGCCTCCGGCACGCCGGGCAGTTCGTGAGATGGCGTCCGGATCGCAACCCGGACAGTTGTCGCTACGACCAGCTCGAGTCGGTCGTGCCCGAGGTGCTGGCGGAAGTGTTCGGGGCGTGAGGCGCACGAAGATCGTCGCCACCATCGGTCCGGCGACCGAGTCGCCCGACGCTCTCGACGACCTGATCGAAGCGGGCATGGACATGGCGCGCCTGTCGCTCTCGCACGGCCCCGTCGAGGAGACGGTGGAACGCATCGGACGAGTGCGGTCCGCCGCCAATCGTGCCCGGCGATTCGTCGGCGTCATGGCTGACCTGCCGGGACCGAAGATCCGGGCGGCCGAGTTTCCCGAGGGCGGCGTGCGTTTGACGGAGGGAACGTCGGTCGACCTCGTCCCCACGTCGGGATCCGATGACCGAAGCGACGCTGCGCGAGTCGCCATCGACCATGCCTCACTGCTCGACGAGTTGGAACCGGGCGACCACGTTGCCTTCGGTGACGGCAGCATCCGCCTGGTGGTCGAGGACGTCGACGGCAACAGGGCCCAGGCCCGAGTCCTCACGGAGGGCCTGGCCCAGGGACGTCCCGGTGTGGCCCTCCCGCCCGAGCGCACCACGATCTCCTCTCCGACGGAGGACGATCTGAGACTGCTCGAAATCGTGGCTGACGCCGAGGTCGATGCCGTTGCCGTCTCCTTCGTCCGGTCGGCGGTGGACATCGAAGCGGCTCGCGCCGTGCGGGCCGACGCGATGCTCATCGCCAAGATCGAGACCCAGGAAGCCGTCGACGACCTCCAGAGCATCATCGCCGTGGCCGACGGCGTCATGGTCGCCCGCGGCGACCTCGGCCTGCGGTGCGCGCTCGAGGACGTCCCGCACCACCAGAAACGCATCATCCGCCTCGGGGTCGCCTTCGGCCGGCCGGTCATCACGGCCACCCAGATGCTCGAGTCGATGGTGCGTGCGCCAACACCGACGCGCGCCGAGGTTACGGACATTGCCAACGCGGTCTTCGACGGGACGTCAGCCCTGATGCTCTCGGCGGAGACGGCCATCGGTCACCACGCGGCCGAGGCCGTGGCGACCATGAGCCGCATCGCCGAGCGGGCCGAGCGCGACTTCGACTACGCCGGTTGGGGGCGCGGCCTCGGTCGCGTGCAGACGGCGGCGCAACGCGCCGGCGGCGGTACCTCCGACGTTCGGATTACGGCCGCCGTGTCCGCTGCCGCCTGGCGGGCCGCCGTCGACGCCGACGTGTCCGCCATCATCGCCTGCACGAACACCGGCGCCACGGCGCGCGCCATCAGCCGCTTCCGTCCACCCATGCCGGTGATCGCGGCAACGCCGTCGCCAAGGACCGCACAGCAGCTCTCGGTGGCGTGGGGGATCACGCCCGTCCTGACCGATCGCCACGAGTCCACCGATGATGTCGTCTGGTTCGCCGTGAAGACGGTCGTCGAACGGGGGCTCGTGCGAAGTGGGGAGCTCGTGGCCGTGCTCGTCGGGTCGCCCGTCGATCCCAACCGCACCACCGACACCATGCGTTTGGTCCGCATCGCGTGAACATTGGTCTCGCTCTGTGGCGCCGCCCTTCGGGCCGAGGCCTTTCCGCTCGACGGTCTCGCTCTGCGGCGGCGCTCAGGGGAGGTCGATGACCTGGCCTTCGTAGGCGGCGGCGATGGGTGGGACGTGGGCTGCGTAGGGGGCAACGAGGGCGTCGAGGGCGTCGTCGGTGCGGTTGGGATCGTGGTGGTAGAGCAGCATCGCCGAGCCGCAGCGCTCGCTCAGGCCGACGGCGTACTCGATGGCCGAGTGCCCGAAGTCCTTCCGGCCTGGAAGCTCGGCCGCCGTGTACTGCGCGTCGTGCAGGATCACGTCGACCCCGGTGCAGAGCTCGAGTACGGCCGGGTGATAGTCGCCGAGCCCGTCCGGACCAGGTGCGACCGAGATCGGCCAGTGGTCGGACAGGTAGGCGATCGAGGCTTCGCTTCCCGGCGAGGTGATCCGGTAGCCGAAGGTGCGACCGCCCTTGTGGGGGATGTCGAGGGCGAGAACGTCGAAGCCGGCGATCGTGTGGGTCCCGGCCTCGAGGGACGTGAACGACCAGTTTCCCCGCAGGTCAGTCGGGAGAATGGGGAAGTGGGGCGGTGACATCGCTCGGCTGAGCACCTCGACGGGATCCCCCTGGGCCGGGAGGTGCAGCGCCACGGTCGAACCCGGGGAGTCGAGCGAGGGCGAGAACGGGAGGCCCTGGGTGTGATCCCAGTGCAGGTGCCCCAGGAGGAGGGCGCCTTCGAACGGGGCGCCCGCGAGAAGGCCTCCGAGGCGGCGGATCCCGGTGCCGGCATCGAGGATCAGTGTCGGAGGAGCATCGGCGTGCCCGAGGGCCACACACGAGGTGTTGCCGCCGTAGCGGACGAACTCCGGACCGGGCGCCGGGGTCGACCCGCGGACTCCGCACACCCAGACCCGCAAGCGCCTATTCCTCCTCCCGCCGGTGGCTGCCGCTCAGCTCGACCAGCTTGTCCCGGTCGATGGCATCCGCCGGGGCGGCGGCGACCCTACAGGCCGTGAGGCACGTCAGCGTGGACGTGCGCAGACCGCCCTCGAGGACGGCCCGCTCGCCGAGCATGGCGCCGGGGCCGAGCTCGGCTACCACGGCGTCGTCGACGCTGACGGAGATGATGCCGTCGAGGATGAGAAAGAGTTCGTCACCCGGCTGCCCTTGCTGGCAGATGACGGTGCCCTGGGTGAGCTTCATGATCGATGGCTTCCGGTCGGCGCGCATCAACGAGACCGACAGCTCGCGCTCCAGGGCCGACTCGACTTCAGCCACGAGGGCCGGCGACTCCTCGTCCCCCCAGGGTGTGTGTTTCCCGAAGGCGTGTCGATACCAGTCTTTGAAGTCGACGAGGCCGGACTTGTGGGAGAGCTTGCCGTCGGTTCCGTAGACCCAGTGACGAGGAAAGGGTGAGGCGCCGCTGAGTTCGTGCTCCACCCGTCCGTCGGCGTGGACGGTCATCGACAGCGTGCTCCACGCCAGCGGAGCCCGGAACTGCACGAACGGCGGATGGTTCACCCGGCGAGGGGCCGGCACGCCGGTGCGACCACCGCACGTCTGGGTGAACCGCACCCAGCCGTCGCCGACCTCGGGCTGGCTCTGGCGGTCGGGGAGCGGCACGGCTTCGAACGTGAGCTTCTTGCCGACCTTCATCGTCGTCGAGCCGATGTGACCGCGGCTGGCCTCGCCATAGCCCGACGCCGTGATCACCCCGTCCTCCACCTCCACCCAGGCCTCGAGCCGATTGGCGAACCGGTACCGGTCGCCGGCTCGGAGTTCCTCGAGCGTCGCTGTCCCTTCGACCACCTCGGGAGGCGGCCCGTCGTAGTGGGCCACCCCCGACTCGAAGGGCATCTTCGTCATGCCCTCGACCGCCTCCGAGGGGATCCAGCTGATCGAGGTCACCGCCGATTCGATTCGCATGCACCGACCGTACGACGGAGCGGGCCCGGTGGGAAGGGGGTGGGCCGGGGTCACCCGGGGTGTGCAGGCACCACCTCGGGTGGGCGAGGCTGCCCGCTTGCCCGGCTGGGGTCGAGAGCGGTCACACTGTCGGTCATGGCGACACCAGAAACACCGGCAGCAACAGCCACCTCTGGCGGGATCACCGTCTTCTTGGCCGACGACAACATCATCGTGCGGGAAGGCGTCCGCGCATTGCTGGCCCGGGAGCCCGACTTGGTCATCGTCGGCGTCGCCGGCGACTACGACGAGCTCATCGCCGGCGCCGAGGCGGCCAACCCGCAGGTGCTCGTCACCGACATCCGCATGCCGCCGTCGTTCCAGTCCGAGGGCATCGATGCCGCCAAGGAGCTGCGCAAGCGCCATCCGGGAACCGGCGTCGTGATCCTCAGCCAGTACGACGACCCTGAGTACGCCATCAGCCTGCTGGCCGAGGGCTCCGCGGGCTACGGCTACCTCCTCAAGGACAACATCGCCGAGGGCAGCGCGCTGGCCAATGCCATCCGATCCGTGGCGTCCGGCGGCACGATGCTCGACCCGTCGATCGTCGATGCCATGGTGCGCCCGGTCCAGAACAACGACGCGTTGACAACCCAGGATGAAGACCTCCTCCGGCAGGTGGCCGAGGGTCGGCCGATGAAGGCCATTGCCGTCACCCGCCAGACGACGGCAGCGGCCATCGCCCAGCAGGTCGAGGATCTCTTCCTGAAGCTGGCCAATGACGCCAGCTCCGGCGTGGCCGGTTCGCTCAAGCGACTACGCATGCTGCACCAGGCCATCGTCGAGCGCGAGGAGCAGGGCGAGACCCTGAGCCGGCTCCTGCCCGGCGGTCTGGCCGAGAAGCTGCGCTCCGAGGGCCGACGCATCGGGGAGACCGAGCGGCTGCAGGTCACCGTGATCATGTCGGACATCCGTGGCTACTCGGGTATCGCCGAGACGGCCGATCCCAGCGAACTGGCGCAGCAGCTCAACACCCATCGGGCGGAGATGAACCACGCCATCCTCGATGAAGGCGGCACGGTCATGCAGTTCGTCGGGGACGCCGTGATGGCCGTGTTCGGCGCCCCGTTCCCTTCGACCGACCACGCCGAGCGAGCTTTGGCCGCCGCCCGATCGATGCACCGCCGCCAAGCCGAGGTGAACAAGTCGTGGGCGGACGAGGGTTTGGCCGCCTTCGGCCTGGGCATCGGCTTGTCGACGGGTGAAGCGGCTGCCGCGCTGCTCGGAAGTGAAGAGCGCCTCGAGTACACCCTCGTCGGCGACACGGTGAACCTCTCGGCCCGTCTCCAGCAGTGGGCCGTCGCCGGCGAGATCATCCTCAGCGAGGGCACGTTCGCAGCGCTCGGTCGCGCCGTCCCGTGCGAAGAGATGGAACCGGCCCAGGTGAAGGGCCGCCAAGCCGTCGTCCAGGCGTTCAAGATCCCGGCCGAGCTGGCATGAACGAGCTCGAGCTCCGGGCGTCGCGAGCCCGCATCGTCGCCGCAAGAGATGCTGCCCGGCAGAACATCGAGCGCATGATCCACGACGGGCCCCAGCAGCACCTCGTCGCCATCGCGGTGCAGCTCCGCCTGGCGGAGACGGCCATCGATGAGGACCCGGAGCAGGCTAAGGCGACCCTCGTCGAGCTGCGGTCCGAGGTGCAAAAGACGATCCAACACCTACGCGATCTCGCCCACAGCATCTACCCACCACTGCTGGTCGACTGCGGCCTCGGCGAGGCCCTCAGTGCCGCGGCTGGTCGGGCGAGCTCCGCCGTCGATCTCACGGTCGCCGGCGAGGGGCGATACCACGCCGAGATCGAGGCGGCCGTCTACTTCAGTGTGATCGAGGCCATCGACGCCGCCGCCGGCCCCCTCACCATCTGGGTGGGGGAGGAGGACGCCAACCTCATCTTCGAGGTGCGGGGCCCGCTCCGAGACGGTTCGGTGCTGCTGAACATCGCCGACCGCATCGACACGATGGAGGGATCGCTCAACACCGAGCCCACCGACGACGGCTCGCTGCATCTCCGGGGACTCGTCCCGCTCGGCTGACTCGGCGGCCTCAGACGGGAGCGGGGAGAACCCAGGAGGGATCTCCACCGGCCGCCCACAGTTCACGCAGCATCCGGGGCGCCAGTTCTTCCTTGTGGACGTAGGCGGCGGCGCCGCAGGTGCGGGCATCGGCGGCCAGATCGGCGGCGGCGTACGTGGACACGAGCACGACCATCGTCTCGGGGTGAGCGGCGGTGATCTGGCGGGTCGCCTCGATGCCGTCGATGCCGCCCATGTTGATGTCCATGAGCACGAGGTCGGGGGCGAGGTCGGCAACGAGCGTCACCGCTTCCTCGCCCGATTCGGCCTCGCCGATGACGGAGAACTCCTTGGTGGCGCCGACGACCGCACGCGCGGCGCCACGGAAGGGGGCCTGATCATCGACGATCAGCACCTTCACGACCTCCGGGGCCGACGTGGCGTCCATCTCGCTCTCCATAGTTCGCTCTGTCCCCTTCGGCGCCAAGGGTGCTAGCACCCCCAAAATGGTTCGGTCGTCAGCCGCCACGGTCGGAAAGGAACAACAGCACGGCCTTGACGCGGCGGTGCGTATCGGCTTCCTCGGAAAGGTGCAGCTTCGAGAAGATCGAGTTGATGTGCTTCTCCACGGCTCGCTCCGACAGGACGAGGGCGCCGGCAATGGCGGCGTTGTTCTTGCCTTGGGCCATCTCGCCCAGGATCTCGGTCTCGCGCGGGGTGAGGCGGGCGAGCGGTGAACTGGTGGCCCTGGCCCGGGCGTCGACCAGCACCTCCACCACCTTTGGGTCGATCACCGATCCGCCCCGGGCGACCTCGGAGATGGCCCGAAGCAGCTGATCGACATCCGAGACCCGCTCCTTCAGCAGGTAAGCCCGTCCCTCCGAACCGTCCTCGAGGAGCGCCAGCGCGTACGCCGGCTCGGCGTACTGACTCAGGACAACGACCCCGGTCGTCGGTCGCGTCCGGCGAAGGTGGGCGGCCGCGCGGATGCCCTCATCGGTGCCCGTCGGCGGCATGCGGATGTCGGTCAGGACGACGTCAGGTTCCTCCGTCTCGATGGCGGCGAGAAGTTCGTCGTAGTCGCCGCATGTCGCCACGAGGTCGAGGTCCTTCTCACTCGAGATGAGCCGGGCGATGCCTTCGCGTAGCAGCACGTTGTCCTCGGCGAGGACGATCCGGATCGGCACGCCGACACGGTAACGGCACGGTCAGCGTGTCTCCGCCATCTCCAGCCATGCAGCTTCCGCTCGTCCCGACGCCGTGGATGGCGGCGCGCTCGTCATCGGCCACAGCTCTTCGGCGATGGCCCGCCAGTTGGCGGTCGCTCCGAGCTCTGCCAGAACGGCGTAGAGGCCGAGGTTGATCCGTTGGATCAGCACGAAGCTGGGTGGCACATTTCCGAACTTGGCTACATCACCGGTCCGGCTGAAGAGCTTTTGCACGCTGGCCGCCGCGTACTCGTGGGTGAAGCTCGACTCTTCCTTGCGCAGCACGAACTCGTAGAAGTAGCCGAACCAGTCGAGGACCTCGGGACCGGTCATTCCCGAGCCCGGCTTGAGCACGTTGGCGCCCTCGAGGATCCGACGGAAGGCGTCGCCATCGCGCTCGAGGACGATCGTACGAACCATGCTCTCGAAGAGGTCGACCTCGGCTGGGGTGAAGCGCTTGACGAGGCCGAAGTCGAGGAACGTCACGCGACCGCCCGGTTCGAAGAGGTAGTTGCCGGGGTGTGGGTCGCCGTTGAACGAGTGGAGGCGGTACAGGCTGCGGAACACGAAGCGGAAGATGGTCTCGCCGGCCAGGTCTTGTTCCTTCCGTGTCCACGAGGCCGTGACCTCGGCCAGCCGGACGCCGGGAGCGAGCTCGGTGGTGAGGACCCGTCCGGTACTGAGCTCGTCGATGACGTCGGGCACGTGGATCAAGGGGTGCCCCCGGTAGAAGTCGGCGAAGAGGCGCTGATTGTCGGCCTCCAGCCGGTAGTCGACCTCTTCGGTGAGGCGCTCGCGCAGCTCCTGCACCAGTGGACCGGGCTCGAGTCCGGGAAAGAGCAGGCCCATCAGCCGTACGAGGAAATCGGAGTTGTCGAGGTCTGCGGCGATGGCCTCGTCGACACCTGGATACTGCACTTTGACGGCGATGGCCCGGCCATCGTGCGTCATGGCTCGGTGGACCTGACCGATGGACGCGGCGGCGATCGGCACCGGATCCCACTCGGCGAACACCTCGGTCGGCGGCCGTCCGAGCTCGCTCTCGACGACGCCGGACGCGAGCGAGGCGCTCATCGGCGGCGCATCGGCCTGCAGGCTGGCCAGCGCCTCGCGCAGCGGTTCTGGCAGGCCGTCGTCGAGGTAGCTGGCCATCTGGCCGAGCTTCATCAGCGCGCCCTTCATGTTGCCGAGGGCGGCCGTTACTTCGGCGGCCGTGGTCAGCTCGAGCTCAGCGTCGAGCTCCACCTTCCGCTCGGCGGACGCAAACACCCGCTTCGCCTTGTTGGCGGCCGTCGCCGCGCCGATGCGCGTGCCCACGCCGGCCAGCTGCGCGTTGCGCGCCGCCCGCCCCGTCCGCAACCCCACGGCCCGGCCGGTCGGTCGGCGGCGAGCCCTCGCAAGGCCGACCCCGGCGGCCGCAGCGAGGACGTACAGCAGCACCCGCTTCACGCCGCCAGTCTCGCCCCGCACGGCTCCCTTCGCCCACTCTCGTGAAGCGTTCTGGTCGCTGGCAGTCCCTCGGTGAAGCGCTTTGGCGACCAAAATGCTTCACCAAACATCGCCGTAGTGTGCACCGGATGAACGCGGACGATGGAGTCGAAACGACGTGGGCTCGGCGGTCGCGGATCGGGCTGGCGGTCCTGCTGCTGGTGACGGGGGTGCTCCACTTCGTGGTGCCGGATCCCTACATCCGCATCATCCCGAAGGTGCTGCCCGACGGGTGGGCTCGTCCACTCGTCTACCTCAGCGGCCTGGCCGAGCTGGCGGGCGGCGCGCTCTTGTTGCACCCGTCGACCAGGGTGCGTCGGTCGGCTGGGTGGTTCGTCGTCGCGCTGCTTGTCGTCGTGTTCCCGGCCAACGTCCAGATGGCCATTGACGACCCGAACCCGGCCACCATCGGACGCCTTCCACTGCAGATCCCTCTGGTGTGGGCGGCGTTGCGGGTGGCTACGCGGGGCCGGACGACTCGCTGAGGATGCGGACGACGCCGCGGTCGCCGTCGACATCGAGTTCGTCGCCGTCGCGGATCCAGGCCGAGGCGTGCTCGACGCTCACGACGGCGGGGATGCCGAGCTCCCGGGCGACGATGGCGGCGTGGCTCTGCAGCGCTCCGACATCGACGACGACGGCGGAGGCGGCGAGGAACAGCGGCGTCCACGCCGGATCGGTGAGCGGGGCCACCAGTACTTCCCCGGGCTCGATCCCACGGGGGTCGGCCGGGTCGGTGATGACCCGCGCCTTCCCGCGGGCCGTCCCGCCCGACACGCCGATGCCCGTGAACTGCTGCGGACGGGTTCCCGATGGCAGGTCCGTTCGCCTCGGCCAGCCGCTGGGGTCGGGAAGGCGCCCCTCGAAGAAGAACGGCGGGACGAGGTCGTTGAGCTCCCCGTAGCGTTTGCGACGCTCTGCCAGTTCGGCGGCCATCGCCGCAGGATCGGCGAGAAGCTGCGGCAGTTCGTCGAGCGTCGCCATGAAGAACTGCGTGCGATCGGGAAGGTGTCCCTGGGCGACCAGACGATCGGCGACGTGGAACAACGCTGTCCGGAGCCCCGACACCCCGACGACCAGTGTGCCCTTGGCCTGTTCTCGACGGGCTGCGCCCCGGGCGCCCGTGTCGAGCAGCCGGCCGACGAGGGGTCGCAGGGGACGGATGGTCTGGCCTCGCAGTTTCACCCGCGCCGCCAGCCGCTCGGCGCCCAGGCGCCGGGATGCGTCCTCCGGATCCGCCGTTCCGGACGTGAACCGGAGCCGCTCCACCATCGCCAGGGCCGACTCCGGCGCCGTCGCCCACGTGTCGGATGCCAGCTCGACCTCTCTCGGTCCACGATGCCCGTGCTCGGCGAGAAAGGCGTCGAAGCCCGCGAGGAATCGGTCGGCGTCGCCCGACCCGGACGCGCGGAGTCGTTGCAGGAGTGCGGGCACCCCCTCGTCGAAGGCGCTGGTGAGCTCGGAGCTGGTGGTCACCAACCGTCCGAGGCGCCACAGGTCGATTGCCGGACGAGCCGTCTCGATGGTGCCGAGGCCGGACATCGCTTTGACGAGCAGTCCCGGTTCGCGTCGTTCGGCCCGCCCGCAGAGGCGATCGAGGAGGGCCGACGGGATGCCGGACCCGAACGACGACTCGAGGAGGGAACGCAGATAGCCGACGAACTGGTCGGCGAAGCCGGCGGCGAGCGCCAGGACGGCGGCGTCGGACGGCTCGGCGTCGATCGAGGCCACCCAGCGCTGCACGTCGGCCCGTTGGCTGTCGAGGTCCGGAGCCTTGCGACCGACGATCAACCGGGTGAGCGAGAACGCAGCACGCGCCGATGTCCGGACGTCGCGGTCGCCCGGGCCGCGGCGGAAGGGCGGCGGATCGCCACCGGAGCCGAGCATCTGCTGGTCGATGTCGGCCACCCGCATACCGGGCATGCGGGCCGCAAAAGCGCGGGCGAACGAGAGGTTGAAGTAGAGGTAACCCCCGAACACCCCGCCGGTCACTGCCGGGCCCGCGAGCTCCTCGTCGGCAAACGCGCCGGTCTCCGCGAACAGGTCGCCGAACGCCCTCACGAAGGCAGGGGTCGTCAGCGACGCCGACAGCGGCGTGGCGACGTCGGGAACGATCTCGCCGACATTGCCGCGGCAATACACCGGAAAGCGGGCGTTGGGCTCATCGTCGAGGAACCACGCCGGCGCCGCCATGATCGTCACTCAGACCTGCTCGATGGCTTGGGCCTTGAGGCGCTTGTAGTCGACCTTGCCGTTGGCGGCGCGACCAATGGTTTCGACCGAGATGACGCGCTTGGGGGCCTTGAAGGCGGCCAGCCGGCTCTTGACGTGGGCGATGACGTCAGCCTCGTCGAGCACGACGCCGGGCACCGGCTCGACCATGGCGCAGATGGCCTCGCCCCACTTCTCGTCGGGCACGCCCACGGCCACGGCGTCGCGGACGTCCGGGTGGGTCTTGAGCACCTCCTCGACCTCCTCGGGGAAGACCTTTTCGCCGCCGGTGTTGATGCACACCGAGCCGCGTCCGAGGAGGCGAAGGGTGCCGTCGGCTTCGACGGTGGCGAAGTCCCCCGGCACCGAGTAGCGGCTGCCATCGATCACCTTGAACGTCTTCTCCGACTTCTCTGGGTCCTTGTAGTAGCCGACAGGCGTGCGACCTTTCACGGCCACCATGCCCACCTCGCCGGAGCCAGGTTCGACGTCGCGCCCGTCGTCGGTGATCACTCGGGCGTTCTCGCCGAGGGAGAACTTGGCCGTGTTGCTGGTGCCGCCGGCCGACGAGACCGAAGCGCCCATGCCGAGGGCCTCGGATGACGAGAAGTTGTCGGAGAGGATCATCCCGCCGTGGTGCGCGAGGAGGCCCTGCTTGGTCTCTTCGCTCCACATGACGCCGGAGGAGACGACGGCGATGAGGCTGGACAGGTCCCACCGACCGGGGGAGGCCTCGAGGGCCCGCAGCATCGGCTTGCCGAAGGCGTCGCCGACGATGGCGATGACGTTGACCTTGTTGGCCTCGATGGTGTCGAGGAGCTCGTCGGCGTCGAAGGTGCGGTTGGTCAACGTGACGATGCAGCCGGCCGTGCTCAACGTGGAGAACGCCGTGAAGGCGCCCGTGCCGTGCATCAGCGGGCACGCCGGGAGGCTCTTTCCGCCGGGCTGGAGAATGAGCGCGCGTCCGGCTTCGAGATCCGGGTTTCCGTCGCCGTCGACCAGCGTCACGAAGTTCGCAGCCAGCGTGCCGACCAGATCGTCCTGGCGCCACATCACGCCCTTGGGCATCCCCGTGGTGCCACCGGTGTAGAGCATGTACAGGTCGTCTCCGCTGCGACCCCAGGGCGCGACGACACGTCCGGGCTTCGTGGACGCAACGCTCTCGTAGGGCGTGGCCCAGTCAGGACATCCGCCGGCACCGGCGCCGTCGTCGACCCACAGCCAGCCCTTGATGTTCGGGAGCTTGCCTCGAAGCGTGTCGACCCGTTCGGCGAACGTCGCGTGGAACACGACGGCGATGGCGTCGGCGTTGTCCCAGAGGTACAGCAGTTCTTCGTCGGCGTAGCGATAGTTCGTGTTGACGGGCACGAGACCGGCTTTGTAGATACCGAACATCGACTCCAGGTACTCGGGCGCGTTGTAGAGGTAATGAGCCACCTTGTCCTGGTGCACCGCCCCCAGGTCGAGGAGCCACTGCGCCACACCGTCGGCTCGCTGGTCGAACTCGCCCCACGAGACCGTCCGGTCGCCCTGGATCTGGCAGGGCGCGTCGGGCACCGTGTCCGCGGCGATCTCCCAGACGTCGGCGAAGTTCCAACCAGCCATGTGCGTGTTCCCCCGTGCTTGCTCGGATGTCGAGAAGCCGTCAGTCTAAGAACCATGAACCCGGACGAGGGGCGCCCGCCCGCTCCTCCCTACGCCGGCGAGGGTCCGCATGCCCTGTGGCATTACAGCGAGGACCCGACGATCGAGGTGTTCCGACCCCACCTGGCGGCCACCGCCCTGGAGCACGACCTCTGGGTCTGGGCCATCGACACCCGCCATGCCCCGATGTTCTGGTTCCCGCGGGACTGCCCGCGAGGCTGCGCGTGGACGAGCGACCACACGACGGTCCCGGACCGCGAACGCTTCTTCGGCCACACCGAAGCGACGCGCGTCCACGTCATCGAGTCCGCATGGCTGAAACGAGTGCAGCAATGCCGCTTGTACGCCTACCGCCTACCGGAGGCCGGCTTCGAGCGTCATACGGTCGGTGGGTACTGGGTGTCGACGGCGACCGTCGAGCCGATCGAACTCGTGGAGGTCGAAGACCTCCTTGCCCGACACGCCGAAGCCGGCATCGAGCTGCGGATCTCGCCGACGATCTGGGCGTGGTGGGAACAGGTCGCCGCCTCCACCCTCGAGTTCAGCGGCTCCCGGTTGCGCAATTGCACGGCGCCGATGCCGGCCTCGCTTCAGAGGTAGCTGCCGGGCCTCGTCGATTCATCGTGGTGGGACGCGATGGTCTCGACGTCGCCTCGCGCCCGGTAGAGCTCGGCCAGTGTGAGGTGATCGGACGTCGCTCCGCCCGAGGTGCCGGCGCCGTCCAACCACTCGGCCGCCTCCCTCGAACTGAAGGGGCGGAACTGCACGTCGGCCAGGCACCGGCCGGGGCGCACCACGGCCGGGTGCAGGGCTCGCATCGGTTCGTTCGTGGTGATCAGCAACAGCACCCGCAGCCCGTGCCCGAGGATCCCGTCGGTGAGGTTGAGCAGTCGTCCGAGCGACGCCCCGGCTTCCTGGCGGGCGTCGGCGCGGATGAGCTCGTCGGCGTCCTCCACGACGAGCACCTTCCAACGGGTGCCGGCGGCCAGGCGCGGATCCCAGGCATCCTCCTCGGCGACGACGTGCATCAGGTAGTCGGGGCCGCCGAAGAACGCCTCCGGATCAAGGACGAAGTGGACGTCGGCCCAGGCCTGCCACTGATGGGACAGCGCGCGTATGGCGGTCGTCTTGCCGGTGCCGGGTTCGCCGTACCAGAGGAGCAGTCGACCGCCCGTGGTCGGCCCGTCGTCGAGGGCCATGAGCCGGTCGAGCGGCTCGCGGACCTCGCCCGGGTAGTTGCGCTCGATGGCGTCCCATCGCGGTGCGTCGACCCAACGGCGATGGCGGACCGGGCTCCCACCGGTGCCGGCGGTCCAGAGGGTGAGCTTGGCCTGCGCGTCGTGGCTGACCGGCGGCGGGACGGCGCCGCGAATCGCCAGCAGGATGCGGTCCGCGACCTCGGCCGTCTCAGCCGTCACGAGCACCTGCACCTCGGGCCGGCGCCGGACGAGGACGAGGTGGGTCTGCCAGTCCTTGCCGGCCACGATCTGCTGGCGGTCGCCGTTGTCCTGAACGAGCTCGCGCTCGATCTGGCCGCCATCGGGGGCCAACCCGTCGAGGGAGTCGACGTCGCCCAGGAAGGCCTGCCGGGCGAACGGATGGGCGCCGGTCACGAACGGCAACGTGGCCAGGTCCATCAGGCGGGGCGCCAAGCCCCGGTCGCTGAGCGGCCAAACGATCTGGGGCACGGGCAAGCGGGTCGACACGGACGAAGGGTATTTCTCTACGGTCGGTGCATGGGTATCTGTGAGGGACGAGTCGTGATCGTGACCGGGGCCGGGCGGGGCATTGGTCGCGAGGAGGCACTGCTGTTCGCCGCCGAGGGAGCGAAGGTGGTCGTCAACGACTATGGCGTAGACCTCGATGGAGGCGGCGCCAAGAGCGAGGTGGCCGACGCGGTGGTGGCCGAGATCGTCGCCATGGGCGGCGAGGCGGTGGCCAACGGTGACGACGTGGCCGACTGGGAAGGCGCGCAGCGCCTCATCAACCTCGCCGTCGAGACCTTCGGCGGTCTCGACGTGTTGGTGAACAACGCCGGCATCCTGCGCGACCGCATGCTCGTGAACATGACCGAGGACGAGTGGGATGCCGTCATCCGCGTCCACCTGAAGGGCACCTTCTGCACGACCCGTTGGGCGGCGGCCTACTGGCGCGAGCGGGTCAAGGCGGGGGAGACGAACGACGCCCGGGTGATCAACACCTCATCGGGGTCCGGCCTCTACGGCAACCCCGGCCAGAGCAATTACGGCGCCGCCAAGTCCGGCATCGCCTCGTTCGGCGTCATCGTGGCCAAGGAGTTGGCCCGCTACGGCGTCACCGTGAACGCCATCGCCCCGGGCGCCCGGACGCGCATGACGTTGAGCGTGCCGCGACCGGGCGCCGCCGCACCGGCCGAGGTGGCCGCCGACGAATTCGATCGGCGCGACCCGGCCAACGTGGCGCCATTGGTGGTGTGGCTCGGCAGCCCCGGATCTGCTGACGTCACCGGCCAGACGTTCAACGTGGCTGGCGGGATGATCGGCGTGGCCGAGGGCTGGCGGCGCGGCCCGTCCGAGGACAAGGGCGACCGGTGGACGCCGTCCGAGGTCGGCGACGTCGTCCCCAAACTCCTCGCCGGCCCCTGAGGCGAAGCCGTCGCGTCCACTTCGGACTTGTCGTTGCCAGGACAACAGCAACTCCGAAGTGAACGGTCAGGCGCTGGCGCCCGAGTCGACGGGGCGGGGCTTCTCGCGGCCGGGGTCGGTTGGGTCGGCGAGTCCGGTGTCCTCGTAGATCGCATCGGCGAGGGCGGTGAGGCGGACGTAGTGCTTGTCCGTGCCGGGCATGCCGTTGGTCTGCAGGGCGACGACCAGGCCGAACTCAGGGTCGCAGTAGGCAATCGAAGACTGGGCGCCGCCGTGGCCGAACACCCGACGCGACGAGTGGCGGCCGTGCGAGCTCGAGTCGATGCCGAACCCCAGGCCCCAGTCGAGGACGATGCCGAAGGTCTGGTCGAAGATGCCGACGCGGTGTCGTGCCGTGATGGCGGCGACGGTCTGGGGGCCGAGCAGCCGGATTCCCTCGCGCTCGCCTCCCCCGGCCAGCATTTCGTACATGCGCCCGAGCTGGCGCATCGGACCGCGTCCGCCGCCGCCCGGTGAACAGCGGGTGAGCGAGCCCTTGGAATCGATCCGGTCGAGGGGGATCGGGGCGTCGCCAGCCGTGTGGTGCATCGTGCCGATACGGTCGCCGTACGACTCGAACTGGTCGAGCGGCATGCCGACCCAGCAGTCGTCCATCCCGAGAGGGAGGAACACCTCCTCGCGCACGTACTGCGAGTAGAAACGGCCGCCGACGCGACGAAGGACCTCGGCCAGCATCGTCATCCCGCACGTCAGGTGGTAGCCGGCGTTGTTCCCGGGCACCCACCCGTCCTCGAGCGGGACGGCGCAGATACCGGCGACGACCTCGTCCCAGTTCGCTTCGGGCTCCTTGGCCGAGCTCAACACGGCATCGCCGGTGCGAAACCCGCCCGTATGGGTGAGGCAGTGGCGGATCGTGATCCGCTCCTTGGCGTTGACGCCGAACTCGGGCACATGCTTGGCGATGGGATCGTCGAGGTCGATGAGGCCGCGCTCCCACAGCTGGGCCATCGACACCGCGACGGTGGCCTTCGTCATCGAGAACCACACGATGAGATGCTCGGGCGTCATCGGCACGCCGGCCCTCGCTTCGCCGATGGCGCCGTCGGCGATCACCTTGCCGTCGAGGGACACGTACACCTGGGCGCCGAGGTGGAGACCGTCGGCGATCCCGTCCTCCAAGACCTTGGTCGTGCGGGGCAACTGTCTGGCGAGCTCGCTCATGTCGATGATTCTCTCGCAAGCTCGCTCATGCGCAAGAGCGTAGATTTCGCCGATGGACTTCGAGCTTCCCGGAGACGACGACCCGCGCCGCGTGGAGGTGCGCGAGTGGCTGGCCGCCAACCCGAAGCCGACGGGCATGGACCTGGCCAAGGCGGGCTACGTGGTGCCCCATTGGCCGGCACCGTGGGGTCGGGAGGCCGACCCCGTCCATCAGCTGATCATCGACGAAGAGCTCCGCCACTCGGGTGTCGCCCGCCCCTCGAACACCATCGGCATCGGGTGGGCCGGGCCGACTATCGTCCACGCCGGCACCCAGGCCCAGAAGGACCGTTATCTCTGGCCGCTGCTCGCGGCGGACGAGATCTGGTGCCAGCTCTTCAGCGAGCCGGGGGCCGGCTCCGATCTCGCCAACCTCGGTACTCGCGCCGTGAAGGACGGCGACGAGTGGGTCGTCAACGGCCAGAAGATCTGGACCTCGCTGGCCCACCACTCGAAGTTCGGCATTCTCATCGCCCGGACGAACCCCGACGCCCCGAAGCACAAGGGCGTCTCGTACTTCATCTGCCCGATGGACCTGCCGGGCATCGAGATCCGTCCGATCATCGAGATGACCGGTAGCCACACGTTCAACGAGGTCTTCTTCGACGAGGTCAGGATCCCGGCCGAGAACCTCGTCGGCGACGAGCACGAGGGCTGGGGGCTGGCCAAGGTCACCCTCGGCAACGAGCGGGTCTCGCTGTCCGGCGAGGGTGCGCTCTGGGGCCGGGGTCCGACGGCCGGCGACTTGATCGAGGAGGTGCGGTCGGGCTCGATCGGCGGTCGCCACGACCCGCTGGCTCGCCAGCGGCTGGCCAGATTGCACACCGAGTCCGAGGTGCTTCGACTCATCCGCCTCCGCACCGTGAGCGCCGCCATCAAGGGGAAGCCTCCCGGACCGGAGGCGTCGGTTCGCAAAGCGCTCTCCGATGAGCACGGACAACACATCATGGGCCTGGCCAAGGATCTGGCCGGCCCCCGAGCGATGCTGGCGGAGCCGACCGGGATGTGGCACTACGGATTCCTGTTCGCTCCCGCGTTGACGGTCGGCGGCGGCACGTCCGAAGTGCAGCGCAACATCATCGGCGAGCGCGTTCTCGGGCTCCCTCATGACATTGACGTCGAAGCAGGACAGACTTGGTCCGAAGCGCGGACCAAGGGGGTACGCGTCTAGAGGAGCTCGAACCGTGGCCATCACCAACATCGCCGCCATCGTCCGCACCCACGGCTCCGATCGGCCGGAGCGGACGGCGATCGTCTACGAAGACCGGACGATCACCTGGCAGCAGCTCGACGAGCGGTCGAACGCCGTCGCCGCCGGTCTAGCGGCGGTCGGCGTGGGGTCGCAGGAGCGGGTGGCCCGGATCGACAAGAACGACCCCTCGTACTACGAGATGCTCTACGGGGCGGCCAAAGGCAACGCCGTGCTGGTCGACGTGAACTGGCGGCTGGCGGCGCCCGAGATGTTGCAGATCGTCAACGATGCCCAGGCCAAGGTGCTCTTCGTCGGGCCCGACTTCATCCCCGTCATCGAGAAGATCGAGTCGGAATTCACGACCGTCGAGAAGATCATCGTCCTCGGCGAGTCAGCCGGCCACGACTCGTACGAGTCGTGGCTCGGGGCCTACGAGGGCGCGGCCGACCCGGGGATCGTGGCCGACGGCAGCGATGTCGCCCTTCAGCTCTACACGTCGGGCACGACGGGGCTTCCCAAGGGCGTGATGCTCACCCACGACAACCTGTTCTCGTTCGTCACCGAAGTGGCGCCGGCCTGGGGCTTCACCGGTGAGTCGGTGTCCATCGTCGTCATGCCGCTCTTCCACATCGCCGGCAGCGGTTGGTCGATCGCCTCGATGGTGATGGCGGCCAAGTGCGTGCTCCTGCGCGACGTCGACCCCACGCTCATCCTCAAGAAGGTCGAGGAGGAGCGCGTCACCCACGCCATCTTCGTGCCGGCGGTGCTGCAGTTCCTGTTGATCACGCCGACACTGGCCACGACCGACATCTCCAGCTTCGAGCTCATCGCCTACGGCGCCTCGCCGATCACCGAGAAGGTGTTGCGGGGCTCGATGGAGGCGTTCGGTTGCAAGTTCGTCCAGGTCTACGGGCTCACCGAGACCACCGGCGCCGTGGTGCAACTCGACGCCGAGGACCACGACCCCGACGGCCGACCCGAGCTCCTCCGCTCGTGCGGCAAGCCCTACCCGTGGGTCGAGGTCCGGGTCGTCGACGACGACGGCGAGGAGGCTCCGACGGGCGAGGTCGGCGAGCTGTGGATCCGATCCGTCCAGGTGATGAAGGGCTACTGGAACAAGCCCGAGGAGACGGCCGCCGCACTCACCCCCGACGGGTGGTTCAAGACGGGCGACGCCGGCTACTGGAAGGACGGCTATCTCTACCTGCACGATCGCGTCAAGGACATGATCGTCACCGGCGGCGAGAACGTCTACCCGGCCGAGGTCGAGAATGCCCTCATGGCCCACCCCGACGTCGCCGACGTCGGCGTCGTCGGTATCCCCGACGAGAAGTGGGGCGAGGCCGTCCACGCCATCGTGGTCAAGGCGCCAGACTCCGATCCCACGCCCGAGGCGCTCATTGCCTTCGCCCGCGAGCGTCTCGCCGGGTTCAAGTGCCCGAAGTCGATCTCCTTCGCCGAGGCCCTGCCCCGTAACCCCTCCGGCAAGATCCTCAAGCGCGAGCTACGCGAGCCCTACTGGGCAGGGCGCCAGCGCCGCATCAACTGACTCTCGTTCGGCGCTCCCCCTTTCGACGAAGCGTTCTGGCGACCAAAACGCTTCACGAAGGTCGCTGCTGCGACCAGAACGCTTCACGAAAGGACGGGGCGAAGGGGCGGGACGTCGGACGGGACGGGGCGGGTCAGTCGGGGCGATAGGCGCCAGGGCCGGTGAACATGCCGGCGTGCCAGCGCGAAGGGGTGGCGAGGACGGCGCGCGGGTAGTCCTCGAAGAGCCATCGGCCGAAGTTGCGGCGGGCCCAGTCGGAGGTGTCAGCGAGCTGGACGGCGAAGCCGGCGCCCTTGCGGTGCCGTAGCGCGCGGGACAGGAGCGCCGCCAGCTTGTGGTCGACGGCCAGGGTGCGACCGACGGCGGCGGCGTAGCGCCCGGCGGCGAGCTTCGGCCGAGCCGAGCCGGCGGCCAGCAGCGCGTCGGCCGCCAGCGTGCCCGTCTCGAGGGCTTGGCCGATTCCCTCGCCGGTCATCGGATCGGTGGCTCGCGCGGCGTCGCCGACGAAGAGCACGCGACCGCCGTCGGCGGCGAGGCGCACCGAATCGATGCGAGCCGGGATGGGCCACGCCTTGTGCGGGGATTCGGCCATGGCGTCGGGACCGAGGACGGCGGCGATGTGGGGGCGGGCCAAGAGCTCGGGCCATTGCCCTTTCATCGACTTCGTCGGCTGTCCCGCAACCCGCTGGATCCCGTAGCCGACGTTGGCCCGTCCGTCGGCCAGCGGGAACGACCACGCGTACCCGGGAAGGAGATCGGGCTCGAACCACACCCAGAGCTGGGAGGCGGCCGCCGGCGCGACGTTCGAGAAGTATTGGCGGAACGCGTGCCACTCCCCGAGGTAGCCCGGGGTCTCGTCGGCGCCGAGCAGCGCCTTTCGCACGGGCGACCACATGCCGTCGGCGGCGATCACGTAGCGGGCGGCGAGCCGATCCCCGCCGTCGAGGTCGAGATCGACCCGTCCGTCTCCGATGTTCACCTGCCCGACGGCGCATCCCTCCCGAACGCGAACGCCGGCGGCGCGGGCGACCTCGAGGAAGGCCGCATCGAGCTCGGCGCGTCGGGCGACGGCGGCGTACGTTCCCGCCGAGCGTGGGAGCGGGAAGATGACGGACCGCCCTGATGGAGAACGAACGTGCACGTCCTCGACGTCGATCCACGACGGCACGGCCGACGGCTGCAGCCCGAGGGCCTCGTAGCGACGGAGAGCACCGGTCGTGAGCCCGTCTCCACAGCACTTGTCGCGCGGAAAGGTGGCCTTGTCGACGAGCACGACGTCGCGCCCGGCCCGGGCGAGGGTGATGGCGGCGGCGACGCCGGACGGGCCGCCGCCCACCACGGCGACGTCGGCGATCACTTCGAGAGGATGGACCGCAGCGCCGACTCGGCGTCGGGGTGGCTGAAGGTGAATCCGCTGGCCTCGGCCGCCTTCGGCAGCACCCGCTGACCAGCCAGGATCACCTGCGCGGTGAGCTCCGGGCCCATCACGATCGACAAGGCGAACTTGGGGACCGGCAGGACGCTCGGTCGACCGAGCACCTTGGCGGCTGTCTTCACGATCTCGGCGTTGGTTGCTGGGTGCGGAGCAGTAGCGTTGAGCGGACCGGACAGCGTGGACGTCGTGAGGGCGTGGAGGATCAGCCGGACTTCGTCTTCGAGGCTGATCCAGCTCCACCACTGGTCGCCGGGGCCGAGCTTGCCGCCGAGGCCGAGCTTGAGGAGCGGCAGCATCTTCCCGAAGGCGCCGCCCTTGGGGGCCAACACGATGCCGGTACGCAAGAGCACGGTCCGGATCCCGGCAGCCGTGGCCGGCGCCGCCGCCGCCTCCCACTGGCTCACGACGTCGGCCAAGAACCCGGTGCCGGCGGTCGACCCCTCGTCGAGGACCTCGTCGCCCCGCAGGCCGTAGAACCCGATGGCCGACCCACTCACGAACACCGAGGGGCGAGGGTCGAGGCCGGCGAGCGTCTCGGCCAGCAGCGTCGTTCCTTCGACGCGACTGTCGAGGATCTTGCGCTTCTGCTCAGGCGACCACCGCTTTTCGCCGATGCCCTCGCCGGCGAGGTGCACGACGCCGTCGAGAGCTCCGCCGGCGGCGAGAGCGGCCGTGTCTATCGTGCCCGCGGCGGGGTCCCATCGCACCTCGTCCGCTCCGCTTCCGGCTCGGCGAACGAGGCGCACGACGTCATGGCCATCGCGGCGGAGTCGGGCGACGAGGGCCGAGCCGATCAGGCCCGAAGAACCACTGACGAGGACGCGCATGGCCGCAACCTAGGCACGCCCAGCCCCTTATGGGTGATCCCGCTCCCCGCAGAGCGAGAGCGAGAGCTCAGTTCACCTTCTGGCCGTCGACGGCATGGGTGCGGCGGGCCAGGCCGACGAGCAGCTTGTGGGCCAGGGTGGGGACGATGTCGAGGAGGGCGCTGAACTCGCGCTGGCCGAGGATGAGGGCGTCGATCTCGGTCTCGGCCGTGACGGTGGCGTTCCGGGGCGCCCGGTCGAGTAGCGAGAGCTCCCCAAAGGAGTCGCCGGGGCCGAGGACGTTGATTTGACGGCCCTCTCGCGTGACGGTCGCCTTGCCGTCGATGATCACGTAGAACTCGTAGCCGACCCGGCCTTCGGTGGTCATCTCGGTGCCCGCCTTCACGGTCAAGTGCTCCGAGTGCTTGGCCACCATGGCCAGGTCCTTCTTCGAGCAGGCACTGAAGAGCGGCACCTTCGTGAGGTACGCCAGAACATCGTCGCGCCGAGCCATGTCGATTCCTCCAGAAAGGGTGCTTGTGCGCACAGTCAACCCCGCACCTGCGGCCTGCGTCAACGTGCAGACGCCCCGATGTGTTCAGCAGTTGACACCCTCGGCGGGCCGGTAGGTGGCGAACACCTCGTCGACGACCACGCGGCTGTCGGCAACGTAGGTGCGGGTCCGCTCGGTCCGCACCCGCTTGCAAGCGCCTCGCGGCGCCTCGGATTGGCCACTCTGGCGCACATCGGCGAACTTCGTCGAGTAGATCGTGACGGTGATGGACGTGTCGTTGTACGTCGGCCACAGCAACACGCCGTGGGACGACGAGTTCTCGATCTCGAGGTCGGGCGCAGGGAAGCTCAAGGTCGCCTCCCTGCCGTAGGGATAGCGGGTGATGTAGATGGAGTGGCTCTGGTACTCGCCGAAGTCGAGCCCGGCGTCGAAGGCGGCGTTGAAAAGCGTCGTTGCGAACTGCGAGATCCCGCCACCCACCGATTCGGAGAACTTGCCATCCTCGATGACGGGCGCGTTCACGAACCCCTTCTCGGTGGTGCGTCGCCCGACGAGGTCGTTGACCGAGAACGTGCGACCCGGCCGGATCAGCGTCCCCTGGACGAGGTCGGCAATGCGGTGAATGTTGGCCACACGCGGCTGGCCACCTGGGTGTTTGGTGGTGAACGAGGCGATGGGCGCCACGACGCCGAGCCTCTCGGCTTCGGCGACGGTGAGGTCGGGGACGCGCTCGGTCAGCGGCAGCGGGGCCGGCGGCGTGGTGGCGTCGTCGAGGATCGCCGACTCCACCAGCGCGACGGCGCCGGGATCACAGCACTTCGTCCCGCTCGCACCAGGCACGATCTGCACACCTCCACCTTCGACGGTGAAGCGGGTCTCGACGGCAGGTTCGCCGCCGTCGGCGAGAAGCTTGGCCAAATCCTTGATGGTCGCCTCAGGCTTCAGCTTGGGTTGCAGCGCGTCACCGCGGACCTCGCTCGTCACCCACGACCGGAGCGTGGCCACCGGCACCGTGGCTTTCGCCCCGGCGGCGGTGACGGCGAGTGGCGCCGAGATCTTGGCCTGGACCTCGCCGGCCAGTCGTTCGGCTTCGACGAGGGGGAATCGGGGCTCGACGTCGCCCCGGCTCACGACCACGACGATCGTGCGGCCCGACGTGGCCGCCTCCGGCAGGTTGTCGATGACGTCATGGGCGTCGATGCCCTTGCCGGGCTTGCCTTCCACGGCCCGCAGGCTGCCGTCCGAGTAGGCGATTGACGGCTCAGTCGGTTCGGTGCGAGGACCCGGGTCCTCGGCGCTGACCGTCGCGAAGACGTTGGGTCCGTCGACCTCGACGTGCACGGGCGCCCGCCGCTCGCCGCGGAACGACCGCACCCAGTCACTGAAGCGCTTCGGAAGCCCACCCGTCCGACCGATGTCGATGGCCGACCGGACCGTCGGACCCGAGTCCACCCGCACACCGAGCGACGACGCTGGCGCCGTGAACCCTCCGCCATCGGCGCGGATCTCGACCGTCTGCGTGGGCACCTCGACCGCGATCTCGGCTACCACGTCGGCCAAGTCGGTCCGTCTCAGATCGCTGACGTCACGACCCGCCAAGGTCACGTTGCGGAGCACCTTGCCGTCGTGGGCGTTGGCGTCGAGCGCCCATGCGCCGGTCACCACGACGCTGAGGGCAACCAGCGCGCCGAGCGCGTAGAGGCAGCGGCGGAGCCAGCGGGGCACGGTCCCGACGATGGCACAGGCGCCCGGCCCGGTGGGTGCACTCGCCGTTCACCTCTGGTGCTTCATAGGATCCAGCACCATGAAGACCCGCCTGACCGACATCCTCGAAGTCGAGCACCCCGTGATGCTTGCCGGCATGGGAGGCGTTTCGTACTCGCGCCTGGTGGCGGCGGTCTCGGAGGCCGGTGGCTTCGGCTGCCTCGGCGCATCCACGATGCAGTCGGACGAGATGGTGCAGGAGATGGAGGCGGTCAAGGCCCTCACTTCCAAGCCGTTCGGCGTCGATCTGCTCACGGCGGCATCGCGTGACATGGCTGCGCAGGTGCAACAGATCATCGATCACGGTGGTCGCGTGTTCGTGGCCGGCCTCGGCGTGCCTCGTGACGTGATCGAGCTCTGCCACGCCAACAACGTCTTGGTGGTCAACATGTGCGGCAAGGTGCGCCACGCCATCAATGCGGTGGAGGCCGGCTGCGACATCGTCGTCGCCCAAGGCACCGAGGCGGGCGGCCACACCGGCCAGATCGCGACCATGCCCCTCGTCCCGCAGATCGTCGACGCCGTCGGCGATCGCGTTCCCGTCGTGGCCGCTGGCGGCATCTTCGATGGACGGGGCCTTGCTGCCGCCCTCTCGCTCGGCGCCGACGGCGTGTGGGTCGGCACCCGCTTCATCGCCACCCCCGAGGCGCGGGCCGTTCCCGGGTACAAGGACACCCTGGTGCGGCTCCACGAGGACGAGACCGTTGTGTCTCGCGCCTACACCGGCAAGACGTGTCGCGTCGTTCGGACGCCGTACACCCAGTATTTTGAGGAGCACCCCGACGAGCTCCAGCCCTTCCCCGCCCAGGCCGGTCGGGCCATGAAGGACGGCGTGTTCCACCTCGGTGCCGACGAGACCGCCACCGTCGACACCGAGCGCGAGTTCATGCCCGCCGGACAGGGTGTCGGCGCCATCCACGACCTGATCCCGGCCGCCGACCTCGTCCACCAGTTCGTCGAGGACGCCGAGAAGGCCCTCGCCAAGTTCAACGGCTACATCTCGGCCTAGCTCGACGCGGGGTCAGCCGGCGAGAGCCAGGGCGGCCCGGATGATCTCGACGAAGCCATCAGGGTGGCTGGCGTGGGCGCCGTGGCCGGCGCCTTCGACGACCATTACCCGAGCGTCCGGAAGCAGACGCTGCCAGTGGTCGGTGCCGTCGCGGTGCTGGTCGTTCGACTCTGACCCGCGCCCGACAATGACCGGCACCTGCACCGCAGCCGGGTCGTAGGGGGCACCGTCCTGGATGGCCTGCAGGTCGGCGAGCATGGCCCGACCCTCGGCGCGGCGGGCCTGCCGGGTCGTCGTCGAAAGCCGCTCCCACACGTCGTCTCCCACGATCGAGCGCATGAACGTCTGGGCCGCGTCGGCTGGCGTCCCGCCGTCGCGGACGACGCGGACGGCGAGTCCGCCCGACGTGTCCGGCGGCCACCACGGCATCCACGCCAGCGGGGTCTCGAAGGCGACGACCGCCTTGATGAGGTCGGGTCGCAACAGGGCGGCGAGAAGCGCCACATGCCCGCCGTAGCTGTGCCCAACGGCCACCACGGGGGCGCGGTCGGCCAACCAGTCGATGAGCTCGTGGGCGTCACCGGCGACCCGAGGAAAAGGAGGAGCCTCGGCCACGCGCGACCCGTAGCCGGCCCGATCGCAGCAGGTGACATCGATCCCGCCGGCGGTCAGCCGGCGAACGACCTTGGCGAAGGAACCCGCCCGGTCCATGGTGCCGTGGACCAGGGCGACCCGGGGTCGGGTTATCCGCGACCCTCGGGGATGGCCGCTGGCCCGTAGGGCTCGTTGGCCTCGCCGTAGCAATCCTGGTGGTAGTGCTCGACCCGCTTCCAGACGCCGTCGTCGTAGACGTTGGCGATGACCTGCTTGAGCTGCGCCCTGGCCACGAACTTCACTTGGGCACCACACTGCGTACACATCGCCGAGTTTCCTGCCTCGATGGTCCGCAGGACCGCTCGGCTCTTGATCATCGTCGTCGCCTTTGCCACGCAGAGTTCATCGGCACCTGACCAGAGAAGTGAAGCCTTCCGGGCATTCTGTCCTCTCCGGCCGAGTTGACGCCGCCACTGAACAGTGTGAGCATGCGTGCGGCGCCGGGTGCGTCGGGTGCGTCCGCCGTGCACCCGACCCCGGCGCTACTTTGACTGCCTCGCTCTGCGACGGCGCTCATCGGCGGGTGGCGCCGAGGCGGACGGCGGCGCCGACCAAGGAACGGACCTCGGTCTCGTCGGCCCCGTTGGCGAGAAGGGTGTCGACCCGTTGCTCCACGTCGGCGGCGAGCATGTCGGTCACCCCGACACCCTGGGCACCGGTGACGGCGGTGGCCACGATGAGGCAGAGCACGGCGACGGCCGTGATCAGTCCGGCCGTCAGCGCGGCGCCGTTGTTGTCGGCGATCGAACTGGCGATCATTCCGGCGATGCCGGCGACGCACACGGCGATGACGATCCGTCGCACGCCCGAGGGCGACATCGACCCGGTGGACCTAGCTCCGCACGAGGGGCTTGTACTTCACCCGGTGGGGTTGGTCGGCGTCGGCGCCGAGGCGCTTCTTCTTGTCGACCTCGTATTCGCTGAAGTTGCCGGGATACCAGAACACCTGGGAGTCGCCCTCGAAGGCAAGGACATGGGTGGCAACTCGGTCGAGGAACCAGCGATCGTGGCTGATCACGACGGCGCAACCGGCGAAGCCGAGGAGCGCGTCCTCGAGGGCCCGCAGTGTGTCGACATCGAGATCGTTGGTGGGCTCGTCGAGGAGCAGGACGTTGCCGCCGGCGATGAGCGTCTTGGCCAGGTGCAGCCGGTTCCGTTCCCCGCCCGACAGGTCGCCCACGAGCTTTTGCTGATCGGTGCCCTTGAAGTTGAAACTGGACACGTAGGCGCGGCCGTGGACCTCTCTCCCGCCGACGACGAGGTTGTCGATGCCGCCCGTGATCTCCTCATAGACGCTTGCATC
>JBKJKM010000277.1:0-17274 GCA_046597375.1 Acidimicrobiales bacterium | reverse complement strand
ACCCGCGCGATCCCGTCGACCAGGAGCGACCCGTCGCGCACGCCACCGCCGGTCTGCACCGGCGTCGGTCCGATGGCCGCGGCAACGGCTTTGACCACGTCGCGGTTCGTGCCTTGGCCGCGTGACGCATCGAGATCGACGACATGCACCCACGGTGCACCGGCGGCGGCGAAGAGCCGGGCCTGCGCTACGGGGTCGTCCCCGTAGATGGTCTCTCGATCGAAATCGCCCTGGTAGAGCCGCACGCACTGGCCGCCGCGCAGGTCGATGGCCGGGTAGAGGTCCATCAGGCGCGGGCGTCGACGATGCCGACGAAGTTGCGCAAGAGCTGGAGGCCGACCGGGCCGGACTTCTCCGGGTGGAACTGCGTGGCCCACAGGTTGTCTCGACCGACGATGCCGACAACGTCACCGCCGTAGTCGCAGGTGGCGATCGTGAGGTCGTCATCCGGCTCGGCGGCGTAGGAGTGGACGAAGTAGACCCACGGGTCGCCTAGATCGGCGACCAGCGGATCGTCCGGGCGCTGCAACGCCAAGAGATTCCATTGCATCTGCGGGCGCTTCACGTCGTCGCCCAGCCGCCGCACGCGACCCGACAGGATGCCCAGGCCCGTCGCCGCCGGATCTTCGTCCGACCCGTCGTAGAGCAGTTGCATGCCGACGCAGATGCCGAGGAAGGGCTTGCCCGCAGCGACGGCGTCATAAGCCGCACCATCGAGGCCCGACGATCGCAGCGCATCCATGCAGGCGCCGAACGCCCCGACGCCGGGAAGCACCACGGCGTCCGCCCTCGCCGCTTCCTCAACGGTCGTGACCAGTCGGGCGTCGGCCCCCACGTGTTGGAGAGCCTTCTCGGCCGAGCGAAGGTTGCCGATGCCGTAGTCGAGAACGGCGATCACGCCGGCGGCGGAATCAAAGCGAGCCCTTGGTCGACGGCACGCCGGTGCCTTCGATCCGCACCGCATCACGCAGACAGCGAGCCACGGCCTTGAAGACCGCTTCGAGGATGTGGTGGGTGTTGCGGCCGGCCCGCAACCGCACATGCAGCGTGATTCCGGCGGCGGTGGCGAACGACTGCCAGAAGTGCTCGCCGAGCTGCGGGTCGAACGGCGGCGTACCCAACGGCACCGGGTCGAACGGACCGGGGAACTCGCACTCGTAGACCACGAACGGCCGCCCCGAGAGGTCGAGGGCGACCTCCACCAAGGCCTCGTGGAGCGGGAGGAGGATCGAGGCGAAGCGGCGTACGCCGGCCTTGTCGCCCAAGGCCTCGCGAAGCGCTTCACCGAGGACGATGGCCACGTCTTCGACCGTGTGATGCGTATCGACCGAGAGATCGCCCACGGCCTTCACCGACAGGTCGAACCCGCCGTGCTTGCCGAGCTGGCTGACCATGTGGTCGAAGAACGGGAGCCCGGTGTCGACCGAGGCGTGCCCTCCCGTGACGCTGTCGAGATCGAGCACGACGTCGATGGTCGTCTCCGCCGTGTTCCGGGAGCGAGTGGCCGTGCGGGCGGAGACAATCATGGAAGAACCTCGGTGAGGGCAGAAAGGAAGCGGTCGTTCTCGTCGGGCGTGCCCACCGTGACTCGCAGGCAGTTGTCGAGCCGTGGCCACGACCCGCAGTTCCGCACGAGAACGGAGCGATCGACGAGACCTTGCCACACGTCGTCCCCGCGGCTGCCCACGGGCCGGAAGAGCACGAAGTTGGCGTCACTCGGCCACGACTCGACCGCCAAGTCGACGAGGCGGGCGACCAGCCGTTCGCGCTCGGACACCAGCGCGGCGACGCGTTCTTCCATTGCGTCGGTGTAGCGCAGGGCCAGCAACCCGGCCCGCTGCTTCAGGACGTCGAGGTGGTACGGGAGGACCCGTTCCCACAATGCCGCAACCACCGATTCGGGACCGACGAGGTAGCCGAGCCGGGCGCCGGCCATCGACCAGGTCTTCGAGTAGGTGCGGGTGACGACAAGCGGACGGTCGTCGTCGACCAAGTCGAGGGCCGTCCACGACGAGAACTGCCCGTAGGCCTCGTCCACGACCACCAACCCGGGCGCAAGGTCGAGCACCTCCTGCACGACCGGCTTCGACTCGGCACCCCCGGTCGGGTTGTTGGGCGAGCAGACGAAGGTGAGGGCGGGGTCGGCGTCGACCACCACCCGCTTCACCTCCGTCAGGTCGAGACGGAAGTCGGCGCCACGCTCCCCCACGGCGACCGCCGTCGACGTGAGGTGTCCGATCTGGCTGTGCATGGCGTACGTCGGCTCGAAGATGGCTGCGGTACGACCGGGTCCGCCGTACGTGAGGAAAAGTGACTGCAACACCTCGTTGCTGCCGTTGGCCACGAAGACCTGGTCGGGCGACACGCCGTGGAGCTGCCCGATGCCCGTTCGTAGTTCACGCGCGTGACGGTCGGGATAGCGGTTGAACTGCAGGCGTTCGAGCTCGGCGACCACGTCACCGACCCACTCGCGCGGCGGCGCGTATGGCGACTCGTTCGTGTTGAGGCGCACCTCCACGTCGACCTGGGGCGAGTGGTAGCCCTCGAGGACCCCGAGGTTGTCGATGGGATCAGGGAACGTCACCGAGGACCCCGCAGACGCACCGACTCGGCGTGCGCCGGCAGACCCTCGGCCTCGGCGATCGCGGCGACGTGCGGGGCCAAGCGCGCCAGGGTGGCTTCGTCGACCGACACGACGTGGATGTGCTTGGAGAAGTCGTCGACCCGAAGGGCGCCGGCGAAGCGGGCCGATCCGTACGTGGGAAGGACGTGGCTGGGGCCGGCGATGTAGTCGCCGACGCTGGCCGGGGCATAGGACCCCGTGAACACGGCGCCCGCATGGCGCACGAGAGGGAGGAGCGCGTCCGGGTCGGCCGTCATCAGCTGCAGGTGCTCGGGAGCGATGGCATTGGCCAGGGTCATGGCCTGGGCCGGACCATCGACGAGGGCCACGTAGGAGTTGCGCTCGAGGTTGTCGGCGATGGTCTCGCGTCGCGGCGACGCCGCGGTGAGCTTCTCGACCACGCTGGTGATGCGATCAGCCACTTCTTCGTTCCAGGTGATCAGCCAGGCGAGGCCATCGGGCCCGTGCTCGACCTGCACGATGAGGTCGATGGCGGCGTACTCGGCCGGCGTCGTCTCATCCGCCACCACCACGACCTCGGACGGGCCGGCGAAGCTCGACGGCACACCGACGATGCCCGCCACCTCCCGCTTGGCCTGCGACACGTAGATGTTGCCCGGTCCGACGATCACGTCGACGGGCCGAATCGACTCCGTGCCATAGGCCATCGCGCCGATGGCTGCTGGTCCGTTCAGGGCGTAGACCTCGTCGACTCCGGCCAACGCCGCCGCCGCAAGGATGCCCGCGGCCACCGTGCCGGTCTCCTTGTCGGGAGGAGAACACAGGACGACTTCGGGCACGCCGGCGACACGGGCGGGGATCACCGTCATCAGGACGGTGGAGATGAGGGGCGTCAGCCCGCCGGGTACGTAGACACCGGCCCGGTCGACCGAACGGCGCAGCTCGCGCACCACCAGCCCGTTGTTCTCGTACCGCGCGTCGTCGTGGAGCTGTTCCCGGTGGTAGGCGAGCACGTTGGCGCGGGCGGCTTCGAGGGCTTCGCGCAGCAACGGCGGCAAGGCGGCCAGGGCGGCGTCGAGGTCGGCCTGCGGGATCCGCAACGGGTCGGGCGGACGGACTCCGTCGAACCGCTCGGTCAGATCGCGCAACGCTTCGTCGCCGCCGGCCCGCACTTCGGCGAGGAGGGCCTGCACCTGCGCAACCGGAGGTTCGGTCGCCGCCTTCGGCCGAGGGATCTCGCCTCGGAGGTCGCCGGTCATCCCACGGAGGTCGAGGCGGCGGAGCATGGAGGTTCGATGTTACGGGCGCTCGTGGGGAATGATCGACCCGATATGGAAGACCCCAGGCCGGAGCTCTCCTCCGTCTCGACGGCGCTCGACGAGCTGACGAAGCGCTTGTCTGTCATGGCGGACGCTTCTATCGGGGACGAACAGGACATCTCGGTCGAGCTCTTCGAGATCGAGCGATCCCTGCGGGGTGCCCAGCGCCGCCTTCACAAGCTCCTCACCGGCTCCCGTCGCTGACCCCCGTCAGATCCGAAAGGCGGAGGGGCAGAAGTCGTTCAGGACGCAGCTTTCGCAGCGGGGCTTGCGAGCGGCGCAGACCCGGCGCCCGTGGAGGATCAGCCGCAAGGAGAACAGGCCCCGTTCGGTCGGCCCCAGCAGGGCGTTGAGCTCGTGCTCGACCTTCACCGGGTCGTCGAGGATCGTCAGGCCCAGGCGCTTGGAGAGACGCAAGACGTGGGTGTCGACGGGGAGGCCCGGCCGGTCGAGGGCGACGCTGCGGACGACGTTGGCAGTTTTGCGCCCGACGCCGGGCAGGGTCACCAGGTCGTCGATGGCCGAGGGCACCTCGCCGCCGAAGCGCTCCACGAGGGCGGCGGCCATGCCGAGCAGGCTCTTGGTCTTGCTGCGAAAGAAGCCGGTGGCGTGGATCTCGACCTCGAGCTCGCCGGGATCGGCCGCCGCCAGGGTCGCGGCCGTGGGATAGCGGGCGAACAAGGCCGGCGTGACCCGGTTCACGTTGGCGTCCGTCGACTGCGCCGAAAGGATGGTGGCGACGAGGAGCTCGAAGGCGTTGCGGTGGTGCAGTTCGCACAGGTCGGCCGGCCCGCCCGGGTGCTCAGCCGCCAGGCGAACCGCCGTTTCGAGGGCGCGACCCTTGGGGGAGCGGGGGTTCGCCACGAGGTGCGGAGGTTACTGTTCCGCCCCGTGCACCACCTCGAGGTCAAGCGGCAGATGCACGCCGACGACATCGCCGCCGTTCAGTCGCTCCTCGACGTAGCGACCGAGGCCGACGGGCACGCACCGTTGGGGGAGCACCAGTGGCTCGACCTCGTGCACGGTGGTCGCCGTGGATTCGCCGGGCTCGTGGCGTGGGAGCCGGGTCACGACCACCCCGTGGGCTACGCCCAGCTGACCCGGGGACCGCTCAGTTGGGCCCTCGAGTACGTCATCGACCCCCACCATCGCAACGACGACGGGCGGGTCATCGGGACCGATCTCCTTCAGTCGGCCGTCGACGTCGTGCGGTCGGAAGGTGGCGGGCATGTGCACCTCTGGGTGCCGAAGCCCACGGCCTTGCACGACGAGATCGCCGCCGCCGCCGGCCTCGACCGTGGACGCGACCTGCTCCAGATGCAGCGGGCCCTCCCGATCGAGGAGGTCTGGTCGCTCGACCTCCGACCCTTCGTGCCCGGGCGGGACGAGGAGGCGTGGCTCGCCGTCAACAATCGGGCCTTCGCCTGGCATCCCGAGCAGGGTGGCTTCGAACTGGCGACGCTCAAGGAGCGCGAGGACGAGAGCTGGTTCGATCCGGGCGGGTTCCTGCTCCACGAGCGAGACGGCCGCCTGGCCGGCTTCTGCTGGACCAAGGTGCACGCCGACCATCGGCCCCCCTTGGGCGAGATCTACGTGATCGCCGTCGACCCGGACTTTCACGGGCATGGCCTCGGACGCGCCCTCGTGCTGGCCGGTCTCGACCACCTGTACCGGGCCGGGTTGCGTACCGGAATGCTCTACGTGGACGCCGACAACTTCGCCGCCGTGCAGCTGTACCGGAAGCTGGGGTTCGAGATCGATCACGTCGACCGCGCCTACACCGGTGACATTCCCGCCGCTCCTGCCTAAGTGACGGCCACGCCCACGAAGTTGCCGATGGCGTAAGGGACACCGGCGGCCAGGGCGGCGATCACGAGCTGTCGGAGTGCGGACGGCACGACTGGCCGCTCGGTGAACCGGGCCAGCAACACACCGATCACGAGGGCGGCCGCGATCCCCAGCACGATCGAGGCCAGCACCGCCGCTCCACCACCACCGAAGAACCACGGCAGCACCGGCACCACGGCGCCGACGGCGAAGGCCCCGAACGATGTCACCGCCGCCTGCACCGGCGCGCCGAGATCGTCGGGATCGATGCCGAGCTCCTCGCGAGCGTGGGTCTCGAGCGCCAGCTCGGGATCGGACATCATTTCGGTGGCCAGGCGGTCGGCCACGTCGGCCGCCACGCCGCGGCTCTTGTAGATCTGCGCCAGCTCTCGCCGCTCGTTCTCGGGCCGGTGGGCGATCTCCACGCGCTCCAGGTCGAGCTCCCGCTGCAACAGCTCGGACTGCGCCTTCATCGACACGTACTCGCCGGCCGCCATCGAGAAGGCACCGCCGACGAGGCCGACCAGGCCCGCCAGGCGCACCACGCTCGGCGCCGGTCCGGCACCGGCCATCCCGAGCACGAGGGCGAGGTTCGACACCAGACCGTCGCTCACCCCGAACACGGCGGCGCGCGCCGCGCCCCCTTGGATGTTGCGGTGGTGGTGCTCGGTGCCCCCGGTGCCCGCATGTGCGGAGTGTGCGTTCTCTCGGACGGCCATCGCCCAACGCTACCGAGGGTGCGGCACGTATCCAGAACAGAAACCCATTTGTTCGGACCCCCTTACGCTGGAGGGATGGCGAGCCGTTACGACCTGACGCGCGATGAGCTCGGTCTCGTTCTCGCCGGACACGGTCAGCCTCGCTACCGCACCGACCAGGTGTGGGACGGCCTGTACGCCCGAGGCGTGGCCCCGGGTGACCTGACCACGTTGCCGAAGAACCTGCGGGCCACGCTCGCCGCCGACGCTCGTCTCGCACCTGCCCTCGAGGTCGCTCACGAGTCCGTGAGCGAGGGAGGTGACACGGTGAAGTGGCTGTGGACGATGGTCGACGGTCGGCAGGTCGAGACCGTGCTGATGCACTACCCCGGTCGTTCGACGGTCTGCATCTCCTCCCAAGCGGGCTGCGCCATGGGGTGCGGCTTCTGCGCCACCGGCCAGGCCGGGTTCGACCGGCACTTGACGGCTGGGGAGATCGTCGAGCAGGTGGTGCGAGCCCGTGCGACGGCGGCGGCTTCCGATCGGCGCCTGTCCAACGTGGTGTTCATGGGCATGGGCGAACCGATGGCCAACTACAACGCCGTGTGGACCTCGGTCGAGCGTCTCCACCATGACCTCGGCCTGTCGGCCCGCCACCTCACCATCTCCACCGTCGGCATCATTCCCGGCATCCGACGGCTGTCCACCGAGACCCTCCCGGTCAACCTCGCCGTCTCCCTCCACGCCGCCAACGACACGCTGCGCAACGAACTCGTGCCGATCAACCGCCGCTACCCGCTCGCCGCGCTCGGTGCAGCCTGCGCGGACTACGTGGCGGCGAAGGGCCGGCGTCTTTCGTTCGAGTGGGCGCTGATCCATGGCACCAACGACCGGCCCGTCGATGCCGCCGAACTGGCCCGCTTCGTGCGACCACTCGCCGCTCACGTCAACCTCATCCCTCTCAACCCGACCCCCGGCTACGCGGTGCTCGGAACGCCGGCAGGAGGGGTGCGCGCCTTTCGCGATCGGCTCGTCGACCTGGGCGTCAACGCCACCGTCCGCCAGAACCGGGGAACGTCGATAGATGCCGCCTGCGGCCAGCTCCGGGCCACGGCTGAGAGCCCATCCCGTGACGGGGGGACCCCAGTAGTGATCCGGCGACTGGCAGACTGACCGGGTGGAGACGCAACGCTGGACCAACAAGTCGCATCCCCAAACGCTGTTGTTCGCGACCTACCTGCTCTACTTCGACGCCTTCTTCGGCGCCTTGAACATCCTGCTCGGTGGCCGCCTCTCCCTGCTCGGCCTGCTCATCGCCGCGGGCTCTGCGGCGGCCGGATTCGGTATCGCCAACGACCGCAAGTGGGGCTACTACCTCGGCGTTGCCGTTTCCGGGCTCGCTCTCGCGTTGCTCCTCCTGAGCGGCCTCGGCAACGTTCTCGGTCTCATGTTCGCCGTCGCTCAGCTCGCCCTGTTGTTGCACCCGATGAGCCGCGACTACCAGAAGATCTGGTTTCGGTAGGGCTCACTCGCCCGACAGCAGACCACCGCCGAGCGCGGTGGTCGTCGTGGTCTCCGGTGGTGCCGTGGTCGAGGGCGCCACGGTCGAGGTGGTGGTCGACGTCGAGATCGTCGTCGGCGCCGAGGTGCTGGGCGGGGAATTGGGCCGCGGTGAGGTCGCACCGATGACCGCGTCGTCGCGCAGATCGGCGAAGAGGCGCGGTGCATCCTGGGTCAGGTAGACGACGGACGCCGAGCCGGCATAGCCGACCCGACCGGGCAGCACGACGTTGGTGATGCGCTCGGGCTCGAGGCTACGGGCGAGGGCGGCGAGCTTCGGTAGGTGATCGATCGGAACGTCGAGTCGGGTGGTCGACCGGAGCACTCGGAGATAGTCGAACAGCCCGACGTCGTCGGCGACGGAACTGCGCAGCTTGCCGAGGCCGGCGAGGAGGAGCTGACCCTGATGCTCGGAGCGGCTGAAGTCGCCGTTGGCCACGTCGTTGCGATTGCGGGAGTAGGCGAGCGCCTCGCCGCCGACGAAGTGGTGCCACCCCTTTTCGAAGCGCGCTCCGGAGAAGCGGTCGTTCATCCGGCGATCGACGAGCACGTCGACACCGCCGACCTCGTCGACCAGGCGCTGGAACCCCACGAACCCTGTGAGCACGTAGTAATCGATGGGCAGGCCCGTGAGGAGGCGCACCGTCTCGGCCACGTAGGCGGGCCCACCGCGCGCCAGCGCGTCATTGATCTTTCCTCGCCCGCCACGGGGGAACTGCACGTAGCTGTCGCGCGGGAACCCGACGATGGTGCCCTGCATCGTCATCGGGTTCAGCGCCAACAAGTGAATGCTGTCGGCACGCGTCGACAGGAGATCCTCGTTGGGCCGGGCGTCGGAGCCGAGGACGAGGATGAACACCAGCGCATCGGGGACGGCGATGTCGCTCTGGAAGTCGATGGCCGGCGCGAAAGGCAGCCCGTTGGCCACCTTGAGCCCCACGGCCGGGCCCGGCTCGCGCAGTGGCGGTCGGCCGAGGTCAGGCGCCGGCAATGTCGAGGGAGGCTCGGGCGCCAATACCGTCGCCGGCTCGGTGGGTGGCGATGAAAGCGTGCTGCCCGTGTACCCGACGATGACCGTCGGGTCGGACGGACCCCGCAACAAGACGGCGAGCACCCCCACGGTGACGGCAACGGCAACGAGCGCACTGGCCGCAGCGACCCGGGGTCGGATCGTGCGGGCCGTCATCTGGTCCACCCTACGATGCCCGGATGGACCGTTCGGGCACCCTCGACCGCCTCCTGGTGAAGCCGAAATCGGCCGCCAGGATCGCCAAGATCGACACCTCGACCACCACCGGAGCACCTGGCGACAAGGCGACGACCGAAGCGGCCTCGCTCGAGCTCAATCAGGAGCTGGCCGGCCTCCAGGAACGACTCTGGGCCGAGAACCGGCGCTCCTTGCTCGTGGTGTTGCAGGCCATGGACGCAGGCGGCAAGGACGGCGCCATTCGCAGGGTGTTCGGAGGCGTGAACCCGCAAGGCTGCCGTGTCGCCGCCTTCAAGGCGCCCTCGGAGGAGGAACTCGCCCACGACTTCTTATGGCGGATCAACAAGGCCACACCCCGCACGGGGGAGATCGGGATCTTCAACCGCTCGCACTACGAGGACGTTCTGATCGTCCGCGTGCACGACCTCGTTCCAAAGGCCATCTGGTCGAAGCGCTACGCCATCATCAACAGCTTCGAGGCCAACCTGGCCTCGTCGGGCACCACCATCGTGAAGTTCTTCCTGCACATCTCCAAGGACGAGCAAGCCTCCCGGTTGCGCAAGCGGCTGGAGGATCCGAACAAGAACTGGAAGTTCCGGATCGGCGACCTCGAGGAGCGCAAGCACTGGGGCGAGTACCAAGAGGCGTTCGAGGAGGCGATCACCAAGACGTCCACGAAAGCCGCTCCCTGGTACGTCATTCCGTCGGACAAGAAGTGGTACCGGGACTGGTGTGTGCTCTCGGTGCTCGTGGACACGTTGCGAGGGATGGACCCGCAGTTTCCGAAGCCCGAGGAGGACCTCACAGGGGTCGTCGTCGAGTGAACCCGGCGACGGCGACGTCGTTCAACCTCTACGACCTCTTCGCCATTGTCGCCGATGCCGTAGGCGACCGGGAGGCCGCTGTCCAAGGTGGACGCCGACTCTCCTACCGCCAGCTCGACGATCGGGCCCGGCGTCTGGCGACCGCATGGGCCGCCGAAGGCATTGGGCCCGGCGACCACATCGGCCTACAGCTGCAGAACTCGACGGAGTACCTCGAGGGCATGCTGGCGGCCTTCCTGCTGCGGGCGGTGCCGGTGAATGTGAACTACCGCTATGTGGCCGACGAGCTCCGGTACCTCTTCGCCGATGCCGGCCTCGTCGCCCTTGTCCACGAGCCGGCGTTCGCGTCGAACGTCGACCTCGCGCGCGCCGGCGCTCCGGGCCTGCGCTCCACCCTGCTGCGGGGCGAGTCGTACGAAGCGGCCCTGGCGGCGGTCGAGCCGCTCGATCCGGCCACGGTGTCGGGCCGATCCGGTGAAGATCGATACATCCTCTACACCGGCGGCACGACCGGTAAGCCCAAGGGCGTGGTGTGGCGGTGCGAGGACATCTTCTTCGCCGCCCTCGGCGGCGGCGGCCAGCCGCCGGTGGCCGATCCAACCGAGCTCGGGCCACGGGCCCTGCGCGGTCGCACCCGATTGTTTCCCGCATCGCCGTTCATGCACGGGAGTGCCCACTGGATGGCGTTGTCGACCCTGTACCGAGGGGGGACGGTCGTGATCGACACCGATCCCGGCTTCGACGCCCGACGCACGTGGGAGGTCGTCGAGCGGGAAGCCGTCACGTGGCTCGTCATCGTCGGCGATGCCTTCGCACGTCCGCTCGTCGACGCACTCGACGACGACGACCGGCGGGACCTGACGAGCTTGACGGTGATCCTGTCCGGCGGCGCCATCCTCTCCCCGATCGTCAAGCACGCCCTCCTGGCCAGGCTTCCCGGGTGCCTCGTGGTCGACGGGTTCGGCGCTTCGGAGACCGGTGGTCAGGGCCAGATGGTGGCGGCGCCGGGCACCGCCGGATCCAGTCCCCGCTTCGAGATGGGCGAGGAAACGATGGTGCTCGACGACGACCTCCGTCCGGTGCTCGCCGGGTCGGGAGCGGTCGGCCGCCTGGCGCGGCGAGGTCGGATCCCCCTCGGCTACCACAACGACGAGGCCCGCACCGCAGCGACCTTTCCGACGGTGGATGGCGTCCGGTGGTCGGTGCCGGGCGACCTCGCGACCGTCGAGCACGACGGCACGATCACCGTCCTCGGTCGGGGTTCGGTGTCCATCAACACCGGCGGCGAGAAGGTGCACCCGGAGGAGGTCGAAGCGGTGCTGAAGGCCCATCCCGACGTCTACGACGCCGTCGTCGTCGGCGTGCCCGACGACCGGTGGGGTGAGCGGGTGGCCGCCATCGTCCAATTACGAGCCGGCGCCGTCCGGCCGCCATCGCTCGGCGAGTTGGCAACCCACGCACGGCGGACCCTCGCCGGCTACAAGGTGCCTCGATCGGTCGTGGTCGTCGAGGAGATCCTCCGCTCGCCCTCAGGGAAGGCCGACTACCGCTGGGCCCGCATGACGGCCGAAGCCGTCTCCGCCTGATCGAGCCGACTTCCAGCGGCCCACCACCCACGCGACAGGATGCGGGGATGGGCACCGACACCCTCGTGCGCGACCTGCTCGAGCTGCTGATCGTCATCGCCATCGGCGGCATGTTGTGGTCGGCCGTGCGACGCCTCCGGAGCGGCGACATTCGCGTCTACCGGTGCCCGTCATGCACCCGACCGACCACCCGGGCGAACGGGATCTGCAAACACTGTGGCGTCGAGCTTCCCGACGCACCTCGCTGATCTACTCGCGGATCACGCCGTGCTCACGACACCAGCGGCCACCCACGCCGGGCACGACGGCGATGTCGCGGAGGCGCCATCCGCAGCGGTCGCAGAAGCGCTTCTGGTCGTCGGCGCCCGATCGTCCGCACGAGGACGCACATTCCCCCACCGTCCGGCCGCAGCCATGGCAGTGGGTCCGCTCCGCATCTTGGGGCACGATTCAACCTTACGAGCGATCACTCCTAGAGTGCTGGTGTGAACTACCGGGTCGAGGCGCTCGCAGCCAGAGCCGATGTCTCCGTCGACACCGTCCGCTTCTACCAGTCCCGAGGACTCTTGGAGGCCCCGCGACGCGAGGGTCGAGTTGCCTGGTACGACGACGAGCACCTCGAACGCCTGGCCCGTATCCGCCGCCTCCAGGCCAGGGGGCTGACCCTCGCCACGATCGCTCGGCTGCTGGCCGGTGAGCTCGACTCGGCCGACGAGGCGCTCGTCACCGCCGTGTCTGCCGTACCCGACGACGACATCACGTTCTCGATCGACGAGCTGTCCGAGCGCAGTGGGATCCCCGTGGGGCTCCTGCAGGCGGTGGTGAAGGAGGGTCTGTTGATCCCCCGGCGCACCGGCGGCGAGGAGCGCTTCACCTCCGCCGACGTCGATGCCGCGGCCGCTGGCCTCCGCCTGCTCGAGGCCGGACTCCCCCTTCCCGAGGTGCTGGACCTGGCCCGCCGCCACCATGCCGCCATGCGAGCGGTGGCGGAGCGGGCGGTCGAGCTCTTCGACGCCCACGTCCGGCATCCCCTCCGGCACTCCGGGCTGGCTGATGACGAGGCTGCGGCTCGCCTCGTGGAGGCGTTCACGACGCTCCTGCCGGCCACGACCGAGCTCGTCACCCACCACTTCAGACGGACGTTGCTCAACGTGGCCCAGGAACACATCGAGCGGGTCGGTGGGACGGCCGAGCTCGACGCCGTCCATCGTGAAGCGGCCAGGACGCCATGACGGCGCTGCCGCAGGGCGAGGCGAAGGTCAAGGCGGTGCGGTCGATGTTCGACGCCATCGCGCCTCGCTACGACCTGGTCAACCGCATCATGACCTTTCGCCTCGACGTGGGGTGGCGACGGGCCACCGTCCGTTCGCTTCGCCTGACGCCCGGGTCGCGCGTGCTCGATCTGGCCGCCGGCACCGGCGACCTGTGCCGCGATCTGTCAGCAGCTGGGCACGTCCCGATCGGCGCCGACCTGTCATGGGGGATGTTGGCCCATGCCCGCACCGATGCGCCGCTCGTGCAGGCCGATGCCCTCCGCCTCCCGCTTCCCGACGGCGCGGCCGACGGCGTGACGTGCGGCTTCGCACTGCGCAACTTCGTCGACCTGGGCGCCTTCTTCGTCGAGCTCGGCCGGGTGGTTCGCGCCGGCGGGCGGGTTGCGCTCCTCGACGTGGCCGAGCCCGACAACCGACTCCTCCACTGGGGCCACGGCGTGTACTTCGGCAAGGTCGTACCGAAGATCGGCGGGCTGCTCTCTGACGGCGCCGCCTACCGCTACCTGCCGCAATCGGTCGCCTACCTCCCGCCGCCGACGGCAATGCTCGACTCCCTGTCGGCCGCCGGCTTCGCCGAGGTGGATCGTCGACTGCTGACCGGGGGCATCGCCCAGCTCATCACTGGCACCCGGACATGAGCGGGCGAACGCCATGACCGACGTGCGCACGACGTACGACCTGAGAAGTCGCACCGTCGAGCTCGATCCCGACCAGCCCTGCGACCTCGTGAGCGTCGCCGGTGACGACGGCTTCGTCTTCGAACAAGAGGGGCATGGCCTGGCCGGGCGGGGGGTCGCCGCCCGCCTCGAGCTCGCGCACGGTCTGGCCGGCGACCTCTCATCGATCCAAGAGGTGCTCGGTGAGGCGGGCGACGGAGCCGTCGCCCTCGGCGCGCTGCCCTTCGACCGTCACGAAGCGGCGTCCCTGGTCGTCCCGGCACTCGTGGTCCGTCGCGACGCCGACGGTCGACGCTGGGCCACGACGACCGGTGTCGGCGCCGCCCCGGCGCTCGACCGGGAGGCGCTCGCTACGCCGTCGAAGCGGCCCGTGCTGCCCGACGGATTCACCCTCACCTCGCCGCGTGCCCACCCCGACTGGCAGCGCACGGTGGCCGACGCCATCGAAGAGATCCGGACGGGGAGCCTCGACAAGGTGGTGGTCGCTCGCGAGGTCCTGGTCGAGGCCAACCGGCCCATCGTCGTGCCCGACGTGCTCGAGCGGCTGCGGGCGCTCTACCCCGCTTGCGTGGTGTTCGCCGTCGACGGGTTTCTCGGCGCCAGCCCCGAGCTTCTGGTCGAACGACGGGGCTCCTCGGTGCGCTCCCACCCGTTGGCGGGCACGTTCCCTCGCAGCGGTGACCCCCACGCCGATGAGCTGTTGGCGGCCGCGCTGGTGGCCTCGGTCAAGGATCAACGTGAGCACCGCTTCGTCATCGAGGAGATCGATCGGGTGCTCCGCCCGCGTTGCGATGCACTCGACGTGCCGACGACACCCTCGGTGATGCAGCTCCGCAACGTCCTGCACCTCGGAACCGAGATCTCGGGCACGTTGACGGCGCCTTGGCCCTCGGCGTTGGAGCTGGTGTCGGCGCTGCACCCCACCCCGGCGGTGGCAGGCACCCCGACGGCGGCCGCGCTGTCCTGGCTCTCCCACCACGAGGGCCTGTCCCGTGGTCGCTACGCCGGTCCGGTGGGATGGGTCGACGCTGCGGGTGACGGGATGTTCGCGATCGGCATCCGTTCGGCCGAGGTGCGCGGCTCGCGTGCACGGCTCTTCGCCGGCGTCGGGGTCGTCGAGGGCTCCGACCCGCAGCGCGAGCTGGTGGAAACACAATTGAAGCTCCAGGCCATCCTGGCGGCGGTCGTCCGACCGTGAATTCCGAGAGCGAGCTCCGCCCCTAAAGTCCAGCCATGCCCGGCGTCGTTCTCGTCAACCCCCACTCGGGACCGGAGGAGACGTCGACAACCGACATCGCCGCCGGGTTCCCCGGCAGCCGTGTCGAGGAGTTCCAGGGCAAAGAGGTGCGCAAGCAGGTGGAAGAGGCGGTCGCCTCAGGTTCGCCAGAATTCCTCGCCATCGCCGGCGGAGACGGCACGATCCGATGCGCTGCGGGGGTCGTCGCCGGCACCGACCTCCCCCTGTTGGCCATCCCCGCCGGAACCCGAAACCACTTCGCCAAGGAGCTCGGCATTCCGACCCTCGAAGCGGCCACAGCAGCGGCGGCGGGCGGGCACACCGACCAGATCGACATCGGGGAGGTCAACGGCGAAGCCTTCATCAACAACGCCAACGTCGGCGTCTACCCCCGCATCGTCCGCGATCGGGAGGTGCACGAGAAGCGCTTCTCCAAGCAGACGGCCACGTTGGTGGCGACGTGGAAGTCGGTGCGATCCCTGCACAAGTTCACCGTCATCGTCGATGGTGGCCAGAGCTACCGGGCCTGGATGGTGTTCGTCGGCAACGGCCGCTACGGCACATCGCTCTTCGACCTGATCAGCCGCGAGACGCTCGACGACGGCCTCCTCGACGTGCGGATCCTGCGGGCCGATGGCAAGGCGGCCCGGCTACGGATCGTGCTGGCCCTGCTTGCCGGGCGGATCGCCGAGTCACCGATGGCCGAGTTCCATGAGGCGTCGTCTGTCGAGCTGTCCTTCCCTGGCCGAACGAAGATCGACGTGGCTCTCGACGGCGAGCTCGTCCCGATGTCGACACCCTTGCGTTTCCGCTGCCGCCCCAAGGCGCTCCGGGTGCTGAGGCCACCTGACTGATGGCGCCGCAGCCGGAGCTGGTGGGGGCCAACGGCCGGCGCTTCGCCGGGTTCGCAGCGGCCGTGTTCGTGTTCATCATCGACCCCGCCACGCGGCGGATCCTGATGCTGAGTTCGCCGGCCAAGCGTCCGGCGCCGGGGTGGGAGGTCGTCAATGGTGGGCTCGAGGCGGGCGAGACGCTGCTCGAGGGCGCTTCCCGAGAGGTGGCCGAGGAAGCGGGACCCGAGGCGCGCATCCGCATGCTCGGCACGGTGCACGCCTGGACCTGGCGTTACGACGACGAGGTCACGCACATGCTGTCGACGGCGATGGTGGCCGCCTACCTCGGCGGCGATGTCGTGCCGGGCGACGACATGGCCGGATCGACGGTGTGGTGGGCCACCCCGGAGGAGCTCGCGGAGCGCGACGACGTGGTGCCCGGCCCTCCATGGCTGATCCGACGAGCGATGCAATGCTTCGATCTCTGGATCGACGACGACCAGGTCGACCTGCAACCGTCGGTTTCGTGAAGCCTTCCGGCGACCGAATCGCTTCATGAAGGCCCGTCCAGCGACCAGAACGCATCACGAAACGGCGGCGGCGGCGGAGGCGGGCGTACCCTCGGCCCCATGAAGTTCGGGATCTTCTACGAGCACCAGCTACCGCGACCTTGGACGGAGGAGAGCGAGTACCGGCTCCTGCACGACTCGCTGGAGCAGATCGCCCTCGCCGATCGCCTCGGCTACGACTACGCGTGGGAGGTGGAGCACCACTTCCTCGAGGAGTACAGCCATAGCTCCGCCCCCGAGGTGTTCCTCGCCGCAGCCAGCCAGCGCACGACGAACATCCGCCTGGGCCATGGCATCGTCCAGCTCACGACCAACCACCCGGCGCGGGTGGCCGAGCGGGTCAGCACTCTCGACCTGCTGAGCCATGGGCGGGTCGAACTCGGCCTCGGCGAGGGCAGCAGCGTCACCGAGCTCCACCCCTTCGACCGCAAGTTCCGCGAGAAGCGGGCCGTGTGGGAAGACGGGGTGCGCTGCCTCATCCCGATGTTCACCGACCTGGGCACGGAATACCACGGCGAGTACTACGACTTCCCGCTGCGCAACGTCGTCCCGAAGCCGCGCCAGAAGCCACATCCGCCGCTGTGGGTCGCCTGCAGCCAGATGGAGACGATTCGTATGGCGGGCAGCCGGGGCATGGGTGCCCTGGGGTTCCAGTTCGTCAGCGCCGAGGCGGCCAAGGCCTGGGTGCACGCGTACTACAACGCCTACACGCAACGCCTCGACAAGCTGGCCGACTACGCCACCAACCCGGCCATCGCCGTGGTCAGCCAGTTCATGTGCGCCCCGACAGACGAAGAGGCGATCGCCAAGGCCGAGGGCTCGAGCTTCTTCCAGTTCGCCCTCGGCTTCTACAACAGCCATGGCCCGGTCGAGCCTGGCTCGGTCAGCCTGTGGGACGAGTTCCAGGCCTACAAGGAGACGCCCAAGGGCCAGGCGGCCAAGCTCGGCGGCCTGATCGGATCGCCGCAGACGATCATCGAGCGACTCCGACGGTTCGAGGAGAGCCATGTCGACCAGGTGATCCTGCTCAACCAGGCCGGCAAGAACGCCCACGAGGACATCTGCTCGAGCCTCGAGCT
>JBKJKM010000177.1:0-8158 GCA_046597375.1 Acidimicrobiales bacterium | reverse complement strand
CCCCGCGGTGCCACCGACGCCACCCGGTGTCCATGGGCCGTAGGTAGCCGCCCAGATGGACTCGCTGGGCTGACCCTCGGCGTCGGCATCCCGGGAGGCTCCGTGCTCGTGACTGCGGGTGACCCGCCTCGCGAGAACGCCTCGCCGACGGCCTCCATCGACGCCGTCCTCGACGCCGGCGGCGCTGCCACTGCCAAGGCGGATCCAACCACGACCACAACCAGAGGAGCGGCCGCCGAAGCCGGTGGCTCGCCAACGGCAGCACCCACCACCACGGTCGACCCCAATCGGGCGACGACGAACACTGGTCCACCCTCCACAGAGGCCTACCCGCGGGCGGCGTCGTGCACGGTGGACAACGCCGGCCTCGGCCCGAACGAGCAGCGGCGGTGTCGCTTCACCGCCGCCGCCGGTGGAGCCAGCCGGCGCCCGTACGCGACGAAGTGAACTCTCCCCAGGGACAAGTCCTCGTCACCCGGGACGGCGCCACGACGGCGCATCCCGTGGTGGGTTTCGGGATCTTCGTGGGCGACTTCGGCCGGGGGTGCGGTGAAGTGTTCATCCAGCCCGGCGATCTCGTCGAGGTCATCCTCACGAACTCGGCAAACGGGACCCGCGCCGTCGAGACGATCGGTGCCGGCGAGCACTGGGAGTGCTAGGGGGACCAACATTCCGTAGACCGCGACGCCCTCAAGCGCGGGCTGCGAATCCTCTGGCCGGCGACTAGGGATTCCGTGTCCCAAATCCGAATGACCGTGTGCCCGACACGCACGGCTGGTTTGGCCAGCGCCAACTGCGCAGCGTCGCCACATCGTCGGTCGCCTGGTTGGGTCCGGACCGACGTGCGATGCTGAGAAGAAGGAGCCGGATGCCCCGGTGGATCCGTCTTGCGCCCCGCCGCGAGCGGCGAATCGAGAAGCGAGCGAATCGACGTGACGATCTTCGACGATCTCCGATCCAGCCACGAGGTGCAGCGCTTGCTTGCCCGCACGATGACACACGGTCGAGCGTCCGGCGAACGCCGACGCGCCGCCTTCCTTGCGCTCGCCAAGGAACTCGACGCCCACGCAACCGCCGAGGAGCGCCACCTGTACGTTCCGCTCCTCCTGATGGACGCAGGACTCAGCGCCAGTCGCCACGCGCTCGCCGACCATCACAAGGCGGAGAAGCTCGTCGAGCAGCTTCGAGGCGTCGATCCCGCGACGGATCAGTTCGGCGAGGTCGCTCGTCAGCTCGCCTCGGAGGTGCGAGACCACCTGGACGAGGAAGAGCACGGCACGTTCCAGCTCGCCGGAAAGCTTCTCTCCAAGGCAAGACAGAAGGAACTCGCCAGCGGATATCGCGCCGAATACGCCAAACTTGGCGGCCCTCACACGGTTGCCTCGAGCACCTAAAGCACGGACAGAACACCGGCCTTACCTGCAGCCGGGTTCTGGCTACTTCGTACGGCCGTCAACGAGCACCGCTCATCGCCCGAGCGCAGCCTGCAACTGACGGATCCAGTTCATTGCCATGGCCTGGCCGTTCGGCAGATCGTCGCCCGGTTCACAGCGCCACGCAGTGACCATCGCGAGCATCAGGATCCAGCAATCGCGGACCAGGGACAGATCGGCGCCGGCGTAGAGCGCACCGACCTCGATGGGTGGTCCGCTGGCCTCAATGGCCGCATGGGCGATGTCGAACTCGATAGGCCCGCGGCAGCAGGTCTCGAGGTCGACGAACAGCAGCCCGTCCCTCGTTCTGATCACGTTGCCTGGGTGCGGCTCGCCGTGGAGGATCTGCTCGGGGGCGCCGCGGTCGAGGATGGCGCGACTCACCGTTCTCAACGTCGAGCCGAGCAACTCGCGATCGGCGCCGGCGATCTCAGGATTGTTGGTGGCGTCATCGATCAGTCGCTGCGCTTCGTCGACGCGATCCATGAAGTGCGGCAGCCAGTCGCCGTTCAGATCCGCCTGCCGCATGCCGTTGTGCAATCTTTCGAGCGCGCTCGCGTACTCGTCCGGCGCAATGTCGTGCGGCGGCACGGGCTCGTAGTAGGTCCACAGCGTGACGGCGAAGTCGTCGTGCTGGTAGACGCGCGGCGCAACACGCGGGTCGAGAGTCGCCAGCGGAGCGCCGGCCTCGGACAGCCGCTGGGCCACCTCGACTTCGAACTTTGCGCCGTCGTACCGGGAGAGAGGCGCGACGCGAGCGAGTACGTCACACGGCCGAAGGTGCACGGCCAGCCGGTTCGAGTCGTTCAGGACAATCGCGTTCTCGACCGACAGACCGCATGCGGCAGCCACGGCGAACCACGTTTGCTGCACCTGGTGGCGGACTGCGTCAGTCTTCGGGCATGCAAGATGTGCTCGATCAGCTGGACCTTGCGACGTCGGAGGTCGTGTCCGCCCTCGGAGCTGCCGACCTCGACGCGCCGAGTCTGTTGCCCGGCTGGTCACGGCTGACGGTCGCTTGCCACCTCCGATATGGCGCCGAGGCTTTGCGGAGGATGACCGATGACGCCCTCGCTGGCCGGTCTACGTCGTACTACCCCCAGGGCCGGACGCGGCAACGTCCGATGACGCTGGTCGGCCGACAGGGGGAGCCTGGCGCCGGCATCGTGGCGTCGCTCCGCGAGGAGAGCGAAGCTCTACACGATGCGTGGCGCATCGTCCAGGACTGGACGCTGCCAGTAGTCGAGCCGCTCGACAATCCCGACCTCGGCCCAGTCGAGCTGAGGCGCCTGGCGCTGACGCGACTGACCGAGGTGGAGGTGCACGGCACCGACCTCGGCGTCGGTCTCACGACGTGGAGCGACGTGTTCGTCCGCCACGTGTTACCGATGCGGTTGGGGTGGCTGAACAGCCGCCGGTCGAACCACCGAAAAGGCGACACTTCGATCCACGCCTCGTGGCTACTCGTTGCCAAGGACATGGCGATCAGCCAGGTAGTGACCGTCGACGGACCAAGGGTCGTGTCGCAGGCGGGCGACGAGGCCGCCGCCACGATCATCGGCACCGGAGCTGAGCTGCTGGCCCTGCTCCTGGGTAGGGCGCCCGCAGGTTTCGCTCCCGATGAATTCAGTCGCGCCCTCCCCGGGCCTTGAGGCTCCTGAGGAACAAATACCTAGCGCATGACCAGGCAACTGCGCTCTTGTTGCTTTGTGGATCTGGGGCCTGGCGCAGCGACACGGGAGCTTCTTGGGGTGAAGCCTTCTCGCGTGAGGCGCCTCTCGGGCTCCGGGAACGAACACTGGATCGTCACGATCGGCGCCGCCCGATACGTTCTTCGAAGGTTCGCCACCACCCACGAGGGGGCTTCCGTCGGTTGGGAGCAATCGCTGATCCGGGGCCTTGCGAGCCGAGGGTGGCCGGTGCCCGAGGCCATCGCGGGGCCGACGGAACTGGAGGGAAGGATCTGGATGGTGATGCGTCGGCTGCCCGGTCGGCCCATGGCAACCACCCGATCGACTTCGTTCGAGAGAGGGCGGCTGCTTGCCCGCCTGCACAAAGACCTCTCGTCTGTTGAGACGGATCAGCGGCCGGGTTGGACGCTGCGGCATCAGGCGGCCGCACGACTTCCCGACTTCCTTGACGACCTTCCACAGGTGCTCGCACATCGGATCCCGGACCGAGCTGACGAGGTCACGAAGCGGATGGGCGAGTTCACGGAGCAGACCCTCGCTCGACTTCGAGCAACAGATCTCGGTGGCCTGTCGGTGTCGGCTGTGCACGGCGATTTGATGCCGTGGAACGTCCTGGTTCACCACGGCAAGGTGACAGGAATTCTGGATTTCGAGAAGGCGCACGTCGACCTGCACGCAACTGATGTTGCGTTCGCCACGTGGGGCGGCCGGTACGAGCAGGACGTGCTCGCCGGCTACCGGTCTGAGGCAGGGCCTGTCGAATGGTCATCCGATCTGCTGCAACTGCTCTGGTCGACCACCTGCCTTTTCGCCCTGCAGCACCACCTCTCGCTGCGACGTGCGGGAGTAGCGACGGGCGGGCTCGGGTGGTCGATCGAACATGCCCTCCGTCCATGGGGAACCTGAATCGCCGTCCCGCCTCAGCTGCCTGCGACAGTCCGACCTTCACGGACGCGTGACTGGTCGGCACGTTGCTTGGCGTCGCGCTTGATGGCCCCGATCCGCTTTACCATCGACGTCGCCCGCTCCGGGTTCAGGCAGAGTCCGAAGCACAGGTCGATGAGCTTGCGACCGTAGATGACGCCCGGAAGTCGATCCCACTCCTCGTCGGAGATCGCGGCGGTCTCCTCGTATCCCGCAATGATGCGCGGCGAGAGGATCCATGCCAGCGACACGACACGCGGCCCAACCCCTGCCCCAGTCCAGTCCACGTAGGTGTAGCCCGAGTCGGTGCGTACCATGTTCTTGGGGACGGGATCCGGATGGATCACGGCTTGTGGCAGGCCGACCCCGTCGTCGGCAACGCTCAGCGCATGTCGAAGCTTGTCAAGGTGAGGACGGCCAGAACCGGGAACTCGCTCCTCGACTTGATCGAGCCAAGCGGCTGCAGCATCGAGCTCATCACGGCGCGAACCCATTTCGAAGTGATGGAGCGCGCCAGCGGGACGAGCAGCCTCGTTCCTTGGGAGTGGCAGCGCGTGCAGCCGAGCTTGGAGTCGTCCGATGATCTCGTACGCGTCCGGCTCCAACTTGCGTTTCGCAGAGGGCACGAACTCCGTCACGAGCACCTGCTGGCCCTCGAGCGAGCTGACAGGGTCAACAGCCGCGAGCCGCTCAGCAGGGAACTCGTGCTTTTGCAAGTGACGAAGAATGGCTGCGTCACCTTCGGTCGCCGACGCCGGTCGCAGGGTCGAAAAGATGCGGGCCACCCACGTCGGCCCATCGCGCCTATCGACGCGGATGACACCGACATCGAGCTGCTCCGTGCGAGCCACCTCGACCCCATAGGTCTGCGACAGATGAGATGACAGCTGGTCGAGCGCCACCCGGTTGTACATGCGGTTCAGGGTCGAGTCGAACGGCTTGGGATCCCGACCAGTACCCATGCCACCAAAGGCTATGCACCAACTGACCGACCCGCGACCGAAGCGACGGTGTCGCCCTGCAAGCAGCCACCTGCGCCTCCAGACTGGGCGAGCCTCCACCTGCACGAGGCACTGAGCGATATCCGACGACCAAAAGTCCCGGAGGTCGTCGAGTGTCTCGACAATGACTCGGTGCTTCAACTCATCGCCGACATGGGGACGTCGTCTATGTTCGCAACGGTGCTGGGTTCACTCGAGTTCCCCGTAGGGTCGGGCATCGTCGCGCGGCCTCCGGACGGCAGGGCTCCGGGGTGACGGACCCGGCGTCGTTCTACACGGGCCTGGTCGCCGACCTCTACGGGCCGCTCCGGTCAGTCGTACAGGACCCGGAGCCCTATGCCCGCTTCATCGCCTTGTCGGGGGAGCCCGCTCTCGAGCTCGGCTGCGGCGATGGCGACCCCCTGTTGGAGCTACGACGCCGGGGCCTCGACGTCGAGGGAATCGACTCCTCGCCCGACATGCTCGCCCGGTGCCGCCGGCGTGCCGAGGACGCGGGGCTCGACGTTGTCGTGCACGAGCAACGGATGGAAGACCTCGATATCGGCCGGCGGTACCGCACGATCTTCCTGGCGGGGCCGACGTTCAACCTGCTTGTCGACGACGTTGCGGCGGCGCGTGCGCTCGGTCGCATACGGTCGCACCTGGCCGACGGCGGGGCGGCGTTGGTGCCGCTCTTCATCCCCGAGGTCGTCTCCGAGGAAGAACTCGGGCGGGTGCGCGAGGCCGTTGAGCCCGACGGTTCGATCATCCGCTTCTGGATCAGGTCGGCGACGCGCGTCGAGGCGGATCGACGTCAGGAGACCATGACCCACTACGAGCGCGTCGGCGCCCACCCCATGTCACTCGAGCGTCCCTGGGTCGTGCACTGGCACACGCAGGAGAGCTTTCGAGAACTGGCGGCATCGGCCGGCCTCTCGACCGTCGCCGTGCTCAGAGAGGACGGGGCTGCCGCCGACGAGGCGGCAACCGGGTTCGCCTTCTGGTTGACGGCGGCGGACTGACCGCTCCAGCACTCCACGGGGCCCGATCCTTCGCGCCACGAGCATCGAACCCGGGAGCGGCGGCCGTGATTGCCACCTCTTCTCTCGCGAGGAGGACCCCCGAGGACCAGCGCGAGTTCATCTTCTTCTGCAGTCAGCTGGACGGCTCAAATGCTGCGACAGCGCGACGCATGAACGTGATGCAGACCGGGTTGTCCTCCATGCATCGGACCGCTTCGTCCATGGTCACGAGACGCGACGACAGTTCGTAGCCTTCCGTGTCTGTCCAGTCGGCAACATCTCGGCTGGCCGCCCGAGCGGCAAAGACAACCTGGACGAAGTCGGGGTAAGGCCACGTGCTCCCTGGCGACATCGGACTCCTGTGCTCGTAGTGAAGCCACCCGAGGTGCGCGAGGGAATCGCGGTCGAACACATAGCCCGTCTCCTCGTGCACCTCCCGGACCGCAGTTTCCGCGTAGGTCTCGCCCGCCTCGCGGCGTCCGCCCGGCCAGGCATGGCTGCCATCTCGATTCGTGCACATGACGAAACGGTCGTCGACCACGACGATGCAGCGGACGGAGAGGATGAGCTCATCGGGCCACTCCCAGTCGGCGCCGTAACCGACAATGCGCAGCGGCAGGGGACCCGGCCAGACGTGATCCATCGCATCGATCGGCGTCGCCTCGGCGAGGACAGCATCGACGTCGGGGTGCCGCATCCCGAATCCAGGTCGGATCACGCTCCGGGCACTCGACGATCGTGCAGAGTCATGGCGACGACGGTACCCCCCGGTCGCCGGAGCAGGCGCGGGCGACGCGAGCGTCGAATCTCTTCACATGCCGCCTCGCACGAGCACCCGCCGCCGACTCGCCCTCCTGGGCGCGGTGTGCGCCACTTCCCTTGCGGCGCCGTTCGCCTCGCCCAGCGTCGCCGCGCCCAGCGCCCAGGCGGGCCCGAAGTCCATGGTGGCGCTCGGGGATTCCTTCGCCTCCGGCCCACTCGTTCCGGTGCAGTACGAGCAGCCGTTCGGGTGCCTCCGATCGGGCAACAACTACGCCCATCAGGTCGCCCGGCAACTCGTCGTCGCCTTGGTAGATGTCACGTGCAGCGGCGCCAGCACGAAGCACATGTGGGAAACCCACGGCGTGTCACCCGAACAGGAGTTCAACGAGAACAGCGTGCCGGTTGTCAACACCGGCCACCCCGGCAACCCGCCACAGCTCGACGCGTTGGCCCTGACCACCGACATCGTCACCCTGCAGATCGGCGGCAACGACATCGGCTTCGGCAGCTTGGCGACCACGTGCGGCGAGGGCGCCCTCACCGGCGCCGGTTGCCGCGAGACGGTCGCCGCCGAGCAGCCGTTCCAGCGGATCGCGGAGACCGGACCGAAGATCGCCGCCGTGCTCGACGAAATTCACCGCCGCGCGCCGGCGGCAAAGGTGTACGTGCTCGGCTACTCAGCGATCTTCAAGATCGGCCAGACAGCGCGGTGCGAGGCGATGGGAGTCGGCGAGCAGGACGCGCAGTACCTGCGCAGCATTCAGGAGGCTCTCAACGCCATGATTGCGTCCGTCGCAGGCGCGTCCGACCGCACCTACAGCGAGGTCACCAGCTATGTCGACGTCTACGCGCCGAGCGCTGGCCACACGGCCTGCGACCTCCCGGCTATCCGGTGGGTCGAGCCGATCGTGCCTGTGAACGCAGCCGCTCCGGTTCACCCGAACCTCGGGGGGATGACCGCGATCCGGGACATCCTCATCGATGAGGTATGGCCGAGCGGCATCCCACTGCGATCGTCTCAGCCGGGTCTTCCGGCGCCGCCGACCTCGCCGGTCTGACATGACCGGCGTTGCATGAGCTGACGGCCAATCACCCGGCGACAGGGACGGTCATCCGACACGGCCGAAGTCGTCGTCCAGCCGTTCGATGTCGTCCTCGCCGAAGTAGTCACCGTGCTGAACCTCGATGAAGACGAGCGAGTCTTGACCGACGTTTGCGATGCGGTGGGCTGCTCCTCTGGGGATGTCGATGGCGCCGCCTGCCGCGAGCGGATGGTCCGTACCGTCGAGCGTCACCAGCGCGACGCCCGAGACGATGAACCAGTGCTCGGCGCGACGCTGGTGCCG
>JBKJKM010000053.1:0-2724 GCA_046597375.1 Acidimicrobiales bacterium | reverse complement strand
CATCGCAAGCGCACCCAGGCCATCCCCCTCGTCCATGGCCAGCACGTCGCGGCGATGGTGCGCGATGCCACGTTCGCGGCCGTTGACGGTGCCGCCCACAACCCCTGGGAGGGCGATGCGACGCAACCGTTGGCGGCGATGGCCCGGTTCCCCGGCGTCCCCTTCGACCGCGAGTACCGGGCCCGCACCACGGCCCGACCGACCGTCATCCTCTTCACGGACATGGAGGGTTCGACGGCGACGACCGCTCGCATGGGTGACGACCGCGCCCAAGACCTCGTGCGCACCCACAACGCCATCATCCGCGAGGTGTTGGAGGGCCGCGGCGGACGGGTCGTCAAGAGCACGGGCGATGGCGTGATGGCCGAGTTCGCCTCCGTGTCGTCCGCCGTCAACGGCGCCATGGAGATCCAACAGCGATTCGCCGAACACAACGAACAATTCCCCGAGGCGATGATCCGCGTGCGCATGGGGATCAACGCCGGCGAGCCGCTCTCCGAGGACGACGACCTCCACGGGATCGTGGTGTCGACGGCCTCTCGCATCTGTGACCAGGCGAGCGCCGGCGAGATCTTCGTCTCCAATGTGGTGCGCGAGCTGGCGACCGGCAAGGACCTCCACTTCAGCGATGTCGGTGCCTTCGACCTCAAGGGCCTCGACGAGCAAGTGCGTCTGTATCGGGTCGATTTCTAGCCGCAGAACTCGACGGCGCGGACATCGCCGTCAGCGTCGCGTAGCCAGGTGAGGGCGGGGAACGCGTCCGCCTGATCAGGACCGATCTCGATCAGGACGTGGCCACCGGGTCGCAACCAGCGAGGAGCCGAGGCCAGCACCCGACGAACGAGCTCGAGGCCATCGCCGCCGCCATCGAGGGCGCGTGCCGGCTCGTGGTTCCGGACATCGCGCGGCAACAGCTCGAGCGCAGCTGTCGGGACGTAGGGGACGTTGGCCGTCACCACGTCGACCCGTCCCTCCAACTCGGGTGGCAGGGGCTCGTCGAGGTCACCCTCGAACACGGTCACCCCATTGGCCCGGGCGCACGCCGCAGCCACGGGGTCGAGCTCCGTCGCCACGACGGTGCCAGAAGGTCCCACCGCCCGGCGCAGCACCAGCGCCACCGCGCCCGATCCGGTGGCGAGGTCGACGGCCACACCCCCGGGATCGACCAACGCCGCCGCCCGACGCGCCAGCACCTCGGTCTGCGCCCGGGGCACGTACACGCCGGGCTGCATCGCCACCCGCAGTTCCACGAACGGCGCCCATCCGACGATCCACTCGACCGGCTCCCCCGTCTCGCGCCGCCGCACCAACGCCTCGAGGTGTGCCGGGTCGCCGTCCGCCGCCTCGAGCAGCATGCCGGCTTCCTCCTCGGCGGCGATGCACCCGGCGACGGACAGGCGCACGACGAGATCCCCCACATCCATGCGAAGAAGGTCTACCCGTCCTCAGCCCGTTCGGACCGGTTCGAGGGCGATGGCGAGAACCTGGCGAACGTCGTCGACGAGGTGGAACGTCATGGCGGCCCGCACGGCCTCGGGCACGTCATCGAGGTCGGGACCGTTGCGGGCCGGGAGCACGACCTCGGTGAGCCCGGCTCGGTGGGCGGCCAGCACCTTTTGCTTCACCCCGCCGATGGCGAGCACCTTGCCCTGAAGCGTCACCTCGCCGGTCATCCCCACCGTCGAGCGGACGGCCCGCCCACTGAGCAGCGAGGCCAGCGCCGTCGTCATGGTGACGCCGGCCGACGGACCGTCCTTGGGGACGGCGCCGGCGGGCACGTGCACGTGGAAGCGACCGCGGACCGGGCCGCTGACGTCCTCGTGGGAGCGCAAGTAGGACAGCGCGATTTCGGCGGATTCCTTCATGACCTCGCCGAGCTGGCCGGTGAGAGTCAAGCCGGCGCCTTCGGCCGATGCATCGACGGACGCGGCTTCGATGAAGAGGACGTCGCCGCCCATGCCCGTGACGGCGAGGCCGGTAGCAACGCCGGGGGTGGCCGTGCGCTCGGCCGCCTCGAAGAAGTACTTGACCCGGCCGAGGTGGGTGCGGACGTCGTCGACGTCGAGAGCCACCGGAGCGGTCAGTGCGCCGGAGGCAATACGAGTGGCCACCTTCCGCACGAGCTTGCCGAGCTCGCGCTCGAGCGTGCGCACGAGCTTGCCGAGCTCGCGCTCGAGCGTGCGCACGCCCGCCTCTCGGGTGTGATCGGACACGACCGCCTGCAGGGCCGCATCCGTGATGGTGACCTCGTCCTCCCGCAGCCCGGCGCGCTTCACCTGGCGGGCCAGCAGGTGGGTGCGAGCGATCGAGACCTTCTCGGCCTCGGTGTAGCCATCGAGGCGGACGACCTCCATGCGGTCGAGCAGCGGGCCGGGGATGGTGTCGGCCACGTTGGCCGTTGCGATGAAGAGCACGTCGGACAGGTCGAGGTCGACTTCGAGGTAATGGTCGCGAAACGTGTGGTTCTGGGCGGGGTCGAGCACCTCGAGCAGGGCCGATGACGGGTCACCCCGCCAGTCGCCCGACAGCTTGTCGACCTCGTCGAGAAGCACGACCGGGTTCATCGTGCCTGCCTCCTTCATCGCTCGGGCGATGCGTCCGGGCAGTGCGCCGACGTACGTGCGACGGTGCCCGCGGATCTCGGCCTCGTCGCGCACGCCGCCCAGCGCGATCCGGACGAACGAGCGGTCGAGGGCGCGGGCGACCGATTCACCGAGCGACGTC
>JBKJKM010000197.1:0-7432 GCA_046597375.1 Acidimicrobiales bacterium | reverse complement strand
CACGGTGACCGGTGTTACCGTCTACCTGGCCGGGAGCCGCATCTTCGGTGTCGGCGAGCTCCGCTCGCTGTTGTCCTTCAGGAGGCGTGCGTGATCGGTGGGTGGCTCGTCAAGGTGTTGGTCGGGATCGCCGTCATTGGCTTCGCCGTCATCGAGCTCGGCTCGCCCCTCGTCGCCCGGGCCCAAGCCGACGACGCCGCCCACGAAGTCGCCAACGAGGCCTCGTTCCGCCTGCGTGACACCTACACCCAGGACGTGCTCGATGCCGCCTGCGAAAGTGAAGCCGAGGAGCAGGACGTGACGATCGTCGAATGCACGGTCAACGAGAAGCAGGAGGTCGTCGTGAAGGTCTCCAAGCAAGCGCGGTCGTTCCTGCTCGATCGGTTCGACGCCACGAAGGACTGGTACGAGGTGGAGGCATCGGCGACGGCCGAGCGGCGCTAGACAGGGCCCCGCATGATCAAGATCATCACCGACAGCTCCTGTGACCTACCGCCGTCTCTCGAGTCACAGCACCACATCACCGTCGTCCCCCTCACCATCCGCTTCGGCGACCAGGAGTTCGTCGACCGGCGCGATCTGACGCCCAAGGAGTTCTGGGCGCGCTGCGCTTCGTCGCCCGTGCTCCCCGAGACGGCGGCGCCGTCTCCCGGCGCCTTCGAAGAGGCCTTCCGGGCGGCCGCGTCCGATGGGGCCGAGGGCATCGTCTGCATCAACCTCTCGGCCGACCTCTCGGCCACCTTCCAGGCGGCCGAGTTGGCGGCCAAGTCGGTGGCCGCCGACGTGGCCGTCCGGGTGATCGACTCCCGCACGCTGACCATGGGGCTCGGCAACCTTTGCCTCTCGGCGGCGCGTGTCGCCGAAGACGGCAAGGGCATCGACGAGGTCGTGGCCGCCGTGGAGGAACGCATCCCACTCACCCGCACCTACGCCGCCCTCGACACCCTCGAGAATCTCAAGAAGGGTGGGCGCATCGGCGGGGCCCAGGCCATGCTCGGCTCGATGCTGTCGATCAAACCGATCATCGACATCACCGGCGGCAAGGTCGAGCAAGAAGCGAAGCAGCGGACGCGATCGAAGTCCTTGCGCTACCTGGCCGAGAAGGTCAGCTCGCAACCGTCGATCGAGAATCTGGCCGTCATGCACGGTGACGCCCCCGACCTCGACGAGATGCTCGACCTCCTGGCGCCCCACTTCCCCCGCGAGCGCATCGTCGTCGGTGACCTCGGGGCCGTGATCGGTGCCCATGGCGGGCCCCGCACGATGGGCGTCACCTTCCAATTGTCCCCGTAACGGGTAGGAGGCGGAGGTGAGCGTCGTCGAGGCCGGCCGCCTCCTCCATGGCCGATACCGACTCGTCGCGCCCATGGCGCGAGGAGGCATGGCCGAAGTGTGGGAAGGCGTCGACGACGTCCTCACCCGCCCCATCGCCGTCAAGGTGCTGCACCCGCACCTCTCGGCCGACGCCGATTTCCAGGAACGCTTCCGTCGAGAGGCGATCGCCGCCGCTCGCCTCTCCCACGCCAACGTGGTGTCCACCTTCGACACCGGTGAGGACGGTGGTGCCGCATTCATCGTCATGGAGCTCATCCGGGGGCGGACGCTGCGCCGGCTGGTCGACGACGCCGGGGGCGTCCTGCCGGCGTGGCTGGCTCGCGACATCGGCGTGCAGGTGGCCGACGCCCTGCACCACGCCCACGAGGCCGGCCTCGTCCACCGCGACGTGAAGCCGGCCAACGTCCTCGTCTGTGACGGCGACCCGGGAAGCCCGGTGCAGGTGAAGGTGGCCGACTTCGGTATCGCCCGGGCCGCCACCCTCGACGGCGCCGACCTCACCCAACCCGGCGCGGTCCTCGGCACCACCAAGTACCTGTCGCCCGAACAAGTCCAGGGCGCCACCCCCGATGCCCGCTCCGACGTGTACGCCCTTGGCGTCGTCCTGTACGAGGTGCTCACCGGCCGGCCGCCATTCGCCGCCGACACCGAGATGGCCACGGCCATGGCCCACGTGCACAGCGAGCCCCTCCGGCCCCGGCAGCTCCGGGCCGGCATTCCCCGCGGCCTCGAGGCCGTCGTGATCCGAGCGATGGCCAAGGATCCCGCCGCTCGCTACGGCTCGGCGGCGGAGCTCTCCGGCGCCCTGCGGGGCCTCGACCTGGGCGACGACGCCGTACCGTCGGTGGTGCGCGACGAGACCCCGCCCGCCGGGATGGCGCCTTCCTTCCGCCAGACCGAGCGAACGTGGCTCGTGCCGGCGGCCGTCATCGTCGTGGCGGCCGTCGTGCTCGTCGCCGTCGGTCTCCTCCTGCGCGCCTCGGACGTGGCGCCGAGCCTGCTCGGCGGCGGTGACGACGCACCGCCGGCGTCCGAAACCGGACCTCTCGCCCTCACGGAGGCCCGTAGCTTCGACCCTCAGGGCCGCCCGCCAGAAGAGAACGAGGGCAACGTCGACACCGTGCGCGATGGCGACCCCGCCACCTCGTGGCGGACCGATCGGTACAACACCCGGGAGTTCGGGGGCCTCAAAGAAGGGGTCGGGGTCATCGTGGAGCTCGCGACCCCCGACCGCGTCGTCCGGCGCATCAAGGTGTCGTCACCGACGAGTGGATGGAACGCCCGGCTCTACGTCGCCGGCACCGGTGGTGCCGCACTGGATGACTGGGGCGAAGTGGCAAGCGAGCAGTCGGACATCGCCGGAAGCGCGACCTTCGATCTGGGCGACGACGGACGTCGGGGGGGCGCCGTATTGGTATGGATCACCCGCCTCGGCGACGACAGCCGGGTGACGATCGCCGAGGTCACAGTCGAGGGCTGAGCCAGTAAGGGGTCGGTCGTTCGCCCTACCTTGTCCTCATCGAGGACAAGCGGGACGATCCGACACTGGTGATGGCCGCCCAGGCGGGCGACCGGAAGGCGCTGGAGCGGCTGCTGCGCCGCCACGCCGACCGCATCCACGCCGTGTGCCGCCGGATCACCGGCAACGATGCCGATGCCAACGACGCGACCCAGGAGGCGATGATCGCAATCGTGCGGGGTCTCGATCGTTTCGATGGGCGCTCCGCCTTCTCGACCTGGGCCTACCGCGTGGCCACGAACGCTTGCCTGGACGAGCTCCGGCGTCGCCGGCGGCGCCCCGAACCCACAGCCGACGAGGACCTCGACGCCCTCGGACGCACCTCGTCCCCGAATCTCGATGTCGAGACCGTGGGCGATCGCGCCGACATCGACGCCGCGCTGGGCACACTGGCCCCCGAGTTCCGGGCCGCCGTCGTCCTGCGCGACCTCGTCGGCCTCGACTACGCCGAGATCGCCGACGTGCTCGGGGTGCCGGCCGGCACGGTGAAGTCGCGCATCGCCCGTGGCCGCGCCGCCCTCGCCGACCGCCTGCGACCGGACGGGAACCCGGCGACGCCGGCCGACCGTCCAAGGACCTGACCGTGAGCGATCCCCTCCTCCCCGACCCGGGCCATCCGGACGACCTGGCACTGTCCGGTGCGCTCGACGACGTCGACGATCGCGGCATCGCGAGCCACCTGGCCGCCTGTGATCGCTGCGCGCAGCGTTCGGCGGCGCTGGTCGCTGCTCGAGATGCCATGCGTTCGCCCGTCACACCGCTGCCGCCGGCGACGATGGATACGCTGATCCACACTGCCCTGGCGGCCGCTCCGACGTCGGCCGCCGAGCGGTCGGAGATCGCACCAGTGGTCGCCCTGACCCCGACCTCGAGGGGCCGGCTGCGAGTGCCACCCCCGAGTTGGCTGGTCGGGGCGGCGGCGGCCATCGCCGTGCTCGCCGGCCTGGCCGGGCTGCTCCGACCGACGGGCTCCGGCGACGAGGCCCTGTCCAAGAACCTGCCCGACAGCGCCGCCTCCGGTCGCACGGCCGAGGCCGAGTCGGGGGGAACGCCGACCCTGGGGCTCGACGCCGGCGGTGCAGCCGCCGACCCCGAGGCCGTGGGCCTCGACTTCGGCGATCAGGACGACCCCGACACCCTGGTCGCCGCCCTCGAATCCGTGCCGGTTGCCGGCGGCCAGACCACGTCGGCGGCCCGGGCGGGGAACGAAGCGGCGGACACGGCGGCGGCGGCCCCGACGGCATCGCCTCCGCCGGCCGGCCCGGTGGCCGAGGACCGGGCGCAATGTCGAGACGACGCCGAACGCATCGGCGCCGGGCGCTTTGGCGCGCTGGTGTCCACGTCGACGCTGCGATGGGCGGGCCGGCCGGCCGAAGTGTTGGTGTTCGTCCTCACCGAGCCGGCCGGCGGCGTCACCCGCCAGGCGCTGGTGTTGTCCCGACCAGGGTGTGCGCTCCTCGCCGACCCGCGCTTCTGAGCCACAGCGGCGCGGCCACCGAACCGGCGACGATGCCCAGCCACGCCGTGCCGGCGGCCCGCCCGAGGTCGTGGCCCGTCGAGATCCAGGTCGCCCAGACGAGCCCCGCCTGAGCCAACAAGGCAACGGCCGCCAACACGTAACGGTCGCTCGTCTTTCCCACGGTGGCGACCACTTCCCCCACCGCAACGCCGAACAACAAACCGGCGAGGACCGGGCGGAGCCCGACGAGTTCGTACTCACCAAGGATCACGGCGGCGGCGGCCGCCACAAGGGTTGCAACGGCGACGGCGCCGACGGGGGTCCGCATGGCGAGGGAGGCTAGGCGTGTCGGCCCACCAGTAAGGTGCGCGGATGGCTGCGCCCACAACGCCCCGAGCCGACGCGCCGCTGTCCACCACCGACGGCACGACCAGCGCCGATTGGACGGTGCAGGTGGCCGACACGATCGAGTCGGTCGTCAACTCCGTCCGCGCCAAGACGACCGTTCCTCTCGAGACGGTCGCACGCGGGCTGGTGTACGGCATCCTCATCGTGGCCCTGGGCACGACGGCCATGATCCTGTTGACGATCGCGTCGGTCCGCCTCCTCGACTACGTGCTCCCCATCTGGGCCGTCTACGCCATCGTCGGCGGACTATTCACCGTCGGCGGGTTGTTCTCGTGGCGGAAGCGTCGCCCATCCCGCGACGCCAAGTCCTAGGAGGCACCCGTGGCCGAGCCGCGCGACGTCGTGATTATTGGGTCGGGACCGGCTGGATTGACCGCCGCCATCTACGCCGCCCGTGCAAACCTGCACCCGTTGGTCATCGAGGGCGAGCCGTCGTCCACGAGCGACCAGCCCGGCGGCCAACTCATGTTGACGACCGAGGTGGAGAACTACCCCGGCTTCGTCGATGGGATCATGGGTCCCGAGCTCATGGCGAACTTTCGGGCCCAGGCCTTGCGCTTCGGTGCCGAGATTCGCACGGTCAAGGCTGGCAGCGTCGACCTCGCCGGGCCGCCGCACCGCATCACGGCCGACGGTGAGGAGATCGTGGCTCGCTCGGTCATCGTGGCCACCGGCGCCCAGGCGCTGACGCTGAACCTCCCGAACGAGGCCCGGCTCATGGGCTACGGCGTGTCGACCTGCGCGACCTGCGACGGGTTCTTCCACCGGGGCTTCGAGATCGCCGTCGTCGGCGGCGGAGACTCCGCCCTCGAGGAGGCGCTCTTCTTGACGAAGTTCGCCACGAAAGTGTTCCTGATCCACCGTCGCCAGGAGTTCCGGGCGTCGAAGATCATGCAGGAGCGGGCCAAGAATCACCCCAAGATCGAGTTGGTGCTCGACACCCGCGTGACCGACGTCCTCGGCGAGTCGACCCTCGAGGCCGTTGAACTCGAGAACCTGGTCACGGGCGCCGTGTCTACATTGCCCATCCACGGGCTTTTCGTCGCTATCGGCCACGTGCCCAACACCGACCTGTTCAAGGGTTGGCTGGAGATGGAGGACACCGGCTACCTGGTGACCAAGCACGGCTCGACCTTCACCAACATCGATGGCGTGTTCGCCGCCGGCGACGTGCAGGACCACGTATACCGCCAAGCCATCACGGCCGCCGGCTCCGGCTGCATGGCTGCCATCGACGCCGAGCGCTGGCTCGAAGCCACCTCTTCGGCCGACCACGAGATCGACAGCACCGCCCGCAACTGGTAGTTCCTTCCAGCTCGGCGGAATGCCGGGTGAGAGGGCGACGTTGACCCCCCTGCTGGGTACGCTCCCGGCATCCGAGTGCGAGGAGAACGGTCGTCATGGCCGACAACATCACCACCCTGACCGACACGAACTTCAACGAAGAGGTCAAGGGTGCCGACGGGCCTGTCCTCGTCGACTTCTGGGCGGAATGGTGCGGCCCCTGCAAGATGATCGCCCCGATTCTCGAAGAGATCGCCACCGATCACGCCGGCAAGATTCGCATCGCCAAGCTCAACGTCGACGATGCGCCGGCCACGGCCCAGGAGTTCCAGGTCATGAGCATTCCCACACTCATCCTGTTCAAGGACGGCGAAGTACAGAAGCGCATCGTCGGCGCCCGCGGGAAGGGCCAGTTGCTCGAGGAGATCTCCGCATTCCTGTAGAGACGACGGGTCTTCCCCTTCGACGGGGCGCGGCAGGCGAGGCGGTGCGGGATGTCCAGCACCGCCTCTTCGCGCTGGGCGGCATCGCCACGACCGCCGTCGACGCCGACGGCTCAGGCACCTTCGGGCCAGAGACCGAAGGGGCGATACGCGCCTTCCAAGAACGGCGAGGGCTTCGCGTCGACGGGGTGTGCGGTCCGGACACCTGGGCGGCCTTGGTCGAGGCCGGCTACCGACTTGGCGATCGGCCGCTGTGTCTCACCACGCCCTTGCAGCGGGGCGACGACGTGGCCGAGCTGCAGCGCCGCCTCGGCTGCCTCGGTTTCGACGCCGGTCGGGTCGACGGAATCTTCGGATCCCGAACGGATGGCGCGCTCACCGATTTCCAACGCAACGGCGGGCTCGTGACCGACTCGATCTGCGGGCCTGCGACCTTGGCAGCTCTCGCTCGGCTGGGGGCCGTCGATACCGGGGCCGCCGGCGTCGCACAAATCGGCGGCCCGCGTGCCGGTACCGCCGGATCGATCGCCTCGGTGCGCGAGCGCGAGCATCACCGCCGCCGCCCCTCCTCGCTGGCCGGGCGCACCGTGGCGGTAGGCGAGTCGGGTGGACTCGATGCCCTGGCCCGGTCGGTGGCCGCCGCCCTCACTGCAGGCGGCGGGGCGGCCGTCCTGGTGCAGCATCCAGACGGATCGGCCCAGGCCGACCAGGCCAACGGTCTCGAGGTCGACGCCTACGTGGGCCTGGCCGTCGGTGCACTGGCCGGCGGTCCTCCCCTCGGTTGCACCACCTGGTACTACCGGTCGCCGTCGGGCTGGGAGAGCCCGGAAGGACGGCGTCTGGCCGAGCTCGTCCAGACGGTGCTCGTGCCTGTCCTCGGCGCCACCGACGGTGGTGTGCGGGGAATGGCGGTTCCGGTGCTGCGCGAGACCCGGATGCCGGCCGTGCTGGCCGAGCTCGGCGCGGCCAACGTCGTGGTGGAGC
>JBKJKM010000149.1:0-5632 GCA_046597375.1 Acidimicrobiales bacterium | reverse complement strand
TGGTCAAAGCCGTTGCCGCGGCCATCGGACCGACGCCGGTGCAGACCGGCGGTGGCGTGCGCGACGGGTCGCTCCTGGTCGACGGGATCGCGCGGGTTGTTCTCGGCAGCCTCGCCGTCGACGATCGCGCAACGGCCGGCGCGTTGGTGTCGGCCCACCCGGATCAGGTCGCCATCGGGCTCGATCACTGGGACGGCGAGATCCGCACCCGGGGGTGGGAGGAGCGCAGCGGCGTCCGTCTGCTGGACGCCGTCGTTTGGCCGGAGTTCGCCGGCGCCGCCAGCTTCGTCGTCACCAACATCTCGCGAGACGCAACCCTCGAAGGTCCCGACCTCGATGGGCTCCGAGCCGTGGTGGCGGCGACGTCGACGGCGGTCATCGCATCGGGTGGCGTCGGCACCCTCGACGATCTCCGGGCCCTGACCGACAGCGGCGTCGCCGGTGTGATCGTCGGCAAGGCCTTGTACGAGCGCCGTTTCACGATCGAGGAGGCACTCGTCGTATGCAAACCGTAAGGGTGATCCCTTGTCTCGACGTCGACGCCGGTCGCGTCGTCAAGGGCGTGCAGTTCGTCGATCTCCGAGAAGCGGGAGATCCGGCGCTCCTCGCCGCCCGCTACGACGCCCAGGGTGCGGACGAGGTGATCTTCCTCGATATCACGGCGTCGTCCGATCAGCGCAACACCATGGTCGATGTCGTTCGACGAACGGCGGAGGAGGTCTTCATCCCGCTGACCGTCGGCGGTGGGGTCCGGACGGTCGACGACGCCCGACAACTCCTTCGCGCCGGCGCCGACAAGGTCGGTGTGAACACCTCCGCCGTCGAGCGGCCCGAGGTGATCGAAGAGATCGCAACCGAGTTCGGTGCGCAATGCGTCGTGGTCGCCATCGATGCCAAAGCCGTGGCCGGGCGCGACGGCCGACCCGCGTTCGAGGTCTTCACTCACGGCGGGCGCCGAGCGACGGGGATCGATGCGGTGGCGTGGGCGGCGAAGGTCGAGCGCCTCGGTGCCGGTGAGATCTTGCTGACGTCGATGGATCGCGATGGCACGCGCGACGGCTACGACCTCGAGTTGACCCGACAAGTGGTTGACGCCTGTCGAATCCCCGTCATCGCCAGCGGAGGCGTCGGCACGCTCGAGCACCTGGTCGAGGGCGCCAGAGACGGCCGGGCCGACGCCGTCTTGGCCGCTTCCATCTTCCACTTCGGGGAGCACACCGTGGGCGAAGCGAAGGACGAGCTCAGCCGGGCCGGCATCCTCGTCCGCCCCGTGCCATGACCGACGAGGCCTCGGCCCGTCGCCGAGTCGTCATCGTCGACGACCTGGCCGACATCCGCCAGATCCTGGAGCTGCTACCCGAGCACGGCGACCCCTCAGGCTGGCAAGCCCTCCCGCGCATCAAGGCGGTTGCGCCGGACGTGGTGGTCGTGATCCTGTCGGGCAACCATGTCCAGGACGCCGCACCGGAGGAAGCGGGCCTGGCGGCAACGGTGCTCGAGAAGGGAATGCCGCCGGACGAGCTGAACGCCGCCCTCGTGCAGCTGCTCGGGCTCGAGCCGGCAGCCCGCCGGGCGGCCACGACGGACGCGCGCTCGTCGGCCGCCGCTCGCCTCGACCGCCAACAGCGTGACCTGGCTCGCACGACCGCCGAGCTCGCCGCCTTCGCTTCTCTCGCCGGCCATGATCTGGCCCAACCGCTGCAGGTGGCGTACGGCTACCTCGAGATGCTGCGCTCCGATCTCGGCGATACCCTCGACTCGACGCCGGCGGAGTGGCTCGATGCCGCGCTGAGTGCGATGGAACGGATGCGTCTCCTCGTGCAGGACATCCTGGCCTTCGGCCGCGCCGGCACCCGTGAGGTCGACCCCGTCCCGGTCGACCTCGAGCTCGTGGTCGACCAGGCGCTGGCTCGGCTGGCGCCGTCATCCATGGACGTGCGGCGCGTTGGGCTTCCGACGGTCATGGGCGACGAGGGGCAGCTGGTCGATGTGGTTCACCGGCTGCTCGAGAACGCCCTTCGCTTCGGCGGCGGCCTCGGCGTGGCCGTCACCGCCGATTTGGCGGCCGACGGGTGGATCGTGACGGTCGCCGATGACGGACCTGGCGTACCTGCGGAGCTCCGCGATCGGGTGTTCGAGGTCTTCCAGCGCACCTCGTCTCCCGTCGGCAAGGGCGCCGGGCTCGGTCTGGCCGTCTGCCGGAAGCTGGTGGAGCGCCACCGGGGAGAGATCTGGCTGGAGTTCCCGACCACTCGAGCGAGCGGCGCCGTCTTCCGCTTCCGGTTGCCGCACCAATGACTAGTCATCGGAGGCGCCGGTCGGTACGATGACGAGGCCGGAAAGGCGGATGAGCGATGCGGTTGTGCCTCTTCGAAACTGACACGGATCCGGCCCGGCCGAGGCTTGGCCTCCTGCAGGGATCCTCGGTCATCGACGTGCACGCCGCATGCGCGGTCTCGATGGCCGACAGCATGACGCCGAAGCGGGCGGGTGAGATCGCACGCTCGCTCTGCCCATCCGACCTGTGGGACTTCCTGGAGAACGGGACCCATGGCTGGAATGCCATCGGCGACAGCCTCACCCGACTCGGCGATCGCCTGGCGGAGGACGATCTCGTCGCTCCCACGGGTGAACGTGTCGTGCATCACCTCGCCGATCTCCGCATCGCCTCGGTCGTGCCGTGGCGGCTGCGCCTGCCGACCGCCGGCGGTACGTGGCATGGCGTGCCGATCGCCCAGCCCGGCCGCACTGCCGCCATCACTCTGCACACCGATGGACGCGCGTACCTTCCCGAGTACCTGGCCGTGATCGGCACCGACGCCGAGGCGCTTTCCCTCGGTGATGCCTGGGACTGCGTCGCTCTCGTGGCCGAGACCCGCCCCAACGACCCGATCGATGCCGCAGTGCTCCGCACGCCCGACGAGCTCGGACCGGACGACGATCTGTTGCACTCGACCGTGGCCCACGCCATCGTGGCCGCCAGCCATCGGACACCGTTGCTCATTGGCGACGTGGTGCGAACGGGCCTCGACCTGATGACCAACCTCGTCGACGACACCGAGATCGACCTCAGGACCGACCGTGCCAGCACCGTCGATCACCTGGTTTCACGGCCGTAACCGAGTTCAGCCAAGTCGGGCCCCTCACCTAACGTCGTCGGCATGAAGACCGGCGCCGCTGAGGCGGAGGCGAAGCAACCGATTCGGATGCTGGCCGACCGCTTGCTGGTCCAGATTCCCACCAGCGAAGGCGAGCGCACCACCAAGGGCGGGCTCCTGATTCCGTCCACGGCCCAGGTGTCGAAGCGTCTGGCCTGGGCCGAGGTCGTCGCCGCCGGTGCCCACGTCCGTGGGATCGAGGTCGGCGACCTCGTGCTGTTCAACCCGGAGGACCGCTACGAGGTCGAAGTCCGAGGCGAGGACTACCTGATCCTGCGCGAGCGCGACATCCATGCGGTCGCCGCCGAGCGCATCGAAGGGAACACGGGGTTGTACCTGTGAGCGAAGCTTGCGAGCGAGTCATGTCATGACGCTGAAGGACATCAGCCGCATCGAGGATCTGACCTTCACCAGTGACGGCCTCATCGCCGCCATCGCCCAGGACGTCCACGGCAAGGTCGTGATGATGGCCTGGATGACGTCCGAGACGCTTCGCGAGACCCTGGAAACCGGCCGGATGGTCTATTGGAGCCGGAGTCGGGGCGAGCGCTGGGCCAAGGGCGATACGTCGGGCGACGTGCAGCTCGTACGACAAGCTTGGTTTGATTGTGACGGCGATGTGCTCCTCTTCGTCGTCGACCAGCAGGGCAAGGGCGCCTGCGCCACCGGCGAGTATTCCTGCTTCTTCCGCGACCTCCGTGAGCTCGTTGCCGTCGACCCCGAGTCGTAGCGACTTCTACGCCCTGGCGCGCGGTCACTCCGTCGTGCCCGTGTGGCGAGAGGTGCTGGCCGACTACACGACGCCCGTCGCCGCCTTCGCCCGCCTCGTCGGCGGCACCGCCGACGGCGAGCCCGGCTTCTTGTTCGAGTCCGTCGAGCGCGAACGGTGGAGCCGGTGGTCGTTCGTGGGTCGGCGACCGTCGGTCACGATCGTCGCCCGCAACGGGATGCTCCGGGTGGAAGGCGAGCTGCCGCCCTCGGTACCGACCGACCGCGGGGTGCTCGCCGCCCTCGAGGCCATGTTGGCCGTCCATCGCTCGCCGTCGCTGCCCGAGCTCCCACCGCTGCACGGTGGCGTCGTCGGCTATCTGGGCTACGACGTGGTGCGCGAAGTGGAGCGCCTTCCCGACGTGCCCGTCGACGACCACGGGCTGCCCGACGCCATCCTCTCGATCATCGGAGACCTGGCCGCCTACGACCACTGGCGACAACGGGTCACCCTCGTCAGCAACGTGGTCGTCGACCAAGGCTGGAACGACGACGACCTCGATGCGGCCTACGACCAGGCCATCCGCCGTCTCGACGTCCTCGCCGCCGACGGCGCCCGACCCCTCGACGAGCCGGTGCTCCTGCCGCCGAGCCCAGACGACGAATTGCCGGACGTGAAACGAACCGTCGGGTCCGAGACCTACGCCCGCGCGGTCGCCGTGGCCAAGGAGCACATTCTCGCCGGCGACGTCTTCCAGGTCGTGCTCTCGCAGCGCTTCGACCTCGACCTCGACGCCGACCCTTTCGACCTCTACCGGTCGCTCCGTCAGGTCAACCCCAGCCCGTACATGTACTTCGTGCGACATCCGGAGGTGACGGTCGTCGGCTCGTCGCCCGAGCCGATGGTGCAGCTCCTCGATGGTCGGGTCATCTCCCGACCCATCGCCGGAACTCGCCGACGCGGTCGCACCGAGGCGGACGATCGCCGCATGGCCGGTGAGTTGTCCGAGGACCCGAAGGAGATCGCCGAGCACATCATGCTGGTCGACCTCGCCCGCAACGACGTGGGCCGTGTCGTCGACTTCGGCACCGAGCACGTGGACGAACTCCTGACCCTCGAGTACTACAGCCACGTGATGCACCTCACGTCGCAGGTGTCGGGGCGTCTTCGCGAGGGCCTCGGCCCCATCGACGTCCTGCGGGCCACGTTGCCGGCCGGCACCGTGTCGGGCGCCCCCAAGGTGCGGGCCATGGAGATCATCGATGCGCTCGAGCCCACGAAGCGGGGCCCCTACGCCGGCGTCGTCGGCTACTTCGACTTCTCCGGCAACCTCGACACGGCCATTGCCATCCGCACGATGCTGGTCCGGCCGGACGGCGTGGCGTCGATCCAGGCCGGCGCCGGAATCGTGGCCGACAGCGACGCCGCACTCGAAGACCTCGAGTGCCGCAACAAGGCGGCGGCCCTGCTCGCCGCCGTACCCGCCGCCCGCCGCATGACGGCGGCGCGGAAGGAGGCAACGTCATGAGTGTTTTCTGGGTCGAGGTGCCGCGCGACGTCGTGCGGGTCTCGGGACCCGACGCCGTCTCGTTCCTGCAGGGACAGATCAGCCAGGACGTGGCCGGACTGGCCGTCGGCGCATCGGCGTGGTCGTTCGTGCTCCAGCCACAGGGCAAGGTCGACGCCTGGTTCCGCGTGACCCGTACCGGCGACGACGAGGTGGTGCTCGACGTCGACGCCGGTTTTGGAGCCGCGCTGGTCGCCC
>JBKJKM010000093.1:0-42679 GCA_046597375.1 Acidimicrobiales bacterium | reverse complement strand
TCGTAGGGCCTGGGGACGTAGCGGCCCCATCCCGGTAACTTCGCGCCGTGCTCAACGACGAAGACATCGACCGAGTCCTGGTCGTCACGGCCCACCCGGACGATGTCGACTTCGGGGCCGCCGGCACCGTGGCGACGTGGACGGACAAGGGCATCGCCGTCAGCTACTGCGTGATCACGGATGGCGATGCCGGCGGGTTCGACTCCGCCACGCCACGGTCGGAGATCCCCCGCATCCGCCGAGGCGAGCAGGAGGCCGCCGCCTCGGTGCTGGGCGTCGACGATCTCCACTGGCTCGGCTACCCGGATGGACGCCTCGAAGTGACGATGGACCTGCGGCGTGACCTGTCGCGGGTGATCCGCAAGGTGCGTCCGCAGCGGGTCGTGTGTCAGTCGCCGCAGCGCAACTGGGATCGGATCTACGCCAGCCACCCCGACCATCTGGCGGCGGGCGAGGCCGCCCTCTGCGCGGTCTACCCGGACGCCCGCAATGACTTCACCTTCACCGAGCTCATGGAGGAGGGGTTCTCGGGGTGGGCCGTGCCAGAGGTCTGGATGATGAGCGCCCCGGAACCCAACGTATGGATCGACACGACCGAAGTGCTCTCCCGCAAGGTGAAGGCGCTGCTCTGCCATGTCAGCCAGCTGCCCGACCCCGACGGGTTGGAGGAGCGGATGCGGGGCTGGGGCGAGGTCACGGCCCGGGCCGGCCACCTGCCGGATGGCCGGACGGCCGAGGCCTTCCGGGTCATGGACACGGCGTAGGGGCGAGGCCGTGCTCGAGCTCACTCCTGCAGAGGCGCGGGTGGTCGGTGCCCTGGCGGAGAAGTCACTGGCGACGCCGCAGTACTACCCGCTGACCCACAATGCCCTGGTTGCCGCCTGCAACCAGTCCAACAACCGTGACCCCGTGGTCGCGTATGACGCGGCCACGGTGGAGGCGACGATGTCGGGCCTGCGGGCCAAGGGCATGGCCCGGGTGATCCACGCTGGGGGCGGCAACCGCACCACCAAGTACCGCCACGTGCTCGACGAGGCGCTCGGTCTCGACCAACGCGAACTGGCCCTGCTGACGGTGCTGTTGCTACGCGGTCCCCAGACGCTCAACGAGCTGCGTACCCGCACCGACCGGCTCGCCGACTTCGAGGGTCCGGCTGGCGTCGAGCACGACCTCGAGCGACTGGCCGAGCGGGACGAGCCGTTGGTCGTGCTGCTCGACAAGGAGGTTGGCCGACGCGAACCCCGGTACGCGACACCACTGACGGGGACGCCGTCGGCCGATCGCGAGCGGGCGCCGTCGGCGAGACTTGCTCCTGTGCAACGAACCCTGCGGGTCGCCCCGCTCTCCGATGACGAGCTCGATACCCAACAGCAGGAGTTGCTGCAGGGAGTGATCGTCCCCGGCGGGACGTCGAACATCTTTCGCACGCTCGTCCGCCACCCCGGCCTCTTCCGCAAGTGGATGCCCTTCGGCGGCAAGCTGCTCAACGGCAAGGTCCCGGCGCGCGAGCGCGAGCTGGCCGTCCTCCGGGTGGGGTGGCTGTGCCAGGCCGAGTACGAGTGGGGCCAGCACGTGCCCATCGGTCGCCGTGCCGGGCTGACCGACGAGGAGATCGCCCGCATTCCGGCAGGTCCGGCCGCCGCCGGGTGGTCCGATCTCGACCGCACGATCCTCCAGGCGACCGACGAGCTCCACGAGCAGTCCTGCATCGCCGACGTGACCTGGGCCCGCCTGTCCGAGGAGTACGACGACAAGCAACTCATCGAATTGGTCATGGTCATCGGCCACTACCACCTCCTCTCGTTCGCCCTGAACACCCTGGGTGTCCAACGCGAAGAGGGCGTCGTCGGACTCCCGTCTTCGCCCTGACGACCTTCGCTGACCGGGTGCGGGAGGTGGTGTCGGCGCTTCCTCCTGGCGATGTCGTGACCTATGGCGAAGTGGCCGCATTGGCCGGCAAGCCGGGAGCCGCGCGCGGTGTCGGTGCAATCCTCGCCGGTTCGGGGAATGCCGGTCTGCCGTGGTGGCGGGTGGTCAACGCCGCCGGGCGCCTGGTGCCGGGCCACGAGGTCGAGCACACCCGCCGGCTTCGTCGCGAGGGCGTGGCCGTCGACGCCTCGGCGGGGCGGGTGCGCTTCAGCCGAGCAGGTCGCGGGTCAGGGCCAGCCACATCTCGGTCGTGAGGCGTAGCGATTCCACGTCGACCCGCTCGTCGTGGCCGTGGAACCGGGAGGCGAACTCCTGGGTCGTCATCGCCGGGCTGAAGAGCCCGAAGCCGTAGGCCACGGCGCCGTGCTCGCGATAGAAACGGGCGTCGGTTCCTCCGGCCGTCATGCGCGGGACGAGTCCGACGCCTGGGGTGAGCTTCTCGACGGTGCGGCCGATGACGTCCCACAGCGGCGTCGCCATTGGCGAGGCCGTCGACGGGGCGGACTGCAGCACCGTCACCGTCACGGCCGTGGTCAGGTCGCCGAGGGCGTCGGCCAGGTTGCGGGCCACGTCCTCTTCGGTCTCGCCGGGCAGGGTGCGGACGTCGACGTCGATGTCGACGATGTCGGGGATCACGTTGGTCTTGACCCCGCCGTGGGCGACGTTGGGGGAGAAGGTCATGTGGGTGCAGGCATGGGCCAGCTTGGCGAGCCGGGGGTCGTCGACGGCGAGGGCGGCGCATGCGTCCCAGGCCCGCGCCGGGTCGACGAGGGCGTCGGCGACGTCGGCGGGCAGATCGAGCGCAGCGACGTAGGCCCGCCACGTGTCAGTGACCTGGGCGTTGGGTCGGTACGCAGCCAGGCGATGGACGACCTCGGCCGCCTTGACGAGGGCGTTGTCAGCGCCGAAGGGCATCGAGCCGTGGCCCGGCGTACCGGCGACTCGGAGACGCCGCCAGGCGATGCCTTTCTCTCCAGTCGTGACGGTCACCCGAGGTCCGCTCGAAGACGGGATGGCGACACCGCCCGATTCGGTGAGGACGTAGTCGGCTCGCACGGCGTCGTAGTGGTTGGCCGTGACCCACTCGGCCCCGTGGCGTCCGCCCGCCTCCTCGTCGGCGACGGCGAAGTAGACGAGGGTGCCCTTCGGACGGAATCCGGTACGGGCGAGGTGCTTGACGGCGACCGCCATCGAAGCCGTCAGGTTCAACATGTCGATGGCCCCGCGCCCCCACACCTCCTGGGTGCCGTCGTCGAGGGCCACGAGCTCGCCCCCGAAGGGGTCGCGCTGCCAGCCAGAGGCCGTCACGGGCACCACATCGGTATGGCCCATGAGGCACAGCGTCGGGGCCGACGGGTCGGTGCCTTCGATGCGGGTGACGAGCGAGGCCCGTCCTGGCACAGGCTCGTAGGTCTCGAAGTCGAGGCCTGCGCCTCCGAGGTAGTCGCGCAACAGCCCGGCGTTGCGGGTCTCGTGCCCTGACTCGACCGAGCCGTCGTTGACGCAGCCGTTGCGGATCAGGAGCTGCAGGAGCTCGGTCGCCTCGGCTGCGAGGTCGCTCACGCGGAGGTCGGCGCCAGCAGAGGCCACGGCCGTGCCTCTTCGAAAATGCGCATCAGGCGGAGGACGACGTCGTCGGCGTGACGGCGGCCCATGATCTGCATGCCGATCGGGAGGCCGTCGGCGGTGAGGCCGCACGGCACGGATCCCGCCGGGTTCCAACACAGGTTCGCCGCCATGGTGAAGGGCACGCACAGCGCCGGCGTGGCCAGCGCGACGCCGTTGATCTCCCGTGGCATCGGACCCTCGGCGGCGAACGGCGGAACGGCGGTGGTTGGGCTGAGGACCACGTCAATGTCGCGAAACGCCTCGGCCATCTCGTGTTCGAAGCGGAGGCGGCGCTGCATCATCCGGGCGTACTGCGCCGCCGTCGTCGCTTCCGTGGCGCCGAGCATGAACTGCAGGTCGCGCGTGAAGTCGTCCTTGCGCTCCGGCCACCACCGTTTGTCGGTCATCTCCCAGATGTCGAGGGTGCCGGTACCAAGCCACAGTTTCACCGGGTCGGTGAAGTGCAGCGGTCGCTCGACGAGCTCGATGCCGGCGGCATCGCACAGTGCTTCGGCCGCCGCGAAGGCCGCCGCCTCCACCTCGGGATCGATGGCCGGAGCGAAGCCGTAGTCGCGTGACCAGACGGCACGCAGACCCCGCACGTCGAGGCGTTCGATGGCGTTCTCGTAGACCACGCCGGCCGGTGGGAGCGACGTCCGGTCGAGGTCGTCAGGCCCGGCACACACGTCGAGCAGGCGGGCTTGGTCGGCGACCGACGTGGTGAGCGTCCCCCAGCACCCGGTGTGGGAGGACTTGCGGTGTGCGTTGGGGACGCGCCCGAACGACGGCTTGAGCCCCGGGAGGCCGGAGAAGGCGGCCGGGATGCGAATGGACCCGCCCCCGTCGCTCGCCGTGGCGAAGGGCACCATGCCGGCGGCCACGGCCGTGGCCGAACCACCGCTGGAGCTCCCGGACGTCCGGTCGGGGTTCCACGGATTGCGGGTGATCCCCCACGCCTTGGTGTTGGTGTAGGCGACGGCGCCGAATTCACTGGCCGTCGTCTTCCCGATGGGAATGGCGCCGGCCGCGCGCAATCTGGCGACCTGGACGCTGTCGCGTTCGGCCAACGAGCCGTCCTTGTAGAGCAGCGAGCCGTGCGTCGTGGGCATGCCGGCGCAGTGCTGCAGGTCCTTCACGCCGAAGGGCACGCCGGCCAACGGTCCCGGATCCTCGCCACGTGCCACTCGGGCGTCGATGTCGATGGCGGCGGCGCGGGCCCCGTCGGCATCGAGGAAGAGGAAGGCGTTGAGCGCCTCGTCCCGCTGCGCGATGGCGGTCAGGCACTTCTCGACGAGCTCGACGGCGGTGCGCTCGCCACGTCGGACGGCGTCTGCGGTGTCTCGGACGGTCTTCACGTCCGAAGGTTACCGACCGAGCATCACGTCGCCGGGGCCGTGGGTGTCGTCCCGGCGTAGCCGTGGTGCCAGGCCAGCACCTTGGCGACGTAGGCGTCGGAGTGGTTGTACGAGAAGAAGGCCGGTCGAAGGCCCTCGTCGGTGTCGAGGCCTCCAGCAGGAACAGCGCGACACAGGTAGGCGGCCGTGCCCAGCGCCGCGTCATAGACATTGTTCGGATCGCTGGCGCGGTCGTTGTTGCCGTCCTCGTTGATGCGCACCCACGTGGAGGGGATGAACTGCATCGGCCCGACCGCACGATCGAACACGACGTCGGTGTCGAGCACGCCGAGGTCGGTGTCGCGAATCAACGCCGACCGCGTGCCGTCCAGCGGGATACCGAGGATGCGCGGGTACACGTCGCCGTTGAGGGCGAACTGGGAACCCCGGTAGCGACCGTGGTTCGACTCGACCTTGCCGATCGCCGCGATGGCGGTCCAGGGCACGCGGCAATGGGGCGCCCGCCGGGTCAACGTGGCGGCCGCCTTGCGATAGGCGTCGTGGAAGAGGCGCGGGATGTCGGTGCCGCCGACGGCCGCAGACGCAGCGGCGTGGTCGAGCAACAACCGTCGCTCCTCCACCTCGGCTGCGAGGATCGCGACGACGGCGGAGGCCGACACCGTCTCGGCCTCGACGGAGCTGAAGGCCGCGAGCGCACCCTCGAGGCCTTTGACGGCCGCCTGCAACTCCAAGGAAGAGCCCCGCTGCAGGAGGGCGTAGCTGTCGACGGCTTTCTTGCGGGCCTCGGTGGCGGCCTCGATGATCGTGCGCCGGCGTTCGAGGTCGATCGGGTCACTGGCCTGGAGGAGGTAGTCGACCGGTTGGGTGTCGCCTCCACGGATGTAGCCGGCGATGGCGATGCGTTTGACCTTGGCCTTGGCCGACGCCAGCTCGTCAGCGGCCAACCGATCGCCCGCCGTCAGCCGGCCGACGACGTCCCGGGCCTCGCCCAGTCGACGGCCGAGGGGAAGCAGCTGCTTGGCCAGCCGCAATTCGGTGGCCCGAGCCCGGCCCAACGCCGCTTGCGACGAGCGCAACTCGAGACGACCGCGCGCCTGCCCGGCCTCGTTGGCCCCGGGCGGTGGCACTGGTGGCGGGGCGTCCGGCGAAGGAGGGGGCAACTCGTCCTCGGAAGGAAGCGGGCCCGCCGTGGCCGGGGGGAGGGGTTCGCCGAAGTCGGCGTCGCCCGCCAAGAGGTCTCGCCATGCCTTGGCGGCCTCGGCGGCGGAGGTTGTCGACGTCGTCTCCGGGTCCTCGCTGACGGTCGTGGTCGTCGACGACGGAGCCGTCGTCGTTTCGCCCGGCGCCGCAGTGGCGGCTGGGGACGGAACGGAGGTGGTCGTGGTGGACGGGGGCGGATCGGCGGCCCCCTCGTTCTGGGCCATGGCGGCGGACGGCGCCAGAACCAGGAGGAGGACGCAAACCACGGCCGGTCGGGCCGCGCGACGAAGTGCCCTCACGCTCCCAGCATCGGTCATCCGCCAGCCCGCCATGAGCGCATCCTCCCACCAGCCCCATTCGCAACACCACTGTGTAGCGCGTCAATGTGTGTAATCATGTAAGCCATGACGACGCCAACGAACGACGAGAGTGCCGCCTGGGTGTTGGGGCGGTTGCCGGACGACTGGTTCACCGGCCCCGCTGAGGTCCGGACCGACCGGGAGGAGTTCCTGATCCTCGGCACCCTGGCCGACGTGGAACTCGACAAGGGGACCACGCCGGCCGCCGCAGCCGCCGCCCGCAGCGCCCGGACGAGCCGGTTCCGGGAGGAGACGCGTGCCGTACGCATGCAGATCGCCGACGAGGCCGAGCACCGCTTCGGGCGAAAGGTGTCCTGGGGCACCCGCATCGGCGACTCGACGGTCTTGTTCACGACCATCTCGGTGCCGGTGATGACCCGACTCCGCCAGGACGAGCGGATCGTCCTCGACACCCTCGTCGAGGCTGGTGTGGCTCGAAGCCGCAGCGATGCCCTGGCGTGGTGCGTGAAGCTGGTCGGCGCCAACCAGTCCGAATGGATCCAAGGGCTCCGCGATGCGCTCACCCACGTCGAGAAGGTGCGGGCCGAAGGTCCGGCCTGACCCCATCCGGGCAAGTACGTTGCTCGAGCGTGGAGCGGGAGCGGTCGATCGAGGGAGCGCCGGCGTGGTTCGGGGAACCGAGCTTCGGGCAGCGGCTGGCGGCCGCGTTCGTCGACGGGCTGCTCCTCGCCCTCCTCGCCTTGGCCGTCGTGCGCTTGCCCCTCGGGCTGGCGGCCCAGCGGGCACTCCTGACCGCTGTCGGCGCGCTGTACCTGATCCTCACCACCGCTCTCACCGGCCGGACCTTGGGCAAGCGGCTTCTCGGCCTGCGGGTCGTCGACCTCACCACTGGCGACCTCTGCAGCCTGCGGGCGGCCACGCTGCGTTGGCTCGTTCCGGCGGCGCCCGCCCTCGTCAGCTACGTCAGCCCGGCGATCGCCAGCTACACGGCGTGGTTCTCGTTCGTGGTCTTCGTGCCGATCCTTCGGTCACCGCAGCACCGGGGGGTGCACGATCTCGTGGCTGGCACGATTGTGACCAGATCGCCACGGCTGCCCGCCGACCGGCGAGACTGACGGCATGCGGGTCGGTCGTGGTTTCGCCTTCGTGGACCTGAGTGGGTTCACCAGCTTCACCGACGAGCACGGAGACGAAGAGGCGAGCCTCGTCCTCACCGTCTTTCGGTCGGCCGTGCGGGAGGTGTCGAGCCGCCGGGGCGTGCGGGTGGCCAAGTGGCAGGGCGACGGCGCCATGTTCGTCAGCGTCGAGCCCGGTCCCCTGGTCGAGGCCGTCCTCGAGATCGAAGAGAAGATCGACCACGCCTCCTCGCCGCTGCGGCTGCGGGGCGGCATCACCTTCGGCCACGTCATCCTCTTCGAGGGCGACGACTACATCGGGTCGGCCGTCAACCTTGCCGCTCGGCTCTGCGACGTCGCCGCGCCGCACGAGATGTTGGTGAGCTGCGAGCTCGCGGACCACATCCCGGCCTGGGCCGTGGCCGAGCCGGCCGTGCCGGTCGACATCCGCGGGTTTTCCCAACCGGTGCCCGTCCTGCGGGTGCACCGGCGCGAGGACGCCATCGACACGGTCCGCGACCCCATCTGTCGCATGGACGTTCCCGTCGATGCCGTCTCCATCTGGCGGGGGGAGCTCGGGTTCTGCTCGCCGTCGTGTTCCGACCTGTGGGACGGCGCCCATCCGCCAGCTCCGGCGGTCGCAACACCCGACATCGTCTGACGGAAATCCCTTCGCCTTGTCGGGTGCAAAGCGGGCAGGATGGTCGTCCAGTCGAGGCCGATCGGGGGGTCCATCCGGCCATGTCGCACCGCACGCATCCGCTTTGGCGCGTGAAGCCCTACCTGCGGCCGTACTACGGCCAGCTGGTGGCCGCCACGCTGCTGGCCAGCCTCGGCCTCGGCGCCGCAACGATCGTGCCGCTCGTCGTCAAGGCAGTCATCGACGGGCCGTTGGCCGACGGCGACCGGCGCGGCATCTTCTGGTTGGCTCTCGGGGTCTTGGGGCTCGGCCTCGTCGAGAGTTTCTCCGCCTTCTGTCGCCGTCTCACCGCCGGCCGGGTCGCGCTGGGGCTCGAGACCGAACTCCGCAACGACCTCTACCGCCACCTCCAGCAGCTCCCGGTCGCCTTCCACGACGACTGGCAGTCCGGCCAGCTCCTGTCGCGCGCCATGACCGACTGCCGCGTGATCCGTCGGTTCTTTGGCTTCGGCATCGTGTTCTTCGTCGTGAACATCCTCACCTTCCTCGCCGTGCTGGTGCTCATGGTGCAGCTCGAGCCGGTGCTCGCCGGCATCACTGCCTTGGCCGCCATCCCGCTGGTGGCGATGTCCCTCAAGTTCGAGCGGCAGTACCTGGCCGTCTCGCGTCGGGTACAGGACCAGGACGGCGACCTCACGACGCTGATCGAAGAGGGGGCGACGGGCATTCGGGTGATCAAGGCCTTCGGACGCCGCCGCCTCGTGCGGGAGCAGTTCCTCGTCGGGGCCCAGGCGCTCTACGACTCGTCCATGGAGCAGGTGCGTCTGCGGGCCCGGTTCTGGGCGCTCATCGACATGGTGCCCAACCTCACCCTTGCCGCCATCCTCTTCGGCGGTGCGATGGCTGTGGGCCGGGGCACGCTCACGATCGGCGGACTGGTCGCCTTCGTCTCCCTGCTCGTGCTGTTGGTCTGGCCGATCGAGTCCCTGGGCGAGATCCTGGCCATGGCCGAGGAGGCGTCGTCGGCGGCCGAGCGCATCTACGAAGTGTTCGACACCGAGCCCGCCATCGCCGACCGACCCGGTGCCCTCGACCTGGTCGAGTGCGAGGGATGGGTGCGCTTCGAGGATGTCTCGTTCCGCTACGCCGGCGAGGACGGCGGGCCGGGCTGGATACTCCGCGCCATCGACCTCGAGGTGCGTCCCGGCGAGACGCTGGCCGTCGTCGGGATCACGGGCTCGGGAAAGACCACCTTGACGTCGCTGTTGCCCCGTCTCTACGACGTGTCCATCGGGCGTGTCACCCTCGATGGCCATGACGTGCGCGACCTCACGCTCCGATCGCTGCGCCGCCATGTTGCGATGGCGTTCGAGGAGCCTACGTTGTTCTCGGCCAGCGTGCGGGAGAATCTGCTCCTCGGACATCCGGACGCCACCGATGCCGACATCGAGGTCGCCCTGGCCACGGCCCAGGCGGAGTTCGTGCACGACCTGCCGTGGGGCCTCGAGACCCGAGTGGGGGAGCAAGGCCTGTCACTGTCGGGTGGGCAGCGTCAGCGCCTCGCACTGGCGCGCGCCATCATCGGCCGGCCCCAGGTACTGGTTCTCGACGATCCGCTCTCGGCTCTCGACGTGCACACCGAGTCGCTCGTCGAGGAGGCCCTGCGACGGGTGTTGGCGGGCGTGACGGCCCTGTTGGTGGTCCACCGTCCCTCGACGTTGGCCCTGGCCGACCGAGTGGCGTTCCTCCACGAGGGATCGATCGCCGCCGTCGGCACCCACTCCGAGCTGATGGAGCGGGTGCCGGCCTACGCCGACGTGCTCTCCCAGGTCGCCGAGGATCTCGAGTTGCAAGAGGAGGCGTCATGACCGACGTGAGCCCGGAGACCTGGCGAGGAGTTGCCGCCGAGGAGCAGGACGACCTCGCACCCGGCATCCGCGGGTTCCTCCGCAGTCGAAGTCGGCGGCTGTTGACGTCGCTCCTCGAGCCCCGCAAGAAGGCGCTGGCGTGGGGCGGCACCGTGATCGTGCTCGAGACGCTGGCCAAGCTGGCCGGACCGATTCTCATCGGGGTCGGCATCGACCGCGGAATTCCCCAGGTGGCGCGCGGTGAGTCGCCCGTCGTCCTCGTGGTGGTCGTCTCGCTGTTCCTCGTCGTGATCGGCGGGCGCGCCTACCTCGAGTACTCGTTCCTGACGGTGTCGGGGAAGCTCGGCCAGGACGTGCTCCTCGACCTGCGAGAGCGGCTCTACGACCACTTCCAACAACTCAGCCTCAGCTTCCACGAGCGGTACACGTCGGGACGCGTCATCTCGCGACTCACGTCCGACGTGGAGGCAATCTGGGAGCTGCTGGGCTCGGGGATCCTGGCCGTGACCAGCGGTGGGCTCTCGATCATCGGCATCAGCATCGTGTTGCTCGTCCTCGACTGGCCGCTGGCGCTGGTGGCCATCGGGATCTTCCCGTTCGTGATCCTCCTCACCCGCTGGTTCCGCACGAGGGCCGAGATCGTCTATCGCGAGACCCGAGAAGCCGTCGCCCTGGTCATCGTGCAGTTCGTCGAGTCGCTCGGCGGCATCCAGGCCGTGCAGGCCTTCCGACGCGAGCCTCGGAACCAGGCCATCTTCGAAGACGTCGATGATCGCCTGCTCGACGCCAACATCCGTTCCAACGTGTTGGCCGCGGTCTACGGACCTGGCGTCAATGGCATGGGTCGGGTCACCGTCGCCGTGGTGCTGCTCGTCGGGTCGTACCGGGTCGTCGGCGGGTCGATGACGCTGGGCACGTTGACCGCCTTCATGCTCTACGTCCGACGGTTCTTCGAACCGGTGCAGGATCTCTCGCAGTTCTACAACCTCTTCCAGTCGGCGGCGGCGGCGCTGGAAAAGCTGTCGGGCGTCCTGGAGGAGCCGCCGGCCGTGCCCGAACCGTCGAGCCCCGTCGCCCTCGTCGATCCGCGCGGCGCCGTGACCTTCGACGGCGTGTACTTCGGCTATCGCGACGTCGAGGTGCTCCACGGCATCGAGCTCGACGTGCCGGCCGGACAGACCGTTGCGCTCGTCGGGGCAACCGGCGCCGGCAAGTCGACGGTGGCCCGACTTCTCGGACGGTTCTACGACCCGACGTCGGGGCGCATCACGCTCGACAGCATCGACCTTCGAGACCTCGACGACGAGACGCTTCGTCGCGCCGTGGTGATGGTGACCCAGGAGAGCTTCCTGTTCTCCGGCACGGTCGCCGACAACATCGCCTTCGGTCGGCCTTCGGCGACTCGGAAAGAGGTCGAGGAGGCGGCTCGCGTCATTGGAGCGCATGGGTTCATCACCGCGCTGCCCGACGGTTATGACACCGACGTTCGCAAGCGGGGCGGCCGGCTGTCCGCCGGGCAGCGCCAGCTCGTGGCCTTCGCCCGGGCCTTCTTGGCCGACCCCGCCGTGCTCATCCTCGACGAGGCCACCTCGTCGCTCGACATCCCGTCCGAGCGGCTCGTGCAGCGGGCCCTCCGCACGCTGTTGGCCGACCGGACGGCCGTCATCATCGCCCACCGACTCTCGACGGTCGAGATCGCTGATCGGGTGCTCGTCGTCGACGACGGCCGCATCGTCGAGGACGGCGCCCCCGCCGATCTCGTGTCGTCCATCGGCAGCCGCTACGGCCAGCTCCACCAAGCCTGGGCCGACTCGCTCGTGTAGCACTTGCCCAAACGGCGGATCGGTCAGTTCAGGCGCACTCGGCGGCAATGCTCGCAATCGAGCGCTGGCGCTACCGTCACCTCCCGTGGGACTGCCCGAGCTGTCGACGCCGCGCCTGTGGCTGCGGGCCTTGCGCCCGGACGACGCCGTCGATCTCCACGAGGCGTACGGCGATCCCGTCTGCCTCCGCCACTGGCACCACGGCCCATCAGCCGACCTCGAGGCCACACGCGACGTCGTCGGCCGGCTCGCCGCCGGTGAGGTCCAATGGGCCTTCGGTCGCCACGGCGACCACACGGCCCTCGGCTACACCGGGTTCGTCAACGGCTACGAGGTGCAGGGCCACGCCGGATTCGGCTACCTCCTCCGTCGTTCAGAGTGGGGGAAGGGCATGGTCGCCGAGGCGGCCCATGCGGCGTTGGGCTCCGGGTTCGACGCCGTTGGTATCGCCCGAGCCGAGCTGTGGATCCAGCGTTCCAACCGCCAGTCCGTCCGCGTCGCCGAGAAGCTCGGCTGTCGGATGAGAGCCGACGGGCCCACGCTCGTCTACGGGATCACCGCCGAGCAGTGGAGAGGCGAGGACGACCCGCCGCCGGTGCATCGCAGCGCCGAGCCGATCCTTGGCGTACGCGACGTTGCCAAGGCCGTGCAGTGGTGGAGCGACGTCCTCGGTTTCCGCGTCGGCTTTCGGTACGGCGAACCGCCGACGCACGCCGCCGTTCTCGCCGGGCCGGGATGGACGGGCGGGCCGCGTGTTCAGCTCACCCAGCAGTCCGACCCCACGTCGGCCACGGTCTACGTCGTGGTGACCGACCTGGACGCAGCGGCCTCGCGAGCGATCGGCGCCGGCGCGGTGATCGTGACTCCCCTCGGCGTTCGTCCGTGGGGTGCTCGCGAGATCGAGGTGGCCGACCCCGACGGAAACCGCATCCGTCTCGGCTGAGCGGGTCTCAGCAGTCCGCCGCGAGCCTGGCCAGGTCCTGGCAACGGACCGCCTCGTGGACGGCATTGGCGTCCATGCCGTTGGTGAGGAAGGCGAAGGAGAGGCCCGACTCGGGATCGGCCCAGGCGATCTGCCCGCCGGCGCCGTCGTGGCCGAAGGTGCGAGCCGAGGTGCCCGTGCCGAAATGCATCATCCAGTGGGCGAGGTCGTGGTCGCCCCGAACGACGAGACCGCGGGAGCGGTTCGCCGGCATGCCCCACTTCGGCACGTCGGGGAACGTGTTGCGGATCGTGCCCGTCACGTCGGCCAGCACCGCCGGCGACCAGTGGTCGTCGGGGTTGTGGAGGAGCGCTTGGTAATAGAGGGCGAGGTCGGCGGCCGTGCCGACGGCACCGCCGCCGGGGATGCCCACGGCCTTGGCCGCCGGCACACCAAGGCCAAGCACGAGCTCCGGTGACACCTCCACACGCGGAGCACCATCGTTGCTGGCGTAGTACACGCCGGCAGCCCGATGCTCGGCTTCCGTGGCCCGCTGGCCGACGATCGACAGCGCGGCAATGTCGTCCTGCTCGTCCTCGGGCACGCCGAGGCGGAGCGTCGTCAGCCCGAGGGGCTCGGTGATGCGGCGACGGACCTCGTCGCGATAGTCGTTTCCCGTTGCGTCGACGATGAGCTCGGCCAACACCCACCATGCCGCCAGCGGGTGGTACTCGAAGCGGGTGCCTGGCTCCCAGTTGAGGCGCCACCGTGCGAACGCAGCCCGACGGCCTTCGCTGGTCGACCAGCTCCGTGGTCCGAGTGGTGCGAGTGGGAAGCCGGCCGTGTGCACCAGGACCTGTTCGAGCGTGACCACGTTCTTGCCATTGGATGCGAACTCGGGGAGGTAGGACGCCACCGTCCGCTCGGCGTCGAGGGCACCTTCTCCCATCAGTTGCCACACGACGCCGGCCACCAACGCCTTGGTGCACGACCACACCAGGAATCGGGTGTCGTTGGTGGCGAGGTCGTCGCCTCCGCGACTGAACGTCTCGAAGGCGACCAGCTCCCCGTTCCGAGCAACGGCCAGTTGGCAGGCCGGGAGGCGGTCGTCGACCTCGTGTTGTGCGCGCGCAAAAAGCGCCTTGGTTTCCGCGCTCATGCCGGGATCGGGAAGATCAGTTCCTCGGCGCTCGACGCCGCCATGGCCGCATCGCGATCGACCTCGGCGCCATCGGTGACAGCGGCGGCCGCGTCCAAGGCCAAGCGCAGCACCTCGAGGTCGCCGGGCGTACAGAAGGCCTGCACGCCCGGGGTCGACAGGGCGAACGCCACACCCTCCCGTACGGCATCGGCCGATGTCTGCGGTTCATACCAGGTGGTCGAGTGGCGCTCCTCCGGTGGCACCGTCCACGGTCGGGCGGCGGCCGCTTTGATCGCCATCACGCCGACATCGCGGTCGGCGCAGAGCTGCAACAGCGCCTCGGCGTCGCGGCGGTAGTCCGGGTCGGCCCACACGCGCGGGTACACGGGGAACATGACCGTGTCGAGGTCGTAGCGCCGAAGAGCCTCGGCCTGGGCGGCCGGCGTGGTCAAGTTGTGGCCCGTTATCCCGATGAAGCGAGTCAGACCCTCGTCGCGCGCCCGCACGATCTCTTCGGCCGCCGCGCGGCGCGCTTCGAGCTCGTCGAGTCCGGTCACGGCGTGGAGCTGGTAAAGGTCGAAGCGCTCGCACTGCAGCAGGGTCAGCGATTCCTCGAGCTGTGCCCGCACCCCGCCGGCGTTCTTCCGCAACGTCTTGCAGGCGATGAACAGCCGATTGCGCACCTCGGGCGTGAGGAGCGGTCCGACGTTGCGTTGCGCTTCGCCATACTGCGGCGCGATGTCGAGGTGGTTCACGCCGGCGCCGAGGGCGGCGGTGAACCCGACCGCCGCCTCTTCGGGCGTGCAGCGAGCGAACGCCGCCCCGCCGAGAATGGCGATCGAGGAGTCGTGGCCGGTCCGCCCGAGGCGTCGCGTCAGCATGCCGCCGACCCTACGCATTCGGTGAAGCCTTTTGGTCGCCGAAACGCCTCACCGAGGCCCTCGCAACGACCAAAACGCTTCACGAAACGGACGTCGCCGGCAGCCAGATGGACGAGCCGTCGTGGCCGCAGGTGACGACCCGGGGCGCCGGGTCGGCGGCGACGAGGGCGGCGGCGCAGGCGTCGAGCCCGTCGTGGCCCCAGAGGGGCAAGGTCCGTTCGACGACGCCGGCGGTGCGAAGGAGGTCAACTCGGCGAGCGAGCCCGTCCGGCGAGGATTTGGCCGGAACTCGGGTACCGCCGGCGAGCGCTCGGAAGGCGGCGTGGGGGAACGTCTCCACGGCGTCGAGTCCCGCCCCGGCGAGCGCAGCAAACAGCTCGAGTCCGACCCTGATCCAGCCGGCGACGTCGACGGAGCCAACGGGTGGCGACACCCAGGGAACCCACACGCCGGCCTCCCGTCCCATGGCGATTTCGCCGCACCGGGCGGTACGGAACTTGGGCGCCAACGTGAGATCGTCCGTATGGGCCAGGGGGGAAAGCCCGGACGGAGCGTCCACCGCCACCCGGGTGGCGCCAGTCTCGAGGCACCAGGCGATGGCGGCGTCCACATCGTCGGCCGCGAGGACGTCAGCGGCCACCACCCGGCCACCGTCGAGGGCCACGAGGTGCAGGCGCGAGGCGCCGACGTCGATGCCGACGCCCCGCCCGATCAGGTGGTCACTCCGGGTGCTTGATCTTCTTCTCGACCGGCTTGATCTTGAGGATGACTCGCTCGGTCTTGATCATCGACGGGTCGTAGTCGGTGCCGTTGTACTTCTGGCTCAGCCGGTCGATGTCGTCGCGAGCTTCCTGCCCCCGGATCTCCTCGACGACGTCGCCCCGTACCTCGGCGTACTTGTACGGGTTGGTCTTGTCGATGATCGTGACGGTGACCTCCGGGTCGCGTTGCACGTTCTTGTACTTCGCCCGGTGGATCTCGGTGTTGATGAGGACGTGCTCGTCGTCGGCATCGACCCACATGACGTGGGTCATCGGATAACCGCTGGGGAGCATCGTGGTCAACGTGGCGAAGTTCTTGTCCTGGGCCATTGAGCGCGTTTCTGCATCGAGGGGCATCAACTGCTCTTACCCAAGTTCAGTCGTAATTAATTACGGGCGACGCCGACGCCACGATGATGAGATGGCCGGAGGCTGGTACCCGCCGTCGGCGGCATTCAGATTCGTACCGGGCGGCACGAGCTCGTCGATGCGATCGAGGATGGCGGCGTCGAGGCGCACGTCCACCGCCCCGAGTTGACCCTCGAGTTGCTCCATGGTGCGGGGGCCGATGATGGCCGCCGACACGCCCGGGTGGTTGATCACGAAGGCCAAGGCGAGATGGATCAGCGGCACGCCGGCGTCGGCCGCCAGCTTCTCGAGCTCCTCGATCACGTCGAGCTTGCGCTGGTTGCCCGGCAGGGAGAAGTCGAAGCGGGCCGGCATGCGGGCCGCCCTTCCTTCGGTCGGCTGCTCCATGCCCTTGCGGTACTTCCCGCTCAGCCACCCTCCGGCCAGCGGCGACCACGGGATCACGCCCATGCCGTACTTCTGGCACGTCGGCAGCACGTCCTTCTCGATCGAACGCACGAAGATCGAGTACGGCGGCTGTTCGCACAGGAACCGCTCCCGGCCTCGCTTCTCGGCCGTCCACTGGGCCTCGACGATCTCGTGGGCCGGAAAGGTGGACGACCCGAAAGCCCGGATCTTGCCGGCGTGGACGAGGTCGGAGAGTGCAGAGAGCGTCTCGTCGATGTCGGTCGCCGGGTCGGGACGGTGCACCTGGTAGAGGTCGAGATAGTCGGTCTGCAGGCGGCGCAGACTGTTCTCCACCTCTCGCACGATCCACCGCCGGGAGTTGCCCTGGGCGTTGGGGTCCTTGCCCATGGCGCCGTGGAACTTGGTGGCCAGCACCACGTCATCGCGCCGCCCGACGAGGGCTTTGCCGACTATCGTCTCGGACTCGCCGGCCGAGTAGACGTCGGCCGTGTCGATGAAGTTGATGCCGCCGTCGAGGGCTCGATGGATGACGTTGACACAGTCGTCGTGATCCGGGTTGCCCATCCCCCCGAACATCATCGCCCCGAGGCAGAGCGGACTGACCTTGATCCCGGTGACCCCGAGGGTGCGCATCTTCATGCCACCTGCTTAGGCGTTCTGGGTGGGTTGGCGCACCGCAGAAGTATGAGGACCCGCCCAGAACGGATCAGAACTGGAAGTTGAGGACGCCGTGTTCGTCGTGGACCTCGGCCCGGCCGGCCCGGCGGAGATGTTCGAGGTGGGCGTAGGTCTCGGACTCGGCCATCGAGCCCCAACGCTCCTTGCGGAACAGGTGGTGGGAGAAGTCCTCGACCGTTCCTCGGCGTCCGGGCATCTCCGCCGCCACCGTCTCGAGCTTCACGAGCCGCTCGAGGTGGTGCTCCTTGATGGCTTCGGTGCGGGCGGCCAGGTCCGGGAAGGGGTGGCCGTGCGCCGGCAGGACCTTGGTGACGTTCTCCAGCTCGGCCACGCGATCGAGGGAGTCGAAGAACAACGCCAGCGGGTCGCGCCCCGAGTTCATCCCCGAGATGTGGGGCGTGATCGTCGGGAGCACGTGGTCACCGCTGAGCAGGACGCCGCTCTCGGGGTCGTGCAAGCACAGGTGATCGAGGGTGTGACCGGGCGTGTGCACGGCGAACCACTCGCGCCCCGCCAGCTTGATCGGGTCGCCGTGCTTCAGGCGGACGGTGGGCGTCGGGGGCGCCATGCGTCGCTGGACCGCCCCGCCGCCGAGCTTCGACGACATCAGCCGATACTGCAGGCGACGCTTCAGCGGCGGCTTGAAGTTCGACTTCGTGCCCCACGGTGTCGTCCCGCCTCCCCACGGCGTGCTCATCCCGGCCGCCGGATCGCGCGGTGGCGGCAGGTCCTCGGGATGGACGTCGTGGATCTCGTGGGCATCCTCGGACGCGTCGTCATGGGAGTGCGGCGCCCACCACGAACGAAAGGCCGAGTGGGTGATGACGTCGGCCGCCCCCGACTCCTCGACCAATCGGCCCACCCCGCCGAAGTGGTCGGGATGGGAGTGGGTGATGATCACCGAGTGGACGTCGGCCACCTTGAAGCCGCCGGCCTCGAGGCGGTCGACGATGGCCTTCCAGGACGCCGGCCCGGGTAGTCCGGGGTCGACGATGGCCAGGCCCCGCTCGTCCTCGAGGGCGTACATGTTGACGTGGCCGAGGCCCGGCATCGAGATCGGGAGCTGCATGCGCAAGACGCCAGGGGCGACCTCGGTGACCTCCGTCCCGGCGTCTTCCTGCTCCTGCTTCGGCACCCGCTTGATCTCGGCCCCCATGGCGGCGATGCTACTTGACCAACCGGTCAAGTAACCGGGCTCAGCGGGGGCCCGCCTCCGTGGCGAACGGGAGGAAGAGCATGCGGATTGGCACGGGAATCGGGTACGCCAACGGCATGAAGGAGGCAGCCAAGCGCGTCGCCGATCTCGAACGGGCGGGTGTCGACGTGGTGTGGGTGGCCGAGGCGTACGGAGTCGACGGCGTGTCGCTCATGGGCTACCTGGCCGCCATCACCGAGCGGGTGCAGATCGGCTCCGGCATTCTCCCGATCTACACGCGCACGCCGACGCTGCTGGCCATGACGGCGGCCGGCGTCGACCTGCTCTCCAATGGCCGCTGCATCCTTGGCCTCGGCGCCAGCGGCCCGCAGGTGATCGAGGGCTTCCACGGCGTCCCCTACGACGCCCCTCTCGGACGGACGCGGGAGATCATCGACATCTGTCGCAAGGTGTGGCGCCGCGAGGTCGTCGAGCACGACGGCCCGAAGTATCACCTCCCGCTCCCGGAGGGTCAGGGCACCGGATTGGGCAAGCCGCTCAAGCTCATCACCCATCCGGTCCGCAGCTCGATTCCGATCTATGTGGCCGCGCTCGGTCCCAAAAACGTGGAGATGACGGCCGAGGTGGCCGACGGCTGGATCCCCACACTGTTCTGGCCGGAGAAGGCCAAGGACGTGTGGGGCGAGCCGCTGGCCAAGGGCGCGGCCAATCGAGCGTCCGACCTCGGTCCCCTCGAAGTGGTCGCCGGCGGCGCCGTCGCCATCGGCGAGGGACTCGAGCACTTGCGCGACCGGGCTCGTCCCGGCATCGCCTTGTACGTCGGTGGCATGGGTGCCCGAGACCGCAACTTCTACAACCAGCTCTTCCGCAAGTACGGGTTCGAGAGCGAGGCCGACGAGATCCAGGAGCTCTACCTCTCCGGCAAGAAGGAAGAAGCGGCTTCGGCCGTGCCCAAGGAGTTCCTCGACGCCACGTCGCTCATCGGCCCAGCCGGCTTCGTCAAGGAGCGCATCGCGGCGTACAAGGAGGCCGGCGTCACCGTCCTCAACGCCAGCCCCATGGGCGACGATCCGGCCGGAACATTGGCCAAGGTGAAGGAGTGGGCCACCTGATCGTTCCGTGAAGGTCGGCTCCTGTCTAGGACGGACAGACCTTCACAGAACAGGATGGAGGCCATGTCCACGGGTCGCTTGACCATCGAGGTGCTCCGGTGGTCGGTGGCCTGGTTCCTGTTGTGGCGAATGGCCACGCCGCGCGCCGCGCGACGGTCGACGACCGACCGGATCAGCGTGATCGTGCCGGCGCGCAACGAGGCGGCCAACCTCGCCAACCTGCTGCCGTCGCTCGCGGGCGTCGACGCACGAGTGATCGTCGTCGACGACGGTTCGTCCGACGGGACCGCCGATGCGGCGCGCGCCGCGGGCGCGACCGTCGTGGTGCCAGGCGACCCCCAGGCCGGGTGGTCAGGTAAGGCGTGGGCCTGCGCGGCCGGGGCCGGCGCGGTGGCGCCGGAGGATCGGTTGGTCTTCCTCGACGCCGACGTCGTCGTCGAGCCCGGTGGGCTCGATGCCATCCTCGCCGAGCACGATCGACTCGGAGGTACTGGACTGGTGTCGGTGCAGCCGTGGCACGACACCCGTCGGCCCTATGAACAACTCAGTGCGTTCTTCAACCTGATCGCCCTGCTCTCGGTCGACGCGTTCACGCCCCTTGGGCGCCGGATCCGGCCGACCGGGGCGTTCGGGCCCTGCCTCGTCGTCGGTCGCGCCACGTACGACGCGTCGGGAGGCCACGCCGACCGGCGGGTGCGCGGCGCCGTCCTCGACGACGTCGAGTTCGCTCGCGCCGTGCAACGCGCCGGCGGATCCGTCACCCTCTTCGGCGGTCGTGGCACCTTGCGCTTCCGCATGTACCCCGAGGGCATCGGGCAACTCGTCGAGGGCTGGACCAAGAACTTCGCCGGCGGGGCCGCCGGCACGCGACCGCTCACGCTCCTGCTCGTGTTGGCGTGGGTGTCCGGGCTGATCGCCTCGACCTACGCCCTCCTTCCATCGACCGACCTCGACCTGGCGCCGGCGTCGGCCGTCTACGCCGCCTACGTCGTGCAGCTTCTCGTGCTCTTCCGGCGGGTCGGACGGTTCGGTCCGGTCACAGCCGCGCTGTTCCCGGTGCCGTTGATCTTCTTCCTCGGCGTGTTCCTGCGATCGGCCGTGCTCACCTTCGTCAAGGGCGAGGTCCGCTGGCGTGGTCGCGCGCTGTCGACCCGGCGGTCCTGATGCCACTCGTCTTCTCCCAACCGGTGACGGTGGTCGTCGACATCGTGGCTTGGGGCGTCATCCATGCGTCCACCGGCCTCCTCGTCCATCGCCTGCCGGCGCGCCGCTTCGACCATGACACCTGGATCACGCGTGCGAAACGCATCGAGCGCGACGGCGATCTCTACGTCGACGTCTTTCGCATCAAGCGGTGGAAGCGCCTGCTCCCCGAGGCGGGCGACGTGTTCGCCGGCGGTTTCGACAAGCGCCGGCTCGGCGGAGTCGACGACCGCTCCCTGCTGCGCTACATCCTCGAGACGCGACGGGCCGAGGTCGGTCACTGGTTGGCGGCGGCGTTCGCTCCGCTGTTCTTCCTCTGGAACCCCTACCAAGTGGGACTGGTCATGCTCGTCTACGCCGTCGCGTCCAACGGACCGTGCGTCGCGTCGCAGCGCTACAACCGCCTCCGCCTCCTCCGGATCGTCGACCTTCGCAGCCGATCATCCCGAAGACCAGGTTCGGCCGGAGCCTGAGGGCGCGCCGGGTGGGCAGCCTGGCGTACCCTTTCGGGCAGCGGCCGCGGGGCCGTGGGTCGGCAGGCGGAGCACATGACATCTGGTGGCCAATCCGTCTTCGGGGCCAAGATCCGGGTTCCGCTCGTCAAGGCTCTGGTCCGGGAGCGTCTCGACGAGCTCCTCACGTCGGTGTGGGACCACCGGCTCGGCCTGGTCGTGGCCCCGGCCGGATCCGGCAAGACCACCCTGTTGGCCCAGTTCGCGGCGGCGAGTGGTGTGCCGGTGGCTTGGTATCGGGCCGAGCCGGCCGACGCCTCGGCCGACGCCGCGCTGGCCCACCTCGAACGGGGACTGGTGGCGGCCCTCGGCCTGCGGGGCGGATGGAAGACCATCGACGACGCCATCGAGGCCCTCGACGGTTGGACGGGCGACCGCGCCCTACTCGCCGTTGACGACCTCCACACCCTCTGGGGAACGGAGGCCGAGGCAACGCTGGAGCGACTGCTGACGCACCTCCCGCCCGGCCTCGTGATGGTCGCTGCGACTCGGAGGGCGCCGGGGTTCAACGTCTCTCGTCTCCGGGTGTCCGGGGAGCTCTTCGAGATCGGTCCCGAGGAGCTGCGATTCCGGTCCTGGGAAGTCGAGCGCCTCTTCCTCGACTTCTACGGGGAACCCCTGAGGCCGGACGAGCTGGCCGAACTGGCCCGCCGCACCGAGGGCTGGGCCGCCGGCCTCCAACTCTTCCACCTGGCGACCCGCGGCAAGTCGGTCGCCGACCGTCGGCGCATGCTCAACGAGTTGGGCATGCGGTCACGCCTCGTCCGGGAATACCTCGCCCGGAACGTGTTCGACGAGCTTCCCCTGCACGTCCGGAACTTTCTGCTCCAGACCTGCGTCCTCGGTCGGCTCACCCCGGCGCTGTGCGACGAGCTGCGGGGCGCGACCAGCAGCGACGCCCTGCTGGCCGACCTCGAGCAACGCCAGATCTTCACGTCGCCCCTCGACGACGAGGGGTCGTACCGCTACCACGAGGTGCTGCGCTCCTACCTCGAGGGCGCCCTCGTCGAGTCGGTCGGTGAAGCCGAGGCGCGCCGGCGCTACCGGGTGGCCGGCAGCCTGCTCGAGAGTCGCGGACACCTTCCCGAGGCTCTGCGGGCGTACTGCCGGGCCGAAGACTGGCCCTCGGCCACGAAGCTCCTGGGCGGGCGGGGAGACGAGCTCATCGACCGGCCCGGCTCGTGGCTCGAGGGGCTGCCGCCCACCCTTCTCGATCACGACCCGTGGCTCCTGCTGGCGTCGGGCCGTCGTGAAGTGGTCACCGGTCGGTGGGACACCGCCATCGATGCCTACCGGCGGGCGGAGGCGGCCTCGGGGCCCGGCGAGCCGGGGGAGTCGAGCCGCCGGGAACGTCAGGCGTTGGAGGGCTGGTTCGCCCCTGCGGTGCCGGCGCCGTCTGACTGGACGGGCATCCTTCGGTTGGCGGTCGTCCACGATCCCGTGGCCGTGGTGCGACGGGAAGCGCCGCGGTTGAGCGGTGCCGCCGGCGCCTTGGCCGAAGGACTGGCACTGCTTCTCGATGGCGACGTCATCGGCGCGGCCGTGTTGCTCGACGACGTCGCCGTCCGTCCGGACGCCTCCCCGGGCCTGTCGATCGGCGCCTCGGTGGGCGCCGCGATGGCGCGAGCCCTCGGCGGTCAGGTGGTTGACGCGGAGCTGGACGCGCTGGGCGAGGCGGCCGACGCCGCCAACCTGCCGGTCCTCGCCGGCTTGACCCGCCTCGCCGCTTCTTTGGCGGGAACGGGTAACGGCGGCGCCCTGGCCTCGCTCGTTGCCAAGGACGACGTCTGGGGCCTCCCGTTGGCCCAGCTCTGCACCGGCCTCGGCATCCTGCGAAATTCGGGTGACAGCGAGGCGGCGGCAACGTTGTTGCGCGACGCCGCCGAGGGGTTCGGCGCCGTCGGCGCGCCCGTCCTCGAGGCCTGGGCGCGATCGGGTCTGGCGCTGGCGGTGGTCTGGTCGAGGGGTGCCGGCCTGGAGGCGATGGGTATCTCGCGCAACGCCTTGGCGGCCGCACGCAAGGCCGGGGTGCGGGGTCCGCTCGTGTTGGCCGGATCGGCTGCCGCCGAGGCCGACCCCGTGCATGCGGCGGCGCACCGTCGGGCGGTGGCGGCGATGGCCGTCGCGACCGGGATGCCGGCGTTCGCTTTCCGTGGGACCGTGGCGTCACCTGGCCCGCGAACCCCGGCGCCGACCGCCAGCTCGGACCAGTCGGCGGACGGGTTGTCGGTGCGCTGCTTCGGTCCACTCGACGTGACGCTCGATGGACGACCTCTCGACCTGACGACCATCAAGCCGCGGGTCAGGACGTTGCTGCGCGTGTTGGCCGTGCAGGCGGGTCGACCTGTCCACAAGGACCGTCTCGTCGACTGGTTGTGGCCCGTGGAAGGCGACCCTCGCGTCGGCACCAGGAACTTGCAGGTTGCGGTGTCCTCGCTGCGCCAGCTCCTCGAACCGGGCGTGGCCCGCGGCGCCGCCACTGTCGTCGTCCGCAACGGCGAGACGTATCGGCTGCAGATCGGCCCGGGCCGTGTCGACCTGCTCGACTTCGACGACCTGTCCGCCCTCGGTCGCCATGCCGCCGCCGCGGGCGACGCCGAGCGGGCCATCGCGGCGTTGGCCGAGGCCCTCGAGCTGTACCGGGGCGAGCTCCTGGCCGACGAGGGTGCGGCGGAGTGGCTGACCGGCGAGCGTGACCGCCTTCGCCTCGCCGCCGGCGATGCCTCCCAGCTCCGGGCTGAACTCCTCCTCGAGGCCGGTCGGGGAGCGGAAGCGGCAACCGAGGCCGACCGCGGACTCCGGATCGATCAGTATCGCGACGCCCTTTGGCGTCTGATCATCGCCGCCGCCGAACAGGCCGGCGACCGCGCCGCCGCCCGCCGGCACCGCGAGCGCTACGACACCATCCTCCGCGAGCTGGGACTCGCTCCTACCCCTTCTTCTTGAACTCGACCTCGGCGATGGCGGTGTCGAGGGCACCTCGACCTGGATAGATCGACGAGATCACGATGTCGACCTTGGAGACGCCATTCGCCCCTTTGAGGTTGAAGCCTTGTGCCTTGCGGTACTCGCCCTCGGACAGCTCGATGTCCGCACTTCCCCCGTTGTCGAAGACCAGGTGCAATTCCTTCGGACGCGGGTTGGCGAGGTAGTTCTCGAGAGTGTCCGTGCTGCCCGAGGTGATGAGCACCTTGGTGAGGTCGGTGGGCTCGGCGAACGTGAACGTGATCGTCTGGCCCACCCCGTCACCCTCGGCCCCCTCGGCCCAGAAGCTGTTGATGCCGAGGTCGCTGGCGAACTTGGCCTCGCGCCCGGCGATCGCACTGGTCGCCGTCGGTTCGAGGGGGATGACGGACTTGACCTTCGGGTTGAAGAGGTCCTGAATTCCGCCGACGCCACCTCGCGCCCGGCGCATGACCTCCGCACGGGGTGAGGGGAACGCGACGGCGCCGCCGATCACCCCGGCCATCACGAGAAAGAGGACGACCTTCTTGACGTTGGCGATCGCCATCTGCGTCTTGAAGCTGGCATCGGTGCGCTGACGACGACGCTTCTCCTTGTCGGCCGCTTCCTTGGAGACGCGGCGCTTGCTGCCGCCGCCGCCGAACAGCTTCTTCCACCACGGCACCTTCTTCGCCGGGACCGCAGCCGCAAGCGAGTTGCCGCACTTGCGGCAGAACTTGCGGGTCGGGGCGTTGCCGACGCTGCACTGACTACACACGAGGTCGCCGGGGTTGATGACGTCCGGCTGCGCCGTGACCCGTGGATCGGGTCTCGGTGGCCCCTTCACGATCGAGGGCTGCTGTGCGGACGGTTGTTGGGCAACCGGCTTTTGCGCCACGGACGCATCGGTCGGCGACATGGCGGCGTCGGCGCGCGGGGTGACGTACGGGTCGGCCGCGGGCGTCATGTCGACCGGCATGGCGACGGTCTTGGGCCGGGCCAGTAGCGCGGCGGCTCGCCGCCGCGCGTCCTCCTCGTCTCGTGCCCGCGCCTCGGCGGCGAGTCGGGCGCGCGCTTCGTCCTCGGCCCGAAGGCGCGCATCCTCCTCGGCTCTGGCCTTGGCGTCCGCCGCCTCGCGAGCGCGTAGCTCGGCTTCCTGCGCGGCGCGGGCGTTGTCCTCGGCTTGCCGGCGGGCCGCTTCGTCGGCGCGGGCGCGAGCCTCGGCCTCTTCCGCCGCCCTGGCTTCCTCCTCCTGGCGGCGACGGGCTTCCTCTTCGGCCTGACGCGCCGCGGCTGCCGCCTCTTCGGCCCGGCGGGCCTCAGCTGCCTGGCGCGCCGCCTCGGCCTCGGCCTCCTGCCGAGAGGCCTCGTCAGCCAGCTTCACTTCTTCCTGCGCGGCGCGAGCGGCTTCGGCGGCGGCGAGCGCCCGCTGCTCGGCGGCCGCTCGGGCCTCGGCTTCGGCCTCCATCTGGGCCTGGGCTTCGGCTTCAGCGGTGCGGCGGCGCTCGGCCTCGGCCGTTGCACGGGCTTCGTCCTCGGCCCGGCGGGTGGCCTCCTGCTCGGCGCGACGGGCGGTCTCGGCCTCCTCACGCGCCAGCGCCCTCGCCTGCTCCTCGGCCTCACGTGCCGTCTCGGCTTCCGCACGTGCCCGGGCTTCGTCATCCGCCCGCTGGCGCGCTTCGTCGGCGGCTCTGGCTGCTCGCTCGGCGGCGACGGCGGCTTCGGCCTGCAGCCGGGCGCCCTCGGCGTCGGCTCGGGCGGCCGCCGCCGTCGCCGCAGCTTCGAGCTCGAGCTCCTCGGGCGTCGGTCCGGTCGGCTCGGTGGAGAGGCCGGTGCCGCCCTCGACGCCGACGGCCGCCTTCACCCGGTCGATCAGCCCGACCTTGGCCTCGACCGCAGGTTCGGCGGTCTCCTCGACGGCTGCGACTGGAGCCTCGACCCGCTCGCCCACCCACTCGAGGAACTTGCCGCACGACCCGCAGAACTCGTCGCTGTCTTCGTTGTGGTTCCCGCAGTTGGTGCAGATGATCACGCGCTGGCTCCGACGACCTCGACGGTGGCGATGATGTGGGCGGGGACGGTCCGCCGCACGAGGCGCTCCACGCGCGACGCGTCAATGGTCGATGTATCGTCGACCCGCAGCCGGACGGTGACGGTCATCGCCGCCGTGCCCGGGAGATCGCCACCGGGCACCGACGACCAGGATGCGGCGCCGCTCTCCTCGACCTCGGGCCGTACGCCGGTGTAGGTCTCGACGAGATCGGCCAGGCCCCGCGCCGTACCGGCCCAGCCGTACAGCTTGGTGGCGTTGGCGACCATGGCCCGCTTGCGATCTTCGGCCAGATCCTCTTCGATCTCGACACCGACCCACTCGGAGAGCCAGGTGAGGAAGTCGTCGGGCGCCAGCCACGGATCGGCGTAGGCCTCGATGGCATCAAGGGTCAAGAAGATGGGGCTGAGCACCTCGTCGAGGGCGGCGCAGAAGCGCTGCGTGAAGTCGTCGTCATGGAACAGGCCGGGCAGTTCCAGACCGATCGGATGGGGGCTCTCCAACCCCTCGATCATCGCTCGCATCAACTGCCTCCTCGCCGACCCGCCGTCGTGGCGAATCGTACCGGCGTCACGACGGTCGGACCTGCACCTGGTGATCCCAGGAGAAGACGAGCTCGTGTGGTCCTGGAGTGATCGTCGGCACCAGGGCCTCGCGGCGGTTCTCGAGGGGAAGTGCCGGATACAGGCGCACGTCCTCGACGGCCTCGACGCCGGGCACGGCGCTCAGGACGCTGTAGGCCTCACCCGGCGCGACCGTGCGACCGAAGGGCCAGCCCGTGCCGTCGGGCCCGCCGTGCACCGGGTGGAAGTAGCCGTAGAGCGCCCGCAAAGCCGCCACCTCGAGCTTGCGAACGTCGTAGCGGGGCTTGGCCCGCATGCGGGCGACAATGCTGATGGGGACGTAGGCGGCCGACTCCACCGCGACCCGGGTTCCAACGATCCTGCGCTCGTCCAGGTAGTCGGTGACGGTCGCGAGGAGCTCGTCGGAAGGAAGGAGCTGGCTGAAGTCGAGGTTGCCGTTCTCCTGGTCCTCGACCTGGGGCACGACGAGCACCTTCACCGCCCCGGGCTCGACGTCGTTCTCGCCCGCGGGCACGCACCGAGCCCGGGCCACCTCGGGGCTGGCGGCGAAGGCCAGGTGCTCGAAATCGTCTCGTGTCACGGCGCGATGTCGTGTCCGGAGACTGATCGGCCCGCGCAGCTTGGCGTTCTCGATCGTCTCGCCGTCCCCGCCGCCGATGGCACCGCGTCGGTTGCTGACGGTGCCGATGAACGGGAGGGAGTCGCGCATCTGGGAGATGGCGCCGCTGGCGACGTTGCCCTCTCGACCGCCCCCGGTGCGGTACTCCCGGATGCGGATGGCCGCGCCTTTCTCCGGCACCTTGCCGAAGGACCGCAGGGTGCCGTCGGCTTCGCGGACGGCGGGGCCGAACACGATCTCTCCGGTGGCTTCCTCGATGATCACGTGCTGATCGTCGGGTCCGGACAGCGCGAAGGTCTCGACCTCGGTCCACTCCTGCCAGCCCTCGAGGGCGGAGACGTCGACCGTGTAGCCCCCGGGGATCGGCACGATCGGCCGGTGTTGGAGGAGGAACCGTTGCGACGGCACGGCCTCGGACAGCCCGACGATCTCGTCGCGCACGATGTCAGCGTTGACCGCCTCGACCGACCCGCCGCTTGTCCAGGCCTGCACCGAGCGGATACGCGGCGAGGCGCTGTACGCCGGCTGCCACTCCCGGTTCTCCACGATGCGACAGCGCACCCAGCCGGCACTGAGGCGGAGGATGCCGGCGTGTTGCGTGTGCTCCTTGGGGAGGTGCAACACGATCGAACCATCGCGATTGAGACCGCCGGTCTCGTCGCGCTCCACGTCGCACTCCACCCACCCGTTGCCGCTCCACGCCTCCCACACCAGTGGCGGATAGCGCGGGTCGACGCCCACGCCTTCGATGTCGGCCCCGACATCGATCGTGACGGCACAGCCGGGCAGCGCGCCCGACAGCCCGACGTAGAAGCAGTCGCCGACGTTGGGCACCCGGGCGAAGGCGAGGAACGGCGCGCCGTTGTCGAGTGTCTCGGTGTGGTTCACCTGGAGGTTTTCGATCTCGGTGGCCACGAAGGTGCGGTGGGAGGGCGGGATCGACAGCGACTCCACGGTCGTGAACACGACGCCTTCGATGTCGGTGCGGGGCGTGCCCACCTGGGATCCGGCCGGCACCGTCACGACCTCGTTGCTCGCGACCGTCAGCCAGAAGGTGACGTCGGTGCGACCGGCCGTCGGTGCCTGAAGGGTGACGCCGATCAGCTCGAGAAACTTGATGTACGTCTTCTCCGGCACGCGGTTGAGTCGCCAGATCAGCTGATCCACCATGTAGGCGAACGTCTCGATGAGCGTGACGCCCGGGTCGGAGACGTTGTGATCGGTCCACTCCGGGCACCGCTGCTGCACCATGCGCTTGGCCTCGTCGACGAGGTTCTGGAACGTGCGGTCGTCCAGATGCGGGGCGGGCAGAGACATGACTACTCCTCGGGCGGGATCGTGTAGAAGGGAAAGACGAGGTTCCGGGGGTCGTTGCCACCCTTGACCCGGTAGGTCACCGACACGTACATGAGCGCCGTGTTCTGCGGGTCATAGCCGACGACGACGTCCTCGACGTCCACGCGCGGTTCCCAACGGGCCAACGACCGCCGTACCTCGTAGGCCGCTTGCCCGGCGGTCGTCGAATTCGATGGGGCGAAGACGAGCTCGTGGATCCCGCACCCGAACTCGGGCCGCATCGGACGCTCGCCGTAGGCGGTCCCGAGGATGAGCCGGATCGACTCGCGCAGTTCCTGGTCCGCGGAGACAAGCGCGATGGCGCCGCTCGCCGTCGTTCGGATGGGGAACGAGAGGCCGCTCCCGACGAATGCTTCTGCCATGGATCAAAACCTCAGTTCAACATGATCGGGTTGCCGGCGACCTTGGCGACGCCGCTGGCCTTGACGTTGACCATCGCGCCCTCGAGGTCGGTTTGCCCGGTGCCCTTGATCTTTGCCGTGGCGCCCTCGGCTTCGAAGGCGGCCGTGGCCTTCATCTTGATGTTGATTGCCTCCATGGCGATGTCGCCACCCGTCGACTTGATGGTGATGTTTCCTTGGGACGTGATGTCGACCTTGCCCTCGTTGTCGACCTTGATGTCGGTGCCCCCGACAGAAATGAGCCTTTGGTCCTTGTCGATCTTGATGAACGACTTCTTGTCCGAGCTCTGCAGGAGGATGTGCTCATCGCCGCTCTTGTCGCTGAAGAGCAACTCCTGTCCGGTTCGCGTTCGAAAGACCCGGTGGGCCACCGTGCCGCCGTCGTCCCACTCCCCATCGAAACGAGGTGGCTTGTCCTTCCCGTTGTAGACACCGCCGAGGACATAGCCCCGTCGGCTGTCGCCGGCTTCGAACACCACCAACACCTCGTCGTTGACCTCCGGCATGACGAATAGGCCCCGATCGACACCGCCCCCCGGCATCACGACCCGCAGCGGGGACGACTGCACGTCCTCGCCCAGCCAGGGCATCTGCACGAGGACCTCACCGGCGTTGCCGATGGCCCCCAGCTTTCCAGGCTCGGGTGTGATGTTGGTGACGATCGCCGTGCGCAGGGCCCAGGTCGCCGCTGAATCGTGGTGGGGCGAGCCGTGCGAGACCGCCTGTTCGAGGAGCCCAGGGAGGGTCGGGTCGTCGGCACCACGCGAGGCGATGATCGTTCGACCCCCCTCCTCCAGGTCGAACACATGCCGGACCTGCGTGAGGCGGTACTTGCCGGCGTAGCGCGCTGGCACCGACTCGACCTTGACGACCTTGCCCGCCCGCAGCTTGGGCAGAAACGTGCACGTGGCATCGAGTTGCATGCCGGCGTCGAGGTGCTGGCGCACCATCGCCTTGGCCACGACGTCGGCTTCCGACTGGTCGACCAAGAAGGTGGGGTGCTCGACGGGTGCGGGCCCGAGATCCGAAGGGCTTGGTCCGGGGTGCACCAAGGTCGCTACGCCCGCCGCTCGTTCGGCCCGGCCGATGATCGCGTCCTTCGTCCTGACGTCCCACCCCTTGACGGTCGTCGTGCCGCCTCCGGGGTCGGAACTCGACGTCGATCGAAAGCGATACCGGAGCATCGTCACGTTTGGGCTGATCGGCGGTGCGACTTCGGTGGTCGCGCTGTCCGGCGCCGCCACGACGACCTTCGACTCCTCGACGAACCAGATGAGGCCGTAGGTGCGGCAGAGTTCTTCGATCTGGTCGCCGCCAGTGCCGTGTTGTAGGTGGTACGGAAGTCGACCCGTGGGGAGACCGTTGAACGTGCCCTGCAGTCCGGCCATCGCGAGGATGGACGAGATGATGTCCTCGACTTTGACATCGATGGACACCTTGTTGCGTTCGCCGCGATAGAGCCGGTGGCGCTTGTCGAAGCCGAGCAAGACCACCTCGCTTGGCTGGCCTTCACCGCCCGAGTAGTCGACCGACGTGATCTCCCCGTCGAAGAGGGTGACCTTGTCCGACCCGGTGCCCGACTCGACCTTGAGTGCGGCGCCGGGCTTCCACGTGGCGGGAATGTCGTCGGCGGGGGTGCCCATCCCGTCGCTGTTGTGCGCGACACGGAGCTCGCACAGGTCGGGTCGGTTCAGCACCGTCTCGACCTCGGCGCTCAGGATCCGGCTGGCATCTTGGGCCGACAGGGCGCTGCCCTGGATGGTGATCGTCGGAATTCCGCCGAAGTTGGTCGGATCGGCGCCATTGGCGGCACTGGTCTCAACGGGCATCTCAGACCGGGGGGATCACGAGGGTGCGTCCGGGAACAAGGCGCAGCGGGTCGTCGATGAAGGTGTTGGCCTCGGCGATACGCCGCCATCCGGACGTCGAACCGTATTCGGCGTAGGCGATCGAAGCGAGCGTGTCGCCGGCCACCACCCGGTGGGCCTGCGAGCCGGGCTCGCCGCCCGACGTCGGGTTTTGCTTCGGCTGAGGAGCACCGAACTCCTTGAGCGTCAGGGACACCGTGCCTCGGACGGGGTTTCCGTTCTCGCGAAAAAGGGTGTACTTGACGGCGACCTGCTCGATGTACCCCTTGAACTCGATGGCGGTTCCCCAGATGAAGCGGGCGTGGGGGGCCGACGGCTTCTTCTGGTCGGTCGACTTCGACTCGGGGTTGACTTTGCTCAGCAGCTCCTTGACGATCTTGGCGATGTTGCCGTCGGCCTCGGTCGTCTCGTCGAGGAAAATCTCGACGGTCAGCGACGAAGGAACCGGGCCCTTGTATTCAGGCGGAAGCGTGCCGGTCGGCGTTGTTTTGGCCTCCCACTTCGCACCGCGGGTGATCGAGAAGTCCTTCGGGTTGAACGGGAAGTCGAGTTCGTAGATCACCTTCTCGCTGGCACCGCTGTTCGGCTCGATCAACTTGAGCTTGGCCGGCGTCCATGTGCGTTGGGCGGTCACGTGCCCTTCCCTCCACTGTCGGATCCCGAGATGAAGCCGTGATAGGCGAGCTCGATCGACTCGACCGCCACTTGCGGGCTGTCGACCTTGAAGGTCGGGCCCGTCCATCGCACCGGCACCACGTCGTTGAGGCTCCACTGGGCGATGACCGTGCCGACACCGTCGACGGCCTTGATCTGCGCGGTGGCGCCACGCTTCACCTGTTGGGAGATGGCCATGAACCAGACGGCCACCTTGCCGCTGTCGTCGTTGATCGGCCGACTGAGTTTGACGTTGGTGAACTTGAGCCGAGTCGGGAGTTGGTGCACCCAGGCGTTGTTGCCACCTTCCTCGCGCGTCTCGATACTCGTCTCCATCCCGAGCCCTTCGAAGCTGTTCCACCACCCGATGTTCTGGTTGTCGAGATGGAGGTGGAACCGGAGGGCGACGGCCGGGTCGTTGTCATTGGTGGGGATGCTGCTCACGGGTTCCTCCCCGTTCGGGTTGTCACGGTCGGTATCGTCCGTTGCGATTCTTGGCCTCGAGCTGGCGTCGAAGATCGGCATCGAGCTCGGCCCGAATCTTGAGGTAGAGCTTGCGGACGTCGGCGTCGGTGAGGTTGGCGGCGCCGCCATCACCGGCCGGGGCGGCGACGGATGTCTGCACCGCATCCACTTGGACGGTCCGCTGGACACCCAAGAGGGGTGCACCTCCATTGATGCCGGCCGGCGACGCCGAGTGCCCCGGTGTCTCCTGCTGGCGTTGGACGATGAACGAGGACTCGACGCCGGGTGGAGGAGTGGAGCGAAGGAACGAGCCGTCGGAGCCGCGTTCGCCGAGTCCGGCCTTGACGAGAAGGTCGGTGCTGCTCGGGACGTTGAGGGCGGGGGAGTGCAACGGGAGCGGTGACGAGTCCTGGAACACCGACGAGGGCACCGCCGGCGCCGACGCGGTTTGGCGGAACACCGCCAGGGGACGCGGCTCGCTCGGGCGGGCGCCGCCGCCCCCGTCGCCGTTGTCGTCACGTTGGCGCTGCAAGTGCACGGGGCCGGCCTGCGGCACGGCGTAAGCCAGGGCGGTCATGGGGTTGGGGATCGACGGGGTGGCCGCTCCGTCGCCGCCGGAGAGCGGCGCCGCGGTCCTGGAGACGGTGGCCAGGGCGCCCGGCGAGGCGCCCGGCGCTGCGCTCGGTGACGCGCCCGAGCTCGGGTTCGGAGCCGAGGTGGGGGCAGAGGACAAGGAACGTTGGGCCGCCAACGGACGCATCGCCGCGCTGGATGCGCTGGATGCGCCGGATCCGCTCGTCGCGCTCGGCGGGAGCGGGGCTGTCGACGGGGCTGCCTGCGGGGCGGCAGCGTTCGATGCTCCAGCGGTCGAGCTGATCGAGCCGCCGTCGTCGGTGCTACCCAGCAGGGGGCGGTCGACGATGGACGCCGCAACCGCCGGCGGCGCCAGGGTGCCGGAGGGATCGGGTGGGGCGAGTGGGAGATCGAGCGGCGCGGGCCCGGCCGGACTCGAGCTCTCACCGAGTGTCTGGACCGCGACGCCGAGACCGGTGTCGTTGGCTCCGAGGGTTGGCGCAATCTCGTCGTCGCCTCCGCCGCTCGGATCGTCGGGATCCGCAGCGTTCGGCGCATCGGGTGCTGCCCCTGCGACGGTCGCATCGACCGAGCGAGAGACCAGAGGCAGCCCCATGCCCTCTCCGGTCTGGCCGGCCGAGTCGCCCTCGTCGCTTCCGGCCGCCGCCGGCCCCCCCGCACTCGCGCCCAGAGCCGCTCCACCCAGGAGCGGTGCCAGCCCGGCCAGTCCGCTCTCGTCCTCGGCGCGTTGCACCGAGGTCATTCTGGTTCCGTCCGTTCCCGACTCCGCCGCTCGCTGCACCGGCGCAGATACCGCTGAAGTTGCCGGCGTCGAGGGGGTCGACGGTGAGGGCTCCACCGACGGCGAGGACCCTGGCGACGGGGATGCCATCGATGGCGAGTCGGGCGACGGTGGTGACGCAGCCGTCGCCGCCGGCGCGACCAGTGGCAAGTCGACCGATGGGCTCGTGCGATCGGCAGCCGAAGGCGGGGTGGTGGGCGACGGCGACACGAGCGGCTGCGTCGAGCCACCGACCGTGGGCGCATCGTTGCTCGTCAAATGCTCGGGATCGGCGCCGCCTGGGATCGCCGCAGCCGTGGAAGCTGCGCCACCGGTTGACCGCGGCGCGTCCGTCGGAGCCGAGGGTGTCTCCGTGGCCAGCCGCTGGATGGGCGGGAGGAGATCGGGAGTCGATGGTGCGGCCGGTGCCCGCAACGGCAACGACGACGCATCGCTCTGGGCGCGTCGCTGGATCGGCGGAGCCAGATCTGGAGGTGGGCTGAGCAGCGGAGGACGCTCGGATTCGGGGGCGAGCATCGCTTCGAGGTCGACCTCGAAGCCACCGACGCGGTCTGTGCCGACGAGGGGAGAGGATGTTGGTTCAGCCGACAGCGCCGGGGCAGAGGGGACGGACGCCATCGGGGCCGTTGAGGCGGCCGCCGGCGCGTCCACGACTCGGGCGATGGGTAGTGGCCGCGAGCCCAGCGAGGCCGGGGAAGGCATCGGACCCGGGGAGGCGAGCACGCGACTGACTGCAGGTTCGGGCAGGACGGGCGTTGGGCTCGCGGTGCCGGACGTCGCGAGCGGAGCGGCGCCGCCGGACGTGGCGAGGCGGCGCACGGTGAGCGGTGCGATCTCCTCGGTTGCCGCCGGCGCGTGGAAGGGTTCGCGGAGCGGTCGGTCGGCGTTGCCGCGACCCGGCGCCGTCGGGTTCGATCCCGCGGCGCTGGTCAGTCCCTCGATGGTCCCGCTCGGTCCTTCAGCCGAGACGGCATGACCGAGCGAGCCGCTCAGCCGAGTGTCGTGGTGGCTCGTGAGGATCTCGGGAAGCGTCTGCACACGGAACGTCGTGGGCATCGGCGCGATCGCCGTCCTCACCGTCGGCATCGTCATCCAGTCACCGGTCGGCGCTCGCTCCGCACGCGCCACATCGGCCTCACCCGACAAGGGTGAGGCCGTGCTTGCGTCCGCGGAGGGCGCAGCGTCCGGAGAGGGTTCGTCGCGATTGCGACGGAAGGGCCACATGTCTTTCGACTCAGTCGGCTTCCTGCTTGGCCAGCTCGTTCAGGCGCTGGTTGATCTTGGCGATCTCCCGCACGAACGCCTTGCGGCGAAGGTGCTCGAGGTCGATGAGCTCTTCGTGAGCCCAGTGAAAGTGGTACGCCACGTACGCGATCTCCTCGAAGAGTTGCTCGACCGCGTACGTCACGATCCCCCCGGGCGACCACCGCCAGCCACGTCCACGGTGAAGTCGTGCTCACAGTTCGGGCACCGCACTGCCGCGCGGGTGTGGCCCTCGGTATTGATCCGTCGATACAGGTCTTGGAGAAATGCGAGGTCGGCGGCAAAGAGCCGCTCGATGACGCTGTCGTCGATCCGGCTCTCGTCGAGGTCACCCAGTTGGGTGATCACCCGGGCGAGGAGCACGACGGTGAGGTACGCCGGCCGGGCCTGCACCCGCGCATCCGAAAGCGGAAGCAGCTCGTCCCGCGCCGTCGCCATGCGCATGACACCACGCTTGTGCAGCGTCCCGTACTGATCGAGGTACCCCCGGGGCAGCTCGAACGGGTACTCGGTGCGCAGGGGGGGCGCCGGCATCGCTGCCGGCGCCCCCGCCTGGTACTCCGTGTCCTCCGGCTGCGGGACGGTCCCGGGGGTACCGGGAATCGTCCGTTTCATCAGCCCTTCTCGACCAGCATGGTCACGCCTTGAAGCGTGACCTTCTCCTCGAGGGGAGCGGTGCCACCGGCCTGCGGGGTCGTCACTTCGAGGGAGCTGGGCTGGCAGTCCTTGATGGTGAAACGCTTCACCGCCTTGCCCACCTCCTGCGGGGAGAACACCGACACGATCACGTCACGACGGTCGGTCGCGCCGTTCTCGATCTTCTTCATCCACTCGGAGAAGAACATGTCGTCGGTGAGCGCCCGGGTGACCGTAACCGTGACCGGCTTCGGACGACCCGGGATCTTCTTGAGTTGGTAGACACCGGTGGCGGTCTGGCTCTTGACCTCGATCATGTCGAACTCCTGCTTGAGTCCGCTGACCTCCTTGACCACCAGCTTCTGCTTGTCGATCTCGCAGCCGAAGCTGTTGGCGACGAGGGCGTCACCTGTGAGGAAATCCCATGCCATTGTCGTTCTCTTCTCTCTGACTCGTTCTCGGACTTACTCGGGCCGCGCTACTCGCCGACCAGGGAGACGCCGCCCTCGAGCTGCTGGAGGCGGAAGATCACGAACTCGGCGGGCTTCACCGGAGCGACGCCGATGTCGCACACGACCTGCCCGAGGCTGATGCCCTCGGCCGGGTTCGTCTCGTCGTCGCACTTGACGTAAAAGGCCTCGTCCGGCGTCGAGCCGAACAGGGCACCCTTGCGCCACTCCATGACGAGGAAGCCGGCGATCGTGCGGCGGATCTTGGCCCACAGGTCGCGGTCGTTCGGCTCGAAGACCACCCAGTCGGTGTTCACCTGGATCGACTTCTCCAGGTAGTTGAAGAGGCGGCGGACGTTGATGTACTTCCACGCCGGGTCACTCGACAGGGTGCGGGCGCCCCACACGCGGATGCCGCGTCCGGGGAAGGCCCGGATGCAGTTGATGCCCTCGGGATTGAGCAGATCGTTCTCGCCCTTGGTGATGTTGATCTCCAGGCTCACGGCGCCGCGGAGCACGTCGTTGGCCGGTGCCTTGTGGACACCGCGCTCGTTGTCGGTGCGGGCCCAGAGTCCGGCGAGGTGCCCGGAAGGCGGCACGAAGATGTTCTGCCCGGAGACCGGGTCGAGCACCTTGATGCGGGGCCAGTAGAGCGCCGCGTACTTCGAGTCGTAGCCGGCCTTGTCGACCCGCCACTCCTTGATCTGTTGGGCGTTCATGCCGGGAGGCGGGTCGAGGATGGCCATGCGGTCACCCATGAGCTCGCAGTGGCTGATCATCGCCAGCTGTACGGCCTGGAAGCCCTCGCCGTTGATGTGTCCCTGCTCGTAGGCCGCCGTGAGGTCGGGAACGGCCAGCATCGTGACCTCGTCGATGGCCTCGAGGGCGCCGAAGCCGGTGCGGTTGGCGACGTCGCCGACGTAGTCGCCGGCTTCCACGCGAGCCGGAGCCGCCGAGGCGCTGCCGCCGGCGAGGCCGACGTTGCCCTTGGCCGGACGCTCGAGCGAACCACCGCTGGTGGCCTCCTCGATGCGGATCAGCTTCGACGTGGCGTTGACGACTTGGGTGGCGTTCTGCTTGCCCTTCTTGGTCGTCAAGTCGGGGAAGGTCTCTTCGACCTTGTTGCCCTTCTTGACCACGATCGTGAAGACGTCGTCGGCGGCACCCTCGCCTTCGGGGTGCTGGATCTCGACGGAGATGTCGTTGCCGGCGGCGCCGGCTTCGAGGGCGTTGACGCGGTAGGGCAACTGCTTGCCCTCGCCGGCGCCGAGCTCACCGCGGGCCGACGGCTGAGCGGCTTCGCCGTCGCCGCCGATGCGCACGACATAGGCAATGCCGCCGCCGTTTTGGAAGTAGCCATAGACGGAGTGGGCCAGGTACGAACCTTGGACGAACTCACCGAAGGTCGTGACGAACTGGGTCCAGTTCGTGACGAGCGTGGGCTCGTTGAATGGGCCACGCTCCGCCAGGCCGACGAACGCGGCGACGGCGGTGCCGACACCCTCGATCGGACGGGCGCCGCCGTCGAGCTCTTCGACGTAGACACCTGGGGACAGATACTGAGGCATGTAGGCCTCCTCCTCACCGACCGGGGACGATCACCTCTGACCTTGGTCGCTGGAGGCGTCGCACCGCTAGGTCCATGCGGGCGGTGCTGAGGGAAGCGTCTGTTGCCTGAAGGGGCAGAGGGCAGCCGCGACGATGCCCGCCTCACGGGCGGGCATCGGGGATGTACCTGGAGATGGGCGGGTCTACTGCTCCTCGAGCTCGTCGTCTTCGCGCTGGACGGCGGCGTCGTCGTGAAGGGCTTGGGCGGGCATCTCCTCTTCCTCCTCCGGGGCCTTGCCCTCGTCCTCGGCCCGCTGAACGGACGGTTCGCGCAAGGTCTGCACCTCGTCTTCCTCGGTCCGCTGCACGGCGCTGCTGCTCGCGACCGCCGGCGCGTGGTCGTGGCCGGCGTGGTCACCGGTACCGCTGGCCATCACGGCGTCGGCGGTGGACTCGGCTTGCTTCTCGGCCCAGTCACCGGGGTCGGAGACCTTGACGCCGCCGCCACGTGTCTCGCCGGGAACGTCGCCCGAGCGCTGCTGCACGACGTGAGTGAGCTCGTGGGCGATGGTCCGCTGGCCGTCGGCGCTGTCGGGGCTGTACTTGCCTTCGTTGAAGACCACTTCGTTGCCGACGGTGAAGGCCTGGGCTTGCACGGACTTCGCCGCCGTGGAGGCCTCGCTCCCGGTGTGCACCTTCACGTCTCCGAAGTCGTGCCCGAAGCTCGACTCCATCTGGGTGCGCACGCCGGCGTCGAGGCTCGTCCCGCCGCCCTTGCCGACGAGGTCGCGCACCGGCGACTCCTCTTCCTTGCGCTGCACCAGCGCTCCCATCGCCGCATTGCCAGCGGCCCGCTGCAGGTGCATCGCGCCAGAGGCACCGAGGGCGTCTGGACGGCGGTGCTCCACCGCCTTGGCCACGGTCGTGTGGTCGAGAGCGCCGCTCTCGTGTTCCTTCGTCTCCTTCGGCTTGATGCCGGCGTTGACGTCGTGGAGCAGCTCGTAATCAGACATCGATGCCCACCTCCGAGGGATGTGGTGTCGAGTGTAGGCCGGGGCTTCCTGCCCAGGAAGGGTGACCTCGCTTCCCTTTCGGGAAGCGCTACGAGCCGACGCCGGCGCTGACGGCGGCGCCCACGATCCGGCCGATGTTGGCCGGGTCGAAGAAGTCGACGGGAGAAACTGTGCCGGTAGTGAGGCTGACGAAGTCGGACATCGCCTCGGGGTTGCCGCACGCCGCACCCAGAAGCTGTTGGAGCTCGGGCGGGGGCGGGGTCAGCGACGCCAGCTGGGCGGTGAACTCATAGATCGGGCCGACGGCGTCATCCCCCGGGTCGTTTGGTACGCCGACATGGCGTCGCCGAACGACGATCGGCCGCTGAGCCAGCCGGCGATGGCGCCGCTGCACAGCTCGGCGTCGCGGAAGGCATCCGTGATGCCCTGCGCGGTGATCGGGTCCTTCGAGTAGCCGGCGTCGCCAACGAGGGCCCAGCCCGGACCGTAGGGCTGGCGAAAGAGGTTCTCGCAGGCCGTGCCGGTGAAGCGCTCGACCCGAGTGGCGGCGGCGACCCGGGCCGCGAAGGCTGGCGCTCGTCGAGGAGCGTCATCCCCTCGACCACGCGGTCGGCGTGGACGAGGTTGGCGCCGCGGTAGGCGAGGGCGACGAACGCGAGATCGTCATCGCGAAACTGTCGGCCGATCTCGAGGGCGACGCCGAACAACACGTCTCGCTCGCCCCGGTCGCTGCCGAACATTCCTCGGTTGAGGGCGACCCATCCCCGTTCGGCGGTGTCGGGCGCGTCGTCGAGGAGCGTCGTGGCGCGGGACAGCCAGCCGCTCATCACTGCGCCGTCGCCTCGGATGGACCCGTGCATGTACGCGAGTGTCCGGGCGCACCGCCCGGCGCCGATGGCGTCGTCGGCCTTCCGGTAGGCGGCGTAGGCCTGCTCCCACTCGTCGATGGCGGTGTCGAAGTCGAGGTCGATGTAGGCGGCGCGAGCGAAGCCCTCGAGGGTGCCGGGCTCGGTGCGATCGGCGGTGCCAAGAGCGGCCCTGGCGGCGGCGGTGTCCCCTCGGCGGAGTGCCGCTCGACCCTCGGCGACGGGATCTCCTCCCGTTCCGGTCACCGTCGGATCATCGCACGGACGGTCTCAGGAATCCGGATGAACACGGCCATCGTGCGCGAGACAGACTGCAGGCATGCCCACTGGCGCGGACGAGCTCGAAACGGTCGTCCGGTCGGAGATGGCGGCACTCGCCATTCCTGGTGTGTCGGTCGTCGTACTCGAGGGCGATGAGGTCCGGACCATCTGCGAGGGCGTCACCAGCGTCGAGCATCCGCTGCCCGTGACAGGGTCGACGCTGTTCCAGATCGGGTCGATCTCGAAGACGTTCGTGGCGACGGCAGTCATGGCGCTCGTGGCCGACGGCCGCCTGGATCTCGACGAGCCGGTGATGGGCTACGTCGGCGACCTGCGGCTGTCTTCGGACAAGCTCACCGAACGCGTGACGACGCGGCACCTCCTCACCCACGCGACGGGCTGGGTCGGCGACTACTTCGCCGACACCGGAGAAGGCGACGACGCCCTCGCCCGGTTCGTGGCCAAGCTGGCCAAGGCGCCGCAGCTGACACCCCTGGGATCGACCTACTCGTACAACAATTCGGCGTTCAACCTGGCGTCGCACGTGGTCGCCCGGATTAACGACACGTCGTACGAGCGGGCGGTGAAGGACCTTGTGCTTCGTCCGCTCGGGATGCGCCGCACGACCTTCTCGGCGGAGGCTGCCATCACCGAGCGGGTGGCCGTCGGCCACCGTGGAGGGAAGGCGCAGCGGTGGCGGCGTCCCCGGGCACACCACGGCGCCGGCGGTGTGCTGTCGTGCGTCGACGACCTCGTCGCCTACGCCCGCTTCCACCTCTCGCCGCCGACGGACGAGGTGGCGTCGATGCAGCCGCCGCAGCGGGCGGCCGGGAGCCTCTGCGACCAGGTCGGGCTGTCGTGGATGATCGACCGCTACGCCGGCGCCACGGTCGTGCACCACGGCGGGACGACGAACGGCTACCAGGCCGACCTACGTCTCGTGCCGGAGCGGGGGCTGGCGTGGGTGATGCTCACGAACGCCGAGCACCACCATCAACTCGACCGAGTAATTCGGGAGTGCCTGCTCGGTGAGGACGCCATCGGCGTGCCTTTCGCGCCGGCGACATCGGTGCTCCAGGAGTGCGCCGGCCGCTACCAGTCGGTGCTGGCCGATCTCGACGTGGTCGCCGATGGCGACGGTCTGCGTCTCGACGTGTCCACGCCGCAGCGGGCGCTGTGGTCGGGTGACGACGAGGTCGACCAAGCGCGCCCGACGAGACTCGTGTTCCGTGACGACGACCGGGTGCAAGCGCTCGACATGCCGTACACGGGCCATCGCGGCGAGTTCGTGCGGGGCAACGACGGCGTCGTCGAGTGGTTCCGTTGGGACGGACGGCTGGCTCGCCGGATGGGCTGACCTCGATTCGGGTCGGGATCGGCGTGCGAGGCTGCAGCACATGGCAAAGCTCGGACTGGTCCTGGACTGCGCGGACCCAGAGGCCCTCGGCGGATTCTGGTCGGCGGCGCTCGCTTACACGAACCTCGGGATGTTCGGGAACTACGTCGTCCTTCGGGCAACCGAGCCGGGTGCGCCCCAGCTTCTGCTCCAGCGGGTCGAGGAACGAAAGGCCGGCAAGAACCGCATGCATTTCGACGTTCACGTGACCGACATCGAGGCCGAAACGGCGCGACTCGAGGCGCTCGGTGCCAGGCGAGCCGCCCCCGGGACGAGCTCGGAGCACGGGACGACATGGATACTCATGGTCGACCCCGAGGGCAACGAGTTCTGCGTGTGCGACTCGGCCGGTTGACGCCCCGGCAGGGTTTCGAGGCGGCGATGGACGCCTCGTTCTAGGAGCCAGCGACGACCAGCTGGTACCAGGGGCCGAACTCTGACTCGACGCAGAGCCGGCCGAGCTTGCGGTACTCGCGTTGTGTGGCTCGCATGAGCTCGAGCATGCCGACGTCGTTTCCGGTCTCCGCGGCGAAGTAGGCGGCTGTGACGGCGATCGAGCGAATGTTGCCACCCGAGAGCTCGAAACGCTCGGCCGCGAACGACAGGTCGAGGTCGTCGCCACGCGGCACGGTGCCCAGGCACCGCTCCCAGAGCTGTTGGCGAAACTCGGCGTCGGGCAGTGCGAAATCGATCACCGCGTCGAGACGGCGGGAGAAGGCGTCGTCGAGGTTGGCGCGCAGGTTGGTCGACAGCAGCGCCAGCCCGTCGAATGATTCCATCCGCTGGAGGAGGTAGGCCGTCTCGATGTTGGCGTAGCGGTCGTGGGCGTCGCGCACTTCGGACCGCTTTCCGAAGATGGCGTCGGCCTCATCGAAGAGCAGCACGCCGTTGATGCCGTCCGCCTCCGAGAAGATCCGCTCGAGGTTCTTCTCGGTCTCGCCCACGTACTTGTCGACGACGGTGGCGAGGTTGATGGCGTAGAGGTCGAGCCCGAGCACGCCGGCGATGACCTCGGCCGACATCGTCTTGCCGGTGCCCGAGTCGCCGGCGAACAGGCCCGTGATGCCGCGCCCGCGACCACCCCCGGGGCGCATACCCCACTCGTCGATGACGCGCTCGCGGTTACGAGCTCGACTGGCGAGCTCTTGGAGGCCGTGGAGCGTGCTCTCGGGTAACACGAGATCTTCCCAACCGACCCGCGGCACGATGCGCTTGGCCAAGTTCTCGAGCCCGGCGGCGTTCTGGGCCCGGGCGCCAGCCCGGAGGTGTTCGAGCGCGAGCTCGGTGCCTGCCGTGACCGCCTGAAGTCGGGCCGCCCGGGCCGCCCGGGTGACCTGCTCAGGGGTCAGGCGAAAGTGCTGCGTGACCTCGGCGGCGTCGAGCGCGCCATCCGCACTGCCGTTGAGGGTGCTGCGCCAGAGATCGGCGCGATCCAATGACGTCGGCGGCTCGACGTCGAGGAGCACCGGCACCTCGTGGCTCCACGCCGGCTCCCAGCTGCGCCGCCCGATCAACACGACGGGCGCCGCCAGCTCCACGTCGGCACCGTCCGCCGAGGCGGCCGGATCAGCGAAGGCCCGCACGGCGCCAATGCCCCGATCGGCCAGTGCCTCGATGGGTCCGGCCACGAGTCCGGCGCCCCGCAATCGGGCGTCACGCATGGCGATGCGGGCGACGGCGAGCGGGTCCTCGTTCGGCCCGAGGCGCCCGAGGTCGAGTGTGACGACGGGGCGGCCCGCGGCTGCGAGGCCCGCGACGGCCAAGCTCCGCCCGGAGGAGCCGGGCTTCTCTCGGAGGTAGCAGAGCCGGGCGCCGGCGGCGAGCGCCCGGGCCAGCCCGGCCGGATCGGGGGCGGCATCCGCCGTGGCCGGTGCAAGGACGTGCAGCAGGTCCTGGTCGTCGGAGTCGTCTCCGAGCAAGTGGGCGGTGAC
>JBKJKM010000085.1:0-4731 GCA_046597375.1 Acidimicrobiales bacterium | reverse complement strand
GGACGCCGAAGAGCCGGCGAGCGACCTGGCGGCCATTCGCGCCCGCCGGTGGCGCATCGCTGGTCGGGGTCGCTCGGGTGGCCAGCGGCGGCAAAAGATCGGAGGCCCCGTCCACGTGCCCGTTGGCTTCGACCACAGGCGCCGGCGCTTCGACCACCGGCGCTTCGACCACCGGCGGTTCGACCACAGGCGCCGGCGGCGCCGGCGGCATCGGCTCGGGGCCGTGTTCGGTCCATCGCATGGCCGTGCCGGCGTCGGCGTCGGGGGGATCGGTCATGGCGGAGGGGGCGGTGGGGTCGGGCGACGGTGAACCGCGGTGCACAGTCTCCCGCACCCGAGATCCCCGCGTCACGTGAGGGGGATCGAGGCCGAGGACACCTCGGCGTAACGGCTCACCTTCCAGTCGACGCCGAGGTAGGTCTCGAGGTCGAGGTCGTAGCCGATCTTGATGGTCGGGCCGCCGTTGACCACGGCCTTGTTGACGACCCACGACCCCACCCAGTGGATGCCGCCGTTGATCGTCACCGTGCTGTCGGGGGCATACATGATCCCGTTGTAGGAGAGGGCGGGGGCCGACCCGCCGCCGATCGGCACACGGAGCTCGCCGTCGCCCGCTTTGTGGATCTGGAAGTCCCGGGACTTGCCGAGCGGGTTGATGATGGCGGTGCTGATGTCGAGGGCCGGCGCGGGGGACGTGGGCGTCGCGGGAACGAGGTAGAGGATGAAGGCGCCGGCGCCGAAGACGTCGACGACGCCGGTGAACGTGACCTTCTTGGTGCACTTGTAGGTGCCGGGCGTCACGGGCCCGGTGATGAGGTACGAATCGGTAAGGGCCACGTACGTGCCGGGACACGCCGCCGCCCCAGCCGGTGCCACCACCGGCTCGAGCTTGTAGGCCCCCTCCTTGTGCTCGACGGGGACCGGGCAGCCGATGCAGCCGCCGTTCGGCGCGTAGTAGTGCTGCGCGTCGCCGGCGCCCGCCCCGGAGTTGACGATGATCTTGCCGTTGGAGCCGAGGTTGGCGTCGCCCGATACGGGCACGCCCAAGCGGATGGTGAAGATGTCGAGGACCGTGCTGCCGTTGAGGGTCATGTCCTGGTTCGAGAACAACACGAAGGGGTATCTGGCCGACCGGTTGACCTTGGCCCGGATGCCGTGCTTCGACCGACCGACCTCGCCGATCGAGCGGACCTCGTACTCGGTGGCGTCCTTCTTGATCGCCTTGTAGGAGTAGGTGCCGGCGCCGGACGTTCCGGTGTACGTCCACGTCGCCGGCGCCGTCTGGTCGATCTTGTACAACGCGTCCGACAGGCCGGCGTCGGCGGCGGCCAGTGCGGCGTCGTAGTCCTGACCGTGGCGGATGAAGGCCATCGACGACAGCGTGCGGCTCAGTACGGCGAGCGACAGCGTCGACAGGATGATCATGACCATCATGGCGATGATGAGGGTGCTGCCGTCCTCGTTTCGGACGAGTCGGAAGCGCAGCCGCTGCGCGGTTCGCCGCACTAGCAGCCCACCCCGCCGGGCAGCCGGTTGCGCAACTGCACGTCCGACCAGCTGTCGAGTGGTTGCGGGCCGTCCTCGGGGGCGGCGTCGATGAGCACCCGCACCCGCAGGGTGCAGCGGGCGATGATCTCCGACGTCGAGTTCTCCGCCGTGAGCTCGTCGCCCCTGGAGTTGAAGTACCGGAACACGGTGTTGTTGGTGACCCCACGGAGACGATGGGTCGTGCCGGTCACGTTGCCGCTGCCGTCGAGCGCCTCGCGAACGAGCTCGTCGTTGGCGTCGTCGAGGCGCCAGCGCAGGCGGATCAAGGTGTCGGTGTCGAACGCGAGGTGGAGAATCTCCATCCGCTTCGGGAAGTCCGCGGCCGCAGGGAGGGCCACGAGCGGTTCGGCGGAGCGGAGATCGGACTGGATGGCCACGAGGGAGAGGCGCACCTGCTCCTGGGCACTGGCCAGGCCATTGATCGACCGTTCGGCCCGTGATTGCGAGTCGAGGATCCCGATCAGCGAGCCCATGACGATCGAGGAGATCATCATCACGATGGCCAGCTCGAGCACGGTGAACCCGGACTCGTCGTCGCGCCGGGCGCCCATCAGCACGTTCCCGCATTGTGGGCGCACACCGTGAGCAGGAGCGAGCCCCGCTTGGTGTTGGCGCCGTCGTAGATGTTGATTGTGTGGACCCCGATGTCCCACGGGCCGGCGACCGTGATCACGACCGTCTTCACCGAGCCGCCGGACATGAACTGGGTGCGCATGACGCCCGCCGTCGCTTCGTACTTGATGTGCATGCCCGTGCAGGTGCCCGTGGTGTTGACGGCCACGGTCGGAGAGACGTCGAGGCCGGCGGCGACGCCGTTGTTGGCCCGGCGGGCGGACGACGGAGTCACGCTCGGCGTGCCGAGGTTGCAGGTCGTGGCGAGCGAGACGAGCGTCGTGACGTCCCTGACGGGCGACCACGCGGACAGCTTCCCGCAGGCCGAGATGCCCGCGACCTTGAACGAGTAGGTGGTGTTGGCCGACAGGCCCTCGACGCGATACACCGTCGACGCCACCGGGTGGGTCGTGGTGATGGTCTGGTTGGTGCCGCCGGTTGTCATGTCGATCCGCCACGCCGCCACCGCCGTGCCCGACGACGTCGATGGCGTCCACGCCAGGTCGACGGCCGTCTCGCTCAGGAGCCCAGGGGCGCCGGCGAGGAGGGCGATGGGCCCGCTCGGGGTGCCGGCCGAACCGCAGGGGTCGGAGGCCGGCACGGCCTTGGGGCCGAGGCCCCCGGGGTAGACGGTCGTGACCTGGGCGACGTCGTGGATGGTGCCGTTGGCCGCCCACCGCACGTTGACGGTGAGGTCCTTGACGGCGTAGGCGTTGGTGCCGCGGGCGCCCCAGGTCGTGGCCTTCTCGACGGTGAACGTCGTGCCGCCGACCTTCTCGGTGCGCGTCTCGGTCGTGCCCGTCGGAATCAACACGTCGTAGGGGACCGCCCGGACAGACTCGATCTCGCGGGTGGCCAGGTTCACCGCGCGCGAGCGTTCGTTGGTGCGGACGGCCACACCGAAGGAGGAGTTCATGACGCCGATGACGCCGACGATGCCGAGAGCGAGGATGGTCAGCGAGACGATGAGCTCGACCAACGTGAAGCCGCGCTCGTCAACCTGGACACGTGTCTCGGAAACCATCTGCACCTCCTTCCCTCACCAAAGTGATCGGCGGAAGGAGAGAGTGGTCTGGAGGTCATTTCGGACCACCCGGAAGGGCTAGTTACCGGGCTAGCCCGCAGCGCCGCCCGGCTGCTCGCGGAGGAAGCGCTCGACCTCGGAGGCCAATTCGTCGGGCGTGGGCAGGTCGAACGTCTCGCCGTCGCCCTCGTCGTCGTTGCCGTCTTCTTCGAGGCGCCGCACGTAGTCGGCCACGTCGTCCTCGCCCGAGAGCATGTCGTCGACCTGACGCTCGTAGGCGGTGGTGGCGATCTCGAGCTCGGTGGTGTCGACGGTGAAGTCGAGCATGCGTCCGACCCGCTCGACCAGGGCCAGGGCGGCCTTGGGGGACTGGGTCTCGCGGAGGTAGTGCGGGGTCGTGGCCCAAAGTGACGCCGCCCGCATGCCGGCGCCCTGGCAGGCGGCGAGCAACACGCTCAGGATGCCGGTCGGCCCCTCATAGCGCGAGCGGGTGAAGCCGAGCTCGACGGCGAGATCGGCGTCGGTCGCCGTGCCCGTCACCCGCACCGGCCGGGTGTGGGGTACGTCGGCCAGCAGGGCGCCGAGGGTGAGGGCCATCTCGACGCCGAGGGACGACGCCAACGTCGCCACCTCGGCGGTGAACGTGCGCCACCGCAGCGCCGGCTCGATGCCGGTGAGGAGGACGAGGTCGCGACCGTTGGGCAGGCGGGCGACGTCGAGCAGGGGGTCGGGCCACTCGATGAACCGGGTGAGGCCGTCATCCCCGCTCAGAGGGCCGCTCGGGCCCGGGCCGAGCTTCACCTGCGGCCGGGCCACGGTGAAGTCGTAGAATTCCTCGGCGTCGATCGACGCCAGCCGAGTGGCGTCGAGCGTGCGGGCCAGAAAGCGCACGGCCGTGGTGGCCGACTCCCCGGCATCGTTCCAGCCCTCGAAGGCGGCGAGGAGTACGGGTCGGTGGAGGTCGGGGCGATCCCCGTGCCACCGGAGGTGGGACATGCCCCGAAAGGCTACCCCCGGGGCCGGCGGCTGCTGGTCATCCCGCCGCCGGTCATCCTGCGGCTGGGCCCGTGCACGACAGACACCCCTTGGCTTTGAAGTCGTGGGCGTGCCCGTCCTGGGCGTGGGGCACCGTCGCCGGTCCGCCGGGCGGGTTGTCGTCGGTGTACACCGACTGGCCTGCGGCATCGCCGAGCACCTTCGGATCCTGGACCGGCCACTGGCCGGCCTGGTACCGGCGGCCCTTCTCCGCCTTGAGGAGCACGCCGGCGCCGTCCTTGCCCGTCTCGTCCTTGCCCCGGTCGGTCGGGCTCCAGAACACCTCGGTGAAGTCCTTGATGGCGTTCGGCGACTCCCGGGTGAAGTAGACGAGCGGAGCCGAGGCCTTGCCGCCGGTCTTCGGGTAGTTGAAGAGGCCCTTGGCGAAGGTGTCCGCCGTCAGGTTGGGGCCGGCCATGTGGATGCCGTTGAAGAGGTTCTGGATGGGCGCCTGGTACACGTTGATGCCGACGCCCTCGTCGCCTCGAGCGGCACCGGGCGTGGCGTGGTGG
>JBKJKM010000221.1:0-16711 GCA_046597375.1 Acidimicrobiales bacterium | reverse complement strand
TCCGCACCATCCTCGCCACCATCGGCATCGTCCTGGCCACGATCGTGCTGCTCACGGTGCTCTCGCGCCTCACCCAGATCATCGGCCTCCTCGTCGTGGCCGGGTTCTTCGCCATCGTCCTCACCCCGGCCGTCGACTTCCTCGAACGCCGAGGCATGCGCCGGTCGCTCTCCACCTTGGTGGTCTTCCTCATCGGCCTCGCCCTGCTCGGCGGGATGCTGGCGGCGTTCATCCAGCCCATCGTGCGCGAGGTCAACGGCTTCATCGACGACTTCCCCCAGTTCGTGGAGAAGTCGAAGGACGGCCGAGGCCCGATCGGCGGGCTCGTCAAGCGGTTCAACATCGACCAATACATCGAGCGCAACCAGTCGAAGTTCCAGGCCAGCCTGAGCAACGCCGGTGCACCGGCACTCGAGGTGGCCCGGGTGGTGGCCAGCGGCGTCTTCGCCTTCGTCACCATCCTGGTGCTGACCTTCCTGATGGTGCTCGAGGGGCCCAAGCTCACGGGGTCGGCCATCAAGCTGATCGGGCGTGCGCATCGCGAACGGGTGCGGCTCGTGGCCGCCGACTGCACCAAGGCCGTCACCGGCTACATGGCCGGCAACCTGGCCATCAGCGTCGTCGCCGGGCTCTCCACCTTCGTGTTCCTTGCGGTTGCCGGCGTGCCGTTCGCTGGAGTGCTCGGGCTCTGGGTCGCCTTCGCCGACCTCATCCCCCTCGTCGGCGCCACGCTCGGTGCCATCCCGACCGTCGGCGTGGCGTTTCTCTCCTCGCCCGGTCGCGGCATCGCCGCCCTCGTCTTCTACGTGGTGTATCAGCAGTTCGAGAACCATGTCCTCCAGCCCACGATCATGAGCCGCACGGTCAGCCTCAACCCGCTGGCCGTTCTGGTGAGCGTGCTGATCGGCGTCGAGCTCTTCGGCATCCTCGGGGCGCTCCTGGCGATCCCGGCCGCCGGCATCCTCCAGGTCATCGGCCGCAACATTTACGACGAGGGGGCCGGCGCCATGAAGCCCGAGCCGACCATCGGCGCCGACGAGGTACCGATCGCCGAGGTCAAGGAGGACGAAGCCGAGGCTGCGGTCGAAGCCGAGGCTGCGGTCGAAGCCGATCTCGCTACCGAGCCCGAGCCCGAGCGGGAGCTGGCCTAAGCGATGTCCGCCACCGAGATCGTCGATCTCGAGGGCCACATCATCGACTCGCTGTTGTTGGCCAAGGTGATGGACGTCGTCCTGGCCTCCGGAGCCGAGTACCGACTCCTCGACGTGGACATCGGGCGCACGAACACCGATCCGAGTTCCGCGCGCCTCGAGATCACCGCGCCGGACGAAGCTGCACTCGCCGCGCTGCTGGCCGAGTTGCAGATCCACGGGGCCAACCCGACCGACACCGCCGATGCGGCCCTGGTGGCGGCCGACCGTGGCGGTGTCCTGCCCTCAGGCTTCTACTCCACGACCAACCTCCCCACGCGGGTTCGGGCCGACGGCCACTGGCTCGACGTGGCACAGCCGGAGATGGACTGCGCCCTCGTCGTCAGCGGCGACGGCGTGCGCGTCGTTCCCATGCACGGCGTGGTCGCCGGCGACCTGGTGGTCGTCGGCTTCGATGGGGTGCGGGTGACGGCACCGGAACGACCACGCGGTGCTTCACCGTTCGAGTTCATGAGCTCGGACGTTTCGTCCGAGAAGCCGAAGTCGCTGCTCGTCGCTCGCGTGGCCGAGCGCCTCCGCCTCGCTCGGGAGGCGGGCGGAAAGATCCTCGCCGTCTGCGGTCCCGCCGTCATCCACACCGGCGCGGGTCCACCGCTGGCCCGGCTCGTGCGCGCCGGCTGGATCGACGTCCTGTTCGCCGGCAACGGATTCGCCACCCACGATCTCGAGTCGAATGCCATGGGCACGTCGCTCGGGGTCTCCGTCGACGAGGGCACACCAGCCGAGGGCGGCCACGCCAACCACCTGCGCGTGATCAACGAGATCCGACGCCACGGATCGATTGCCGCGTCCGTCGATGCCGGCTACATCAACGGCGGCGTCATGTACGAATGCGTCCGTCGCGAGGTGCCGTTCGTCCTGGCGGGATCCCTGCGGGACGACGGTCCGCTCCCGGACGTCATCCCGAACATGTTGGAGGCAGCCGACGCCATGCGCAGCCTCGTCCCCGGAGTGTCGGTGGCGCTCATGCTGGCCACGACGTTGCATGCGATCGCGACCGGCAATCTGCTTCCCGCCGGCGTCGAGACGTTTTGCGTCGACATCAACCAGTCTGTCGTCACCAAACTGGCCGACCGCGGGAGCCACCAGGCCCTCGGCATCGTCACCGATGTCGGCCTGTTCGTGGGGATGCTGGCTGAGCAGCTCGAGCGCTAGCGACGTGGCCGAGCTGGCGTGGGGACGTCGGTTCCTGATGTGCGCGCCCGAGCACTTCGGTGTGCTGTACGAGATCAACTCCTGGATGAGCACCGAGGTCGCCGTCGATCCGGCGCGAGCCCGATCGCAATGGGACCACCTCGTGTCGACGCTGCGAACGGCCGGCGCCACGATCGAGGTGATGGCACCGGTCAAGGGTCTGCCCGACCTCGTCTTCACGGCCAACGCCGGAATCGTCAATGGCCGTCAGTTCGTACCGGCGAGGTTCCGCCACACCGAGCGACAGGGCGAGACGCCACACGACGTCGCCTGGTTCACCGACGCCGGCTTCGAGGTCACCAACCTTCCCGCCGGTGTGGCCCATGAGGGGGCGGGCGATGCCCTGCCGTTCGGCCAAGTCCTGCTCTCCGGATACCGGACTCGGAGCGACGTCGCGTCGCACGCCGAGGTCGCACGCCTGACGGGCGCACCGGTGCGGTCGGTCGAGCTCGTCGACGAGCGTCTGTATCACTTGGACATCACGTTCTGCCCGCTCGACGACCGCCGGGCGCTCATTGCGCCCGACGGTTGGGATCGCTACGGCGCCCGCGTCGTCGCCGAGCTCGTGCCCGAGCCGCTCGTGCTCGAGCGCGAAGACGCGTACGGCTTCGTCGCCAATTCGGTGGTCGTCGGACGCACCATCGTGATGCCGGCGTGTCCGCCAACGGTGGGACGGCAGCTGGAGGCGTGGGGTTTCGACGTTGTCGTCGTCGACGTCAGCGAGTTCCAGAAGGCCGGCGGCGCCTGTCGCTGCCTCACGCTGGCCCTCGACGTCGACCTCAGCTGACGTCGGCCGCCGGATCGCCCGCCGGCAGCACACCCTCGGCCAGTGGGGACCGCTTCCAGTCCGGAACTGGCGTCTCACACCCCTCGCGCGGAACGAACTCGCTGCGTTGCACAAGGGTACGACGATGAAGGTAGCGAGGGCAGTTGGGGAACACCTCCCGCACGGCGACGCGGACGATCAGCTGCGCCTCGGGGAACTCGGCCAGTAGGGGATCGTCGGCATCGATCGACGCCGACCCTTGGATCCTCATACGCGAGCCACGCTCGAAGTCCACGAACAGGAGCCCGACCTCAGCGTTCTCGAGCACGTTGCCCATCGACAGGAACATCCCGTTGCCGTCGTAGCAGGGAAAGGCCACCGTTCGATCACCAACGCAACGGAGGAACCCGGGATCACCGCCCTTGTACGAACACGTCGGCCGACCGGCGGCGTCGGCCGTGGCCAGGAAGAAGCAGTCGAGGCCGGCCAGGAACTTCTGCTGCTCTTCCGAGAGGAAGGGGCGGACGATCCGTTCCTCGAGTCGGTCGGCGAGGCGTTCTGAATCGAAGCGCTCCTGCATCCGTCGGCTTCCGTCCGAGTACATGGTCGTCATCCCAGAAGCATCGCATCCAGGCGACCGGTCGGGTCGTGCAGAAGGGGGCGCACCTTCACCATCGCAGGGCGGCGGGGAGGCTCGCTGAACCCGAAGCCGGCCGGCGAGGCGAAGGCTACGAGGGGTCCGAGATCGAGCCCCTCCACCATCGCCGTGGCCCCAACGAGTGGGCGGTACTCGTCGGCGCGGTACCACTCCCGGACGCCGGTCGGGCTCACGCCGTAGGTCTCAACTCCCATCACGGCCTTGGCGATCGGTCCCTCGATCCACCGTGTGACCCACGGTCGCCGCAGCCGTCCGAATGGCAGTCGCCAGCCTCGCCCCGCCCGAAGGTCGAGCTCGAGCATCCCGGCCGATACCCGGAGCCAGCGGTCGCCGGCTCCACCCGTGATCACGACCTGCTCGATGCGGTCGAACCCGTAGACGGCGGAGATGAAGCGTCCGGCGTCTGACCGGTCGACGAGGAGCACCCGCTCGCCATCCGGTCGGGCCCACATGACGTCGCGCATCGGCCCGATCGGCGTGGCCGACCACCATCCGATGACGAAGCGATCGCCCGAGGCGAACGCCGCGCTCGAGATCGTTCCTATGAGCTCGTGGCGGCCAGACGTTCGGGGCTCCTCTGCAGAGACCGGCGCACGATCACCCAGGTGGCGACGGCGAAGGCGACGGAGATGGCGGCGATTACCACGTGCACGACCTTGAACCCGGTCGAGCGGGTGTCGTCGCTGAGGATGTTCCAGATGCGGGTGCCCCAGACGTAGAGCGTCCAAAGGGCGAAGGCTCGCAGGACGACGCGATGTGTTCGGGTCACGGCTCCGACGCTACGGGCTGACGCCCGGCTACAGCACCTTGGCCAGGAAGGCCTGCGTCCGTGGCTCTTTCGGATGGGACAACAACTCGTTCGGGGGGCCGGCTTCGACGACGACACCGCCGTCCATGAACACGACACGGTCGGCCACTTCGCGAGCGAAGCCCATCTCGTGGGTGACGACGACCATCGTCATGCCCTGGCCGGCGAGTACACGCATCACGGCCAGCACCTCGCCCACCAGCTCGGGATCGAGCGCCGACGTCGCTTCGTCGAACAACATGACGCTCGGCTCCATGGCCAGCGCGCGGGCGATGGCCACGCGTTGCTGTTGGCCGCCTGAGAGCTGCGATGGGAGCGCATCCTCCTTGTCGGCCAGGCCGACCTTGGCCAGCACCTCGCGACCCCGGGCATCGGCCGCCGCGCCATCGAGCTTCAGCACCGTACGGAGGGCGAGGGTGACATTGCCGAGTGCTGTCTTGTGGGCGAACAGGTTGAACTGCTGGAAGACCATGCCCATGGTGGTGCGCACGCGGTCGAGGTCGACGCCGTGGCCGGTGACCTCGACGCCCCCGACGACAATCCGCCCGGCCGACGGCTCTTCCAAGCGGTTGATGCAGCGAAGGAGGGTCGACTTCCCCGATCCCGACGGCCCGATCACGCAGACCACCTCACGCTCGGCCACCTCGAGATCGATGCCGCGCAACACCTCGTGGTTGCCGAACGACTTGCGGAGACCCGAGATCAAGATCACGCCCTGCCTCCGGCTCGCGACCGCCGCTCCAACTGCGCCACGACCCGGATGAGGGGCAGCGTGATGATGAGGTAGGCGATCCCCCCAGCGACGAGGGCTGACGTGTTCGACCGGGCGTTGGCGAAGTCGCGAGCGAACTTGGTGATCTCCTTCCCACCGGCCAGCGTGCCCAGCACCGCCAGGAGCGACGTGTCCTTGAACAACAACACCAGCTCGTTGGTCATCGGCGGGATGACGAGACGAAAGGCCTGCGGGAGGACGACCCGTCGCATCGCCACACGGTGGGGCATCCCGAGGGAGCGGGCCGCCTCCATCTGTCCCTTCGGTACGGCCTCGATGCCGGCCCGGATCGTCTCGGAGATGTAGGCCCCGCCGACGAGCGCGAGCGCAAGGCAGCCTGGGAAGTACTTGGGGAACGGGAACTGCACGCCCGTCGCGATCGGTATGCCGAAGCCAATGAAGATGATCGTCAGAAGCGCCGGCAAGCCGCGCAGCGTGTCCGTGAAGACGGCGGCTGGCCACCGCAGCCACCTACTCCCGCTGAGGCGCCCCAAGGCTACGACGAGACCGATGGTCAGGCCGCCGACGAAGCTGAAGAAGGTGAAGACGAGGGTGTTCTTCGCACCTTCGGTCAGCAGCTCCGGGAGCATCGCCCGGATGACCTCCAGGTTGAAGAACTCGTCGAGGAACGAGCTCAGCTCCTCGTCCCGGCGTCGTCGCCGAGGTACTCACTCATGATTTTCTTGTACTCGCCGTTGTCGAGGAGGGCAACGAGTGCGTCGTCGAGGGCCGCCAGGAGCTTCGGCTTGTTCTTGGGTACCACGAGGCCGTACTGCTCCGGTTCGTCGGCCTCGAACACCGCCGAGACGACCGAGTCACCGGTGGTGTCGGCGTTGTAGGCGTTGATCGGGAAGTCCTGCACGACGGCGTCGATCTGCTTGGCCTTGAGGGCCGTGAAGAGCTCGTCGGCGCCGGTGAACTCCTTGATCTCGGCGCCCGCCTTCTTTGCCTCCGTGGTCGCGAACTCGGCCCCGGTGGTCTCGGACTGCACGCCGATGGTCTTGCCCTTCAGACTGGCGAAGTCCTTGAAGGTGGACGCGTCCGCCTTGCGCACCAGCATCGACTGGTTGATCTCGAAATAGCCGGCGGTGAAGTTGTTCTCCTTCTTGCGCTCGTCGGTGATGGAGACGGACGAAGCGATGATGTCGCAGTTTCCGGCGGCGAGCGAGGCGAAGATCCCGTCGAAGTCAGTGTCGCGGAACTCGGCCGTGAGCCCGAGCTCCTTCGCCATCGCCTTCACGAGGTCGATGTCGACGCCCTTGAGGTCACCATCGTCCTCGAACTCGAACGGGGCGTACGGGATGTCGGAGCAGGCAGTGAGCTTGCCCTCGTCGACCGGATCCTCGATGTCGGCGGCCGACCCCGACGTTGCCGAGCCGCCGGCGCCCGCGCCGGCATCAGCCCCGTCATCGCTGTCGCCGCAGCCGGCGAAGGCGAGGCCGAGAGCGACGAGCAGAGCCAGGAGTCGGAACGGGTGGGAGGTCATTGAACGTCCTTCGCAAAGAGATCGAGTTGGTCGGGATCGACGCGAGCGGGGCGGGGAAGGCCCCAGACGAGATGGTCCATGAAGACCCAACTGCGACGGTGGATCGACGTCGGGCCGTAGGCCCGGAGCGCGGCCTTGTGACGCGGGCAGGGGTAGCCCTTGTTGAGCTCGAAATCGAAGGCCGGAAAGTGCGGACCTTCTTCACGCATCATCCGATCGCGCGTCACCTTGGCGAGGATCGAAGCGGCGGCGATCGTCAGGCAGGTGGCGTCACCTTTGATGACCCGTTGGGTCGTGCCCCGCCCGATGAAGTCCCAGTTTCCGTCGACGAGCACCTTGTCGGGTGGCCGGGACAGACCGAGTCCGTCGATGGCGCGAGCCGCCGCAAGCTTCTGGGCGGCGGCCATTCCCAAGTCGTCGCACTCCTGTTGGGTGGCATGACCGATCGACCAGGCCTGGCACCAGTCAGCCACGCGGTCGAAGAGCCGCTCACGCTCGAGCTCGGTCAGCATCTTCGAGTCGCGCACCTTGTTCACGCGACGGTCCTGGGGCAAGACGGCGGCCCCGACGGTGAGGGGGCCCGCCCACGCACCTCGACCGACCTCATCCACGCCGACAACGACCTCGTGACCGCTGTCCCAGAGTTCCCGCTCGAGTTGGAGCGACGGGGCGTGCTTCTTGGTCGGCTTGCGCCGCATTCGCAGTGCGGGCGGTGAGGACGGCGGCGGGGCGCTGACGATGGGCAGACGCTATCGGAGGGACGGTCCCGATCAGCGCAGTTCGACGCCGGCCCGACCCTCGACCACACGGCCGATGCGAACGAACCCGGACGATTCGAGGAAAGCAACCGCCGCAGGCGCAACGGCCGCCAGCAGACCGCCGGAGGTCTGAGGGTCGTAGCAAAGGGCCTCGACCGCCTCCGAAGCCGTCGACTGCACGTGGGCTTCGAGGTGACTCCGGTTTCGGGGGTCGCCGCCCGTGCGCGTCCCCGCTTCGGCGGCGGCGAGGGCCCCGTCGTAGAACGGCAGCGCCGCCGCCTCGAACCGCAGGATCGCTTCCGACCGTTCGGCCATCTCCCATCCGTGCCCGAAGAGCCCGAAACCGGTGACGTCGGTGACGGCGTGGGGTGCGTCGCCGCCGGGCAGCGCGGCCAGCGCTTCGGCCGCCGCCCGGTTGAGGGTGCGCATGCGGGCGATGGCGGTCGCCTTGTCGGCGTCTCCGCCGCCAGCCAGCACGATGCCGGTGCCCAGAGGCTTCGACAGGACCAACGCATCGCCAGGTCGAGCGCCGGCCTTGGTCCACACGCGATCCGGGTGCACCAACCCCTGCACGGCGAGGCCGAAGATCGGCTCTTCCGACCGGATGGTGTGGCCGCCCGCCACCGTGCCGCCCGCCTCGGCAACGACCCGACCGGCGGCCGCCAGGATCGCTTCGACGGCGGCGAGAGGCATACGCTCGGGGAAGGCCGAGATGTTGAGGGCGAGCACCACTCGGGCGCCCATGGCGAAGACGTCGCTGCAGGCGTTGGCTGCGGCGATGGCGCCGAAATCACCCGGGTCGTCGACCAGCGGCGGGAAGAAGTCGGTGGTCGACACCAGCGCAAGGTCGTCGCTAAGGCGGTAGACCGCGGCGTCGTCGAACGGTGCCAGCCCCACCAGCAGTGAGGCGTCGGCGGAGGAGGCCAGGTCCCGGACCAGTGCAGCCAGCGGTGCTGCACCCCACTTGGCCGCACATCCACCACACGACGTCCACTCGGTCAGGCGAATGGGTTCCGGGGCGGTGACGGTCATGGCCGCAGTCTTGTCCGTCGATCGTGTGAACACTTGGCGACACACCTTGTGCATCCGCCGCACCGGACCCACAATGGTCCTACTCCGATGTTCAGAGCCCGAGCATCCCTGGGGGACGCACCTTGAGCTATTCGCTGCAACCAGGAACCGACGTCGAGGTCAAGTCGACCTTCGACCGCCATTGGAAGCGTGGCTTCGTGATCGAAGGCTCGTGCGACCAGGGGTACCACCTGCGCCGCCAGTCCGACGGTTCCGTCCTGCCCGCGTCCTTCCCGGAGGATGCCGTGCGACGAGCCGAAGTAGCTCCCGCCCCCGCCGGCCTCCCCCGCTAGCGCCCCTCGCTGCCCTCCTCGAGGGTCGCCAGCACGCGGTCGACCCGCCGCCAGGCCTCGAACGCCCAGTCGTCGTCATCTCGCGCGTCCTCCTCGAGGTCATGTTCGAGCGCATCGAGCGCCGGGCGCGCCGCCGCCGTAAGGCGGGCGAGGCGATCCCACCGGACGGGCAGACCGAGCGGTCGGTGGACGAAGAGCGGGACGAACACCGACGAGCACGGTGAACCGAGCAGGAATCGTGTGGGACGAGTGTTTTCCGCCGGGGAGGCCAGCTCGGCCACCATCGCCGCCGTCGTGACCTCGACCCCCTCGACGTGCATGCAGATCGTCCACCCTTCGTCGCCGCCGGCGTGGCTGCGGAGGTGCGCGATCAGGTCGGCGACGCCCACCGGCGCAGCCGCGAGTACCCGTTGACTGGCCAGCCAACGCGGATCGACGAGCGTCGTCACGGGCTGGCGCGGGTGGCGGTGCACAGCGTCGAACGACGGGATCGTGGTGCGGTTGGAGATGGCCCGCACGGCGTCGACCTGCTCGGCCTCCCACTCGCGCCCCGAGGTCTCCAGCACCCAGGCGTCCGTCGAATCGGCGATCAGGAAGGACGACCAGTAGGGCCGTTCCGAATCGAGGTGACCGGTTCCCCCTTGGCCGTAGCGCTCCAGGAGACCGGTCATGACGTCGACGGCGCCCCGGGCCGTGGCCCCTCGTTCGAGACCGAGTCGCACCAGGTCCATGCCGGTCAGGGCCGGCGGAAACGGCCGAGGATCCAACGTCGTATAGATCGTCTCGTTGCCGATGGCCACACCGGCTTCGTTGACGCCGTGCTCGACGCCCCACATCCACCACGGACGCGAACCCACGAGTCCGACGGTCTCCGCACCGAGGGACTCGACCTCGATGTGCGTCGCCCGGATCGGCTCGGCCCGCCGATCGGGCGCGTAACGCTCCAGCACCTGCGCCTCCCCCGGCGGACGGTCGGAGTTCTTGGCGAACAACGTCGAAGCCGAGGCCGACGACGGAGACAGCGCCACGAGGCAATCGCACATGTCCGAAGTCTGCTCGTCGCGGCGAAACTTCCTATGACCTTCTCTCAACGGGTGACGAGGGGCGGCGGTGTCGATCTCCGAGAAGCTTGGCGAAGTTGCCGGCGTAGAAAGCGTCGACGTCCGTGGGACTGACGTCGCCCATGGTCTGGTCGAAACGACGGATGGGATCGTCGCTCCCCTCGTGGTGGGGATAGTCGGAGGAGAAGCAGTAGAGCTCGGGCGACGATGACTTCATCATCCACCCGACGGGTTCGCCGGCGAATGGCGTGAAGCGAACTTGGCGGCGGATGTACTCCGAAGGCGTCAAAGCCAAATGTGAAAGATCCTGAAGCCGGCGGAACGCGCGGGCGGCTTGATCGAGGTGCTGGAGGAATCCCGGCACCCACACCGCACCGAGCTCGGCCACGCTGATGCGCAAGCCTTCGAATCGCTCGAGCACACCGTCGAACACCATCGACGAGAGGAACAGCTCGGCGGCGTACCCGATCGCCATGTAGGACAGGGCGTCCCCGGGCGCATCGCTTCGGAAGTGCTCGAGGACTCGTCCATTGTCGAAGAACTCGGGGCGCAGAGGACGCCAGCCGTTGTCGAGCCCGATATGGACCGACAGGAGCAGGTCGGCCTCGACGATTGCCGCCCAGATCGGGTCATGGTCGGGGTGGCCCGGAGCCAAGGCCCCCTTCGCCGGCACCATGTCGACCATCACCACCGGGATGTCACGCGCCACGGCGTCGTCCAACACGCGGAGAGCGGCGTCGACCCCGTGGTGGAAGGGAACGTAGCCCGCCGGGAGAAGCCGGGGATCATCGCGGCAGAACTCGGACAAGCCGCGGTTCATCCCGATGGCCGCCTCGATCTGCACATCCAGCGGCGAGGTGACGACCTGCGGATAGGCACCGGTCGGATAGACCACCTGGAGCTCGAACCCGAGTTCATCGAGGGCGGCGCTGCGCTCGGTCGGGTCACTTCCGCCGAACGAGAGCCAACCCTTGCGCGGCATCGTCATCAGCTCCTGACGGGCACGGGCGGCCTCCTCGGCGTCCGTCTGCCGGCGACCGAGCAACTCGTCTCCTTCGTTGAGCAGCTCGATGAACCCGGGATCGCCGCCGTCCATGGGCTTCACGCGGTCACGTACCGCCGGATCGACGTACGACTCGAGCCAACCGGCTGGCTCCATCAGGTGGGCGTCCGCATCAAGCACACGTCGTTCGGTGTAAGGCACTGGTGTCTCCCTCGAGGATCAGCACTTGTTGAATATTCTTCAACAAGAAGCGTACCGTGCCAGTACGATCCGTGCTGTGCCCACCGTTCGCCGCATGCGACGAGAGGCTCGCCGAGCCTTCCTCCTCGACACTGCCGCCACCCTCATCGATCAGGGCGGCGTCGGGGCGCTGACCTTCGAAACCCTCGCAGAGGCAGCCGAGGTGACCAAGACACTGCCCTACGCGTATTTTGAGTCGAGGGACGACATTCTTCTCACGCTGTTCGATCGCGTGATCGGGGGTCTCGACGAAGCCGTGGAGTCTCTCCTCGCGAGTGACGCCGACTTCGAGACGATCGTGGAGCAATCGCTCGATGTCTGGTTCGCAGCCGCCAAGGATCACGGCCGGCTGGTGGGCGCGTTACTCGACTTAGGGTCGATTCCGGGTTTGGCGGCGGCGGTTCGCCGGCGCGATCGCGCGTCATCGAAACTCTGGCACGACCTCGTCGTCGAGCGATTTGGGCTGCGCGACACCGAAGCGCACGTGCTCGCCGCGATGTTGAACACCACGGCGACGGCCACCGTCGAACTCTGGATCAACAAAAAGGGATCGCGAGCGAACCTGATCGATGCCTTCGTCAAGATGTCCTCGAGCGCCGCCCAGGGGCTACAGGAGTCGTGAAGTCCACCTCACCGCGGAAGGATCACCGGCATTCCCCGTGCGGTGGATTTACTCGCCCTTCACGAACAAGCACAGGGGATGACCGGCAGGGTCAAGCATCACTCGCAAACGGCTGGGGTCGCGGTTTGGGGACTGCCACGGTGCCTGGCGGCCACCGAGCTCGAGCGCCAATGCAACGGCGCCCTCGAGGTCATCGACCTCGACCTCGAAGTGGAACATTTTCGTGAGCTCACCGGGTTGCTCAGGCCAGACCGGCGGCTCGTACCACTCGTCGCCTTGGATGTTGAGGTGGGTGCCGCCGCCCGGGTCGAACAACTGCGCCCACCGTCCGCCGGGTCCGAGGTCTCGGATCTCGAATCCGAGGAGTCCTTCGTAAAAGTGCGCCACTGGGCCTGCCCACTCGCAATCGATCGCCAGGCCCACCCATCGGATACCCATGGAGCACATGTTTCCAGCGTCGACGATGAGCGCACGGATCATTCCCGATCGTCAGGCGCGGAGGAACCTCTTGAGGAGCTCCTGGACGACTACTGGTTGCTCGACCCACGGCAGATGAGCAGCCTCCGAAACGATGTGGATCGACGAGGACGGAGTCCAGCTGGCCAGCCACCGCGCGCCCTCCGCCGGGCGAGGGTCGTCCTCACCGTGCACGAACAGGATCGGCGCATCGAGGCGTTCGCACGCCTCGCGTAGCGCATCCCCGGCGATCGGTTCGTCACTCGACAACAGGCGGTTCACATCGAAGTTGATGGTGTAGGGCGCGTCCACCATTGATTGCAGGGCGGCGTTCGACTCCGGCTTTCGGTAGTCCGTCATCCAGGACAGGAAGCGGAACTCGGCCTCTTCCTCCGGGCCACGCGCTGGGAGATCGTCGAGCGTGGCGAGACGCTCGGCTTGCTCGTTCGTCATGCGGCTGCGAGTCCTGGAGCGACACTCAGCCCGACCCGTTGTTCGCCACCAGGCCTGTGTTCCTCGGCCGGAGATATAGGCGAGTCGGTCGACGCGGGAACGGTGGAGGAGCCCGTAGAAGAGGGCGACTTCGGCTCCCCACGAGTGGCCAAGGATGCTCCATTGCTCGTGTCCAAAGTGACTCCGCAGCTCGTCCAGGTCATCGATGGTCTGCTGCATCGACGGCGGCCGCGAGCCGGCGGTTGATCGGCCGCAGGCGCGTTGGTCCCATCGATAAACCGTGAACTCGTCCGAGAGCAGTGCGGCGAGATCGCCCAGGTAGTCCCAGAGACCAGGGCCGCCGTGGCACAGGACGACGGGTGGCCCAGAACCTTCGACGATGGTCCACAGCTCGGCGTCACCGGAGACGGCCACGCGCATCTCCTCGGGCATTGGCCGAGTGGCCCGACGGCTACGTCCCAACAAGCTGCGAGACGACGGGTGCGAGGAGTTCGATGTTCTCCTCCCAGCAGGTGAAGTAGCTGAGTCCCCACCGTTCGCGCCGCTCCTCGAGCGCATCGACCATTGCGGCGGAATCGCCGATGAGGGAGTACGGGCCGTCGGCGAGCAACTCGGGCGAACTCCAGGAGTTCGCAGGGTCCGTCGGGAGGCCGTCCTTGCTGCGTCCGACGTAGAACAAGAGGACGCCTCGTTCCGGGTAGACGCCCGCCGGAAGGGACTCGTCCAGTACCTCGATCTTCTCGTTGAAGGCGTGCGCGGAGAACTCCGCTGGGTCCAGCCCACCTGCTGGGAGGGATCTCGGCACGAACGCCACGATGTCCGCATGCCGCGCAGCGAAGCGGGTCATCGTCGGGCCCCCGCCGCCGAGCAGCAATGGGATCGGCCGCTGTACAGGCTCGACGAAGAGCTCGCAATCTTCAAGGCGGTAGAACTCGCCGTGGTGAGTGACCTTCTCGCCGCGATGCAGCGCGCGAATGATGCCGACCGCTTCCTGATACCGCCGGGACCGGGTGGCGCCGTCGTCGAACGGGAGCCCGACCATTCGATACTCGTCGACGGCCCACCCGGCACCCAGCCCGAGCTCCATCCGGCCGTCTGAGAGCACGTCGATCTCGGCGGCCTCGCGTGCAACGAGCACGGGGTGTCGGAAGTCGTTGTCATAGACGTAGCTTCCGAGTCGCAACGTCGTGGAGACGGCGGCGGCAGCGGCAAGCCGCGGGGTGCACACGGTGCCGTTGCCGAAGTGGTCAGCAACAACCAGCGTCGAGAACCCCAGTGCCTCGACCTTGCGCACATGGTCGCTCCAATGGAGGCGGGAGTGCTCTGAGCCGGAGGTTGTGACGGTGCCGAACCGGAATGGCCGTCGCTGCACCTCCTGCATCTCGGTCTCCGGTCGTCGGGGGTCCCCCGGAATCTAGCCAGTGCGAATCGCCGCCTTGCGGTTGGTGTGCGGCACCGCGGAGCCACAACACCAGCCGGCTGCGCCGGAACGGTACGCCGGCCGCCAAGCGCTCCAACCCGGCGGACGACGATCGGGTGCGTACGATCGTCGACGCGTCGCTCGGCGGATCTGCTGAGGACTGGCTGACGAGTGAGATGGTGACCGAGATGGCTGAGCAGGACGATTCCGCAGGTCAAAAAGCACCCAGGACGGTTGCCATCGTTCCCCACACCCACTGGGATCGGGAGTGGTACTCGCCGTTTCAGACGTTCCGTCTCCGGCTCGTCGATCTCCTCGACGAGTTCTTGCCTGCGCTCGAGAACGATCTCTCCTACGCCCGGTTCCTCCTCGACGGACAGATGGCGGTGGTCGATGACTACTTGGAGGTGCGCCCCGAAGCCGAGCCGATGCTTCGCCGGCTGGCCGCCACGGGGCGGGTGGCCATGGGTCCGTGGTACACGCTGCCCGACGAGTTCCTCGTGTCCGGCGAAACCCACATCCGAAACTTGCAGCTCGGCCTCGAGCGGGCTGCCGCCTTCGGCGGCGCCATGGACGTCGGGTATCTCCCGGACATGTTCGGCCACATCGCCCAGATGCCCCAGTTGTTGAGCCAGTTCGGTTTCGGCCACACGGTGGTCTGGCGCGGCGTCCCCGCCGCCGTCGACCGCACGGCCTTCGACTGGAGCGCCCCCGACGGCACGAGCGTGCGGGCCCAATACCTCGCACGCGGCGGCTACGGCAATGGCGCCGCGATCCCCGACGACGCCAAGGCGTTGGTGCGCCGAATCGAGGCCCACGAACGCGAGCTCGGCGATCTCCTGGTGGGCGGGATCCTCTTCATGAACGGCACCGACCACCAGGTGCCGCAGCCGTGGTTGGGGCGAGTCGTCACCGAGGCGAACGAGATCCAAGACGACTACGAGTTCGTCGTGACGTCCCTGGCCGAGTACCTCACCGGGCCGGCGGCGGCGACGGAAGGGCTCGCCGAGTGGACCGGCGAGATGCGCTCCGGCGCACGCGCCAACCTTCTCATGGGCGTTGGATCCAACCGCGTCGACACCAAGCAGCTGGCGGCCCGAGCCGAGCGGTGGCTCGAACAGGTCGCCGAGCCGCTCTGCGCGCTGTACCTACCCCCTGAACGGTGGCCCGGCTCGCTCCTGCAAATCGCCTGGCGAGAGGTCGTGCGCAACGCCGCCCACGACTCCATTTGTGCTTGCTCGCACGACGACGTGGTCTCGGCCGTCAACCACCGCTACGCCGAGGCGCGCCACATCGCCGAGGGTCTTGCCGACCGGGCGCTGAAGGAACTCGGTCGGTCGATGGCCGAGAGCGGGCCCGTGGTGTGCAACCCGACGGCCCGTCGTCGCGGGGGAATCGTCGAGGTGGTCATCGACGACGACTCGCCAATTCCGGGCACGCAAGTGCTGCGGACTCGCGCCGGCGGCGCATCGGAAACGCGTCGCATGCGCCCGTCCGACGTCGCTTCCCTCCTGGGCCAAATCCGTGGCCAGCGGATGAGCGACACGTTCTTCGTCACCGACCTCCTCGTCCACGACGGCATCGATGGCGAAGACGACGAGATCGTCCTCACGCTCGACACCAAACTGCGAACCGACGCCAACGTAGAAGCAACCCGGCGCGAGCTCTACGCCCGCCTCGGTGCATCTGGGGCCGAGTGGTACGGCGTCACCATCGTGAGACCTCCGATGCAGAGATTGCTGGCGCGCGTCGACGATGTTGCGGGCTACGGGTGGCGGCGCTGGACGCCGGCCTTGGTGTCGGCCGCCGCGCCCGTCACGGTGTCCCCCGATGGTCTCCGTATCAACAATGGCCTGTCCGACCTCCTCGTCGATCCCGCCACGGGCAGCTTCACCCTCGACGGAGTTGCCGGTCTCGGGATGCTCGTCGACGACGGTGAGGCGGGCGACACGTACAACTACTGCGCGCCGACCCACGACCTCGTCATCGACGCTCCCGAGAGCGTCGCCGTCGCTGTTATGGAGACAGGTCCGGTGCGCGCCATCGTCGCCGTCGACCGCACCTACGTCTGGCCCGAGCGGCTCGACGATGCCACCGGGCGACGGGTGGGCGCTCGCACCACGGTGGTGCGGAGCTTGCTCGAAGTGCACGCCGGCGAGCGCCTCGTACGCATCACGACCAGCTTCGACAACGCGTCCCGCGACCATCGACTGCGAGCCTGGTTCCCTCTGGCCGAGCGGGCCACGACGAGTCGGGCCGAGTGCGCCTTCGCTGTCATCGAGCGCGGGCTGGAGGCCGAAGGTGGACCGAGCGAGCCTGCGCTCCCCACCTTCCCTTCCCGTCGCTTCGTTTCCGCAGGAAACGTGACGCTCGTCCACGAGGGCCTTCTGGAGTACGAGCTGGTCGACGACGGGCGGGCGCTGGCCCTCACCCTGCTCC
>JBKJKM010000258.1:0-18602 GCA_046597375.1 Acidimicrobiales bacterium | reverse complement strand
TCGAGGGCCACCCGCAGCTCCATGCGGGCGAGGTGCGAGCCAGCGCACCGGTGCACGCCGAGCCCGAAGGCGGCGTGGCGGTTGTTCTGCCGGTCGATGATCACCTCGTCGGGTCGGTCGAACATCTCCGGGTCCCGGTTGGCCGCCGGGAAGGACAACAGAATCCAGTCCTCGGCCTTCATCGGGCACCCGTTGAAGTCCATGTCCTCCTTCACCAGTCGCGCCATCGTGACGGGGGCGTACGCCCGGAGGAGTTCCTCGATGGCCGTGGGCAAGAGCTCGGGCTCAGCGACGAGCCGCTCGCGGTCGGCCGGCGTCTTGGCCAGGTGCCAGATCGAGGCGCCAATGGCACTCCACGTCGTGTCGATGCCGGCGATGAGGAGCAGGCCGATGGTTCGAGCGACGTGGAAGGGCGACAGCTTCTCGCCGTTCATTTCGGACTCGAGCAGGAACGTGATGAGGTCGTCCCGGGGGTTGGCCAGATGATCCTCGATGTGGCCCTGCAGGTATTGGAAGAGGCCCATGAACCCCACGATGCGCTCCTCGAGCGGAAGGGCGACACCTTCGAGGATGTCCTTCACGAACCCGCGGAACTGGTCGGCGTCCTCCTCGGGCAGGCCAAGCATGTTGGCGATGACCCGCACCGGGATGTGCTGCGCGTACTCCTCGGCGGCGTCGACGAGGCCTTTGCCCTCGGCCAACTTCATCGAATCGATGAGCTCCTGGCAATAGGCGCGCGTCGACGGTTCGAGCTTGTCGCTCGACTGGGGGGCGAAGATCGGAAGCAGCATCCGCCGGGCGTCCATGTGGAACGGCGGGTCGGAAGAGATCGGCGGGGCAATGCCCTCCGGCGCCAGCTCCATCGGCGGGCGGTGCTCGCTGACGATGATGCTGCGGGAGGTGAACCGCTCGGTGTCGTTGGCGATGGCGGCGACATCCGCGTGGCGCGTCGGGAGCCACACGCCGCCGAAGCGGTCGGAGTGCGCCACGGGACAGCCCGTGCGCAGCTCGTCCCAAATCGGAAACGGGTCGGAGGCCCAGGCTTCGTCGGTGTGATCGAAGTCGGTGGCCCAGTCCTTGACGGGCGGGTGCTCTGCCATCAGTGCTCCTTTGGTGACGTTGGCGAGGGGGTGGTGCGGAAACGGTCGACGAGGCTCTCGATGAGCGACGACCAACCGTCGTGCTCGATCGGCGGGAGGTCCATGGCTGCCACCAGCAGCGAGCCCAGAGCGATGACGAGGATCAACCGGGCGGCCGCGTCAGGGGCGACCGTGTCGTCGATGCCGCCGACGGCCTGGGCGGCCCGCAGCAACTCGGTGAAGCGCTGCTCCCGCTGGCCGAAGGTCTCGACGAGCAGGTGGGCCACGCGCGGGTCGTGTATGGCGGCAACGATGGCCTCGACCAGAAGCGAGCCCTCGGCCGGCGACCGTCGATCGAGCATCGACCCGCGCGCCGTGATCAGCGCAGCCACGTCGATGGCGTCGCCGCCGCCGAGCAGTTGCTCGATCTCCCGGGCGGAGTGAGCCCGAAGGGTCGCCACGAAGAGCTCGGCCTTCGACCCGAAGTGGGCGTAGATCGAGCCGCTCGACAGGTCGGCCTCGGCCGTGATGTCGCTGATGCTGGCCTTCTCGTACCCGAGTCGGGCGAACACGGTGGCCGCCGCACTGAGGAGCCGGTCCCTGGTCTCCTCGGTGGTCACGCCGGCGATTCGTCCCATAGGTTCCGAACTGAATGTAGCGGACGTTCATTTCTTTGGCCAACCGAGCCGTCGGCCCCGTGGCTAACGTCCGGCGGCGTGGACGATCCCCCGGCCTCCCCCCTCCGAACCGATCGTTGCGGGCAGGTGACCGTGCTCACCCTCGATCGACCGGAGCGCCTCAATGCGCTCGACGCCGCCCTTCGCGACGCCATCCCGGCGGCGCTCGAGGCGGCGCAGGCCGACCCTGAGGTCCGAGTGGTCGTGGTGACGGGAGAGGGCCGGGGCTTCTGCTCCGGCGTCGACTTGTCCTCACCCCGACCAGCGACGACCGCCGAAGTCGCCGCCGATCCACTCGACGAGCTTGGTTGGGTCGGACGCCAGGCCCTCGCCGTCCACGGCTTCGACAAGCCGATCATCGCCGCCGTCAACGGCGTCGCCGCCGGCGCCGGCATGAGTCTGGCTCTCGCCTGCGACCTCCGGATCGGCACGCCCGCAACCCGGTTCCGCACGGTCTTTCTCGAGCGCAACCTCAGCCCAGATTCGGGTATGAGCTGGTTTCTCCCCCGCATCGTCGGCTCCTCTCGCGCCGCCGACCTGCTCTTCACCAGTCGCGACGTCGACGGCGGCGAGGCCTACCGCATCGGCCTGCTCGACCGCCTCGTCGTCGACGGCGATCTCCTCGACGCCGCGCTCGTCCTCGCCGATCAAATCGCCGCATTGCCACCGGTTGCCATGCGCTCGGCCAAGCGCGTCCTCCACCACAGTCAAGAGGTCGGCCTCGAGGACGCCCTCCGCTACGAGATGGCCGGCCTCGGTTACGCCCGCAAGGCCCGCAACGACGGCGTCGAAGCCATGGCCAGCTTTCGCGAGAAGCGTCCTCCGAAGTTCACGGGTACCTGAACCGCGCCTCGCTCCTCGTGACGTCGTCAGGAGAAGAGCCGTCGCTCGCAGGTTCACGCCGTGAACGGTTTGCGGGAATGGCCGTCGGGTAGCGCTGGGCGGTACCCCCCGCCAAACCCGCAGTCAAGGAGACGCCCCCATGCTCGCAGCCATCCAGTTCGACCAAGGCATCGAGGACGCGTGGGGCAGCATCGCTGCCTTCGTCCCGAAGTTGATCGGATTCTTGCTCATCCTCGTGGTGGGCTACTTCGTCGCCAAGGCGATCGGCAAGATCGTCGACAACGTGCTCGAGCGCGTCGGATTCGACAACGCCGTCGAGCGCGGCGGGGTGAAGCAGGCGCTGTCGAAGTCCAAGTACGACGCCAGTGACATCGTGTCGAAAGTCGTCTTCTGGACGCTGTTCCTCTTCGTTCTGCAGATGGCCTTCGGCGTGTTCGGGGCCAACCCGGTCAGCGACCTGCTCGCCAGCGTGATCGCCTTCCTGCCGAAAGTGTTCGTCGCCATCGTCATCGTGGTCGTCGCTTCGGCCATCGCCGCCGGCGTCAAGGAACTGGTCGGCAACGCCCTCGGCGGCCTGAGCTACGGCCAGACCCTGGCCAATGCCGCATCCGTCGGCATCGTCGTGTTGGGTGTCTTCGCGGCGCTGAACCAGCTGGAGATCGCCCCCGCCATCGTCAACGGTCTCTTCTACGCGCTCCTCGCGGTCATCGTCGGCTCGGCCATCGTGGCCATTGGCGGCGGCGGGATCGTACCGATGCGCAGCCGCTGGGAGAAGACGCTCACCAAGTACGACGACGAGAAGAACAACGTGCGCCACGAGCTCGACCTTCGCAACGGCACGCCCTCGCCGACGGCGACGCCGACGACGTCGGGGACGCCGACTGCGTTGTCCGGCACCGGCACCGGCAACGGCTCCGGCGAGAGCACCCGCCGCCGCCGCTCCGAGTAGCTGTCTCGCTCACATCCTCGTCCGGTGCGGGCCCGAAAGGGTCCGCATCGGCGCGTAGGCGACCATTTCGCCCATGCTCAGCCGCTAGTTGTCGATGGCCGGCTCGAGAAGGACCACAGGGATCTCGCGCACGGTCTTCGTCTGGTACTCGGCGTAGTTCTTGTGGTCGGCGACGACCAGCGGCCAGATGCGGGCCCGCTCGCCGGCATCGGCGACGCGAGCAGTCATCTCCTGCTTCTTGCCGCCCTTCCAGGCCACCTGCACAGCCGGGTTGTCGCGAAGGTTGTGGAGCCATGCCGGATGGGTGTCGTCACCACCTCGGGACGCCACGATGACGATGGTCGAGCCCTCCTGGTAGGGAGAGGTGAGCATGACCGTGCGCGATTGGCCGCTCTTTCTCCCCTTCGTCGTCAACTCCAGGACCGGCATGTTGGCCGCCTCCCATCCCAGTCGACCTCCGCTCAGGGTGAGGATGCCCTTGTGGATGGCGTTCATGGACTTGAAGAAGAGGTCGTTGGGCATCAACCCATTGTGGCGGGCGGAAGCTCGGCCCTCACCGTGACCGATCCTGGGTCGATTTCGGTGAAGCCGCCGTCGGCGATCTCGACCGGCCCGCCGGCGACGTCGGCCCAGCGCCGATCGTCGGCCCGCCGCACCGCCAAGGGGTAGCCGGCCAACCGCCACGTTGATCGACCGTCAACGGAGAGCGCCTCGAAGACGAGGAGCGCCGCGTGACCGGCCTGGGCCGCCGCCTTTCCCGTCGTCATGACCAGGGACGGGTGGAGCCAGAGCATGGCGCCGCCAGCTGATGGGGAACCGAGCGGATCCGGGTCGACCAGATCCGTGCCTCCGACCTGCAGGCGGGAGAGCTCCTTGGGCAAGTCGGCCGCCGGCATCGGAGGAAAAGCTCGCACCTCGGCCGAGCCTGAGGCCACCGTCACCCCCGGCACGTCGGCGACCGCCCGCCAGTGCGCGCCACGCGCCCGCCGGACGACCTTCCGCGACCGGCCCGCACGCCAGGCCCCAAAGGCGGCGGCCCACTCCTCCGCCGTCCGCTCGTCGTCGACGGCGACGGCGAGACACGCCTTGGCGACCGCCTCCAACACGTCGGTGTGGGTCGGCGGGTCGGCCCGCTCGATACGCACCACCAGCGGCATCGTCCAACGCCGCTCGTCGACTTCATCCTCTCCGAATTCCGCCACACCGGCCATCATGCGTCAGGGTCAGGGCGTCGGCGCATCCTTGGAGATGACGGCCGCCGGCTCGACGACGAGGTCGATGGCACCGCGGTCGACGTCGTAGATGGCGCCCCAGACGACGACTCCGTCCTCGAAGTGCCCACAGGTGCGAACGACCTCCACGTCGTCGCGGACGCTGTCCTCGACACTCGCAAAGGCGAGGAAGTCGATCCCGGTGACGCCCGTCCGCTCGGCGACCTCGCCCTCCGTGACTCCCTCGAGTCCGCAGTTGGTGTGATGGATCACCCCGATCTCTCGGGTGCCGAGCAGATGGGTCGAGATGATGAGCGAACGAACGGCATCGTCCGATGCGCGTCCGCCGGCGTTGCGAAGCACATGGGCTTGCCCGACCTCGAGACCCAGCGCACGGAACAGATCGAGCCGGGCGTCCATGCACGTGAGGATCACGAGCCGACCGGACGGTCGAGGCGTTCGCAGCGCGGCGTGGAAACCACTGCGCTGGTATGCCTCGTTGTCGCGGAGAAGGGCGGGGAGTTGGAGGTCGTCCACGGCGCAGGAGCGTACGTGGTCAGAGGAAGAGGCAGATGGCGCGCAACTCGATGCTCTCGCGACTCGGATTTCCCAGCTCGACCGTCGGATCGCGATAGGCCGAGTGCGGGGTCCAGTACGGCGCGTCGGTGTCCACGAGGTCGCTGTCGTAGGTGCGGAAGGCCACCACCTCGTCGGGCTGCATCTCGTCGAACCCGTACCACGCGTGGGCCGAGAGGTCGGTCGGGGCCACCACGCCGAGGGCGTCGAAGTTGATCCCACCGCCGGCGTAGTTGGTCACCGGAAACGCTCGGATCTCCGAACGGGGCACGGTGCGGGCGTCGCAGAACGCCAACGGGAGATCCATCTTGGCGGGACCGATGTTCCGCCAGAACTGCAGGATGAGCACCCGGGCCGCTCCGGCCGCAGCCTCCGCCGAGATCCCGGCGCGCGACAGCGCCTCGACCGCCTCGGGTCCGGGGTCGCGATAGCGCTCTCGGATCAACTCGCCGTAACTGTCGGCGAAGTCGGAATGCACGAGGGTGATGGGTGCGAGGTCTCCGTGTTGCGCGGCGCGCGCGGGGTTGCGCTTGATGTGCCCTGACACCAGCGCTCGATCACAGCCGGACAAGCGCTCGGCCAGTGTTGCCACCTCGGCGTAATGGACCTCGGCGATGTCGCCATCGTTGCTCCAATCGCCCACGGCCGACTCGTGGTCGAGGAGCTCAAAGCCCGTCGTCGACCAACCCGGGAGCGGCGACGTCCGGCCGTCCAAGATGGTCACGTCGGTCAGACCGCCGCCCGTCCCGACGTCACGGGCCACGTAGTTCAGCGAAGCCCGGCACAACGTGGTCCCTACATTCGTCCCCACGGGCGACAATCCTAGGGTCGTCGTTGGCCTCAGGCGCCGGCGAGGAGCCCATTCTCGTAGGCGAACGCCGTCGCCGCTGCTCGATTTCCAACGCCGATCTTGAGAAAGATGTTCTCGAGGTGGCGGGCCACCGTCTTCGGGCTGAGGTGGAGGTCGACCGAGATCTCCTTGTTCGAGAGCCCGGCCGCGACCAGCGCCAGCACCTCGGCCTCACGCACGGTCAGGCCATGCGGGAGCACCGTTCGGTCGCCGGCACGAAGCTCGGCCGGACTGGGGACAGTGACGGTGGCTCCGAGGGACGCGAAGGTCGCAGCGGCAGCATCGAGCGCAGCCGATGCTCCGGCTTCGTCGCCCAGCTTCCAGCACGCCTGACCCAGCAGCAATCGGGTCGTCGCCACCTCGTAGGGGACGCCGAGCACGATCCAGATGTCGAGGGCCGCCCGCAAACGTTCGGACGCGGCGGCGCAGTGACCTCGCGCCAGGTCGAGGCGTCCAGAACTCGTACCCGAGGAGGCATGGAGCAGGTCGGTGTCGTACTGCTCGGCGATGGTGACGAGCTCGGCCACGTCGGCGGCGGCGGTCTCGAGGTCGCCGGCGGCGATGGCGATCTGCACACGTGCCGGCAGCAGCCGGGCGCGACCGAGACGGTTCCAACTCTCGCCGGCCAGGGCGCCGTCGATCAGTAGCCGAGCTTCCGCGATCCTTCCCTCTGCGAGCCGCAGGAGGCTCACCGCACCGAACGGTCGGCCACTCAGCCGCTCGGCTTCGGCGAACGCTTCCTCGGCGCCGGACAGATCGCCGAGGCGGCGGAGGATGTCGCCGATCTCGGCCCAGCCGACGGCGGCGTTGCCGAGGTTGACGCCGGCCAACTCTTGGCATGCCAGTCGGGCCTCGCCGACTGCGTCGTGCCATTGGCCGCGGCACCCCAACAGCTGGGCGCGATGGATCCGACACAGCCCGGGGAAGATCGCCATCGGATGTCGTTGCGACCACTGTGACGTCAGCTCGGTCCACTCAGCGGCGCGCCGCAGATCGCCGACCGAGTCACAAGCCGTGATCAGACTGCAATAGATCTTGCCCGTGGCATAGGGGCTGACCCGCCCTTCCGTGGCGATCAGCATCGCATCGTCGAGGCGCCCGAACCCGGCCGCGGAGTCGCCGGCGTCGATGGCCACCCGGCCACCGGTCTGCAGCGCCAGTGCCTCCAACTCGAGGTCGCGAAGCCGCCGGGCGAGCTCGAGGGCATCGTCGGCCAGCGCGAGGGCGCCGGCGAGCTCACCGGCACCATGGGCGAGCTCCGCCTCCCGCAGCAGGAGGTTGCCGTAGCCGACGGTCTCACGATGCCCGTCGAGCGCCCGCCGTGCTCGACGGAGCCACGCGCCGGCCGCCGCTGGCTGGGCTTTGAAGCAGTGGTGCTCGAACAACCACGTCGCCGACGTGCCCGCCGCCAGGTCGTCGCCGGCGTCGTCGTGTGCTCGATAGGCGGCCTCGCGGGCCTCGATGCACTCGTCGATCCGGCTCAGCCACCACGTCGCCTCGGCCAGGCGGTCGAGGCCCTCGCCGCCGAGCAGAGCGGACTCGACGCCCGCCAGCTCCTCGTAGGCGAGGGCCCAGTCATGGTTGGCCAGCGCCGCGCGTCCCGGCGCTGGCCCAGCGATCACCGAGTGCGGCCCGTGAACGCCGCTAGTGCGTCGAGCGGTGGCGCACCGACCGGTGCCTCGACCTCGGGACCGAAGAGGCCCGGCGTGCGGAGCTCATCCGTCAGGGCCTGATGGGCGAAGCCCGAGACCGCCGCGACCACGTCGTCGGCGACCTCGGGGGCCGAGTCGATGGCGGTGGCGACATCCCACGTGTGCATGAGGAGGTCGAGGGCGGCGAGGCGACCGAACACCTCGCCGGGCATCGCGCCGAAGGGTGTCTCCACCGTTCGCTCGAGTGCTCCCGGCGCCCGCAATGCCACGACGAAGTCGCCGAGCGCTTCCGCGATCGCCGCCTTCGGATTCTCGCCGATCGCCCGCTCCTTGACCGGGCCCCCCGTGTACGCCGCCGCGAACATGCGTGCGCCATTGTTGACGTGGTCGAACACGTCTCGCACGACCCACCCCTCACACGGTGTCATCTGATCGAGGGAGTCTCCGGCCGCGTCGACCAGCCGCCCGAAGTTGGGGATCAAAACTTCGAGCTGTTCGATGGGTCCCATGGTTCCGCCTTCCTTGCTCTGTTCGTGGCCAGTTTGTCGGACGGCGAGGGCGGCTGCCTCACCATCGCGACCGAGCTTGATGAGCTCGTCGACTTGATCGGTCGTCGTCAACGGCTGGCGCCGGCGATGGCAGGTGTCGAGCCCAGCAGCTGACGAACGCCGTCGGTCGTGACCGCATCGCCACCGATGACGAGCTGCCCGCTCGGGATGTCCTCGATGATGACCCAGGTGAGGGGGCGGACGGGCTCGCCGACGACTTCGGCGAAGTCGTTGGTGAATCGGGTGGCGAGCTCCTGCTTCTGCTCGGCGGTCAACACGTTCTCCATCAGCTTGACGTTGATGAGCGGCATGGGGTTGCTCCTTGGTCGGAACCGGCAGGTGCCGGTGAGGACATCGTCTGCCGCGCCGCCACCGGCACGCATCGGACGGACTGCCCAACCTGCGCGAACCGGTCGTGGGTCAAATGCCCCATGACCTGGCACTACGTTGCCTTCGATGACCGTGACACCGTGAGCCGCCTTGACGAGATCGGTGTCGCCGACGGATGGCGTTGCTGGTTGTGCGACCAGCCCGTCGACCCCGAGATGTCCGTGAACGACGCCCGCGGTCCGAGCATCGACAGCCGCACGGCCAAGACGAAGGGCAAGGGCGGACTCGAGCGCTTGGCCCACCGGTCCTGCAACACGAGGAAGGGAGCGGTCGCGCCGGTCGTCCCCTGGCCCGACCGGCTCTTCGTGGTCGACCCGGCGCCGATCGTCGCCAGCGTCGACCGCCTCGCCCGCAAAGGCGGACGTGAGGTGATGGCGCGCTGCCCGACGCTCGAGGATGGGCGGGAGGCGGCGGCCTGGCTCGCCGATCGGGTCTCGCGCCTTCAACCGGACCTCGATGCGACGGCCGACGTCGAGCCGGGCGGCGGCCAGTTCCTCGTGATCTTGCGGGCTTGAACCTCGGCGTTGGCCCCGTCGACCGACGGGGTACAGCCCGGAACATGACCACCCTCGTCGACGAACAGTCACGTCACCGCCCGTGGCAAGACACGGCCGAAACGATCGGCCGGCAGGTCGGGCTGCCGGTCGTGGCCGGCATCGTGGTGTTCACCGCCGTCAGCACGGCCGCCGGCTTCCTGGTGACGGGCGCGCTCGACAGCTCGATCGGGAGCTTCGACCGAGAGGTGGCCCAAGCGCTGGTGGAAGCGCGCACGACCACCATCAACCGCGTCACCGGAGCGGCGACGATTCTCGCTGACAGCGCGACCGTGGCCGTGCTGTGGATCGCCGCCATGGCCCTCGGAGCGTGGCGCACTCGTGGTTGGCGCCTCCCGATGTTCTTCCTGGCCGGCATCGGCGGAGAGAAGCTCACCTACCTCTTCACCAGTCTCATCGTCGGTCGACCGCGTCCTTCGGTCGAGTCGCTCGGCCAGGTCTATGCCACGAACAGCTTTCCGTCCGGGCACGTCGGCTCGGCGATCGCCCTCTACGGGGGGCTGGTGATCGCCGGCCTCTGGTTCGCAGGACAATCGAGACAGCGCCACACTCCGCTCAGCGTACGGTTCGCACTCGGCGCTTCCGTCGTGGCGATCACCGCCCTGGTCGCCTACAGCCGGATGTCGAGGGGGCACCACTTCCTGAGCGACATTGCGTGGGGAGCCCTGCTCGGCATCGTGTGGCTGGTTCTGGCCTGGCGTACAACCCTCGGTCGTCGTGACGACGCTTCGACAACGCGCTGATCGTCAGTCGCCGGCCCGCTGCACCGCGTCACAGAACAAGGCGCTTCGAGCGAGCAATCCCTCGATCGGACCGAAGAGCTCGACCTCGGCGACCGAGCGCACCGAGGCCTGGAGTCGGCGGTGGGCCACTCGCGCTCGGCGCCGCGCACCGACAGACGCCAAGAGGCGAGAACATCCCGCCAGTACAAGGCCGACGACCACGCCGCCGATCAGCATCAGCGTCGGCAACGGGAGGCGGCCGAGGTCCGGCGGCTCGGGCGCCACGATGCGCAGATAGGCCAATCCGGCGAGGGTGGCCAGCCATACGCCGCCGATGAGGGCCACGACCAACAGCACCGACTGCACGAAACCGACGAGGCGCCACCACGCCGGCGATCGCGACGTACCGAGGTCGGTGCCGGCGACGGCGGCGTCGAGGCGGTCGGCGAGCCGGTCCTGGCGGGCGCCCACCTCATCCTCGATGGCGTCGGTCCACGCCAAGGGCAGACGGCTGCTGGCATCGTCCGCCAAGGCCCGGACGGCGTTGTCCACACGCGCCGTCGAGACGGCCGAGATCGGAGGAAGCGAGGTCCGGCCACCGGTTCCCTCACCACGCCCGAGGTGAAGACGGCGCAACGGATCGGGCCGGAGCCGACGACCCCATCGCGTCACCGGCCAACCCGTTGCCGCGGCCGCACGACGGCGATGGGATCGGGCTACCGCGTCGGTCACGGTCGACACGCCCGCGGCTTCGACCAGCGCCTCGGTCAGGCGGTCGCGGTCGGCTCTCCCGAGGGCCGCCGCCGACGTGCTCTGTCCGCCGCCACAGTTGCGGCCGAGGTGGGCCGCCGCAGCCACCACATCAGCCTCCAGGCGTTCGATGGCGAGGCGCCGAGCTTGCACCCGCTCCGCCAGCGCATCCCGCAAGGGTTCGATCCCCCCCTCGGCCCGCACCGAGGTCACGAGGACGGGAACGTCGGCCAGGCCGTCGGCCCGCAACAACTCGCGGAGATCGGAACGGCACGCATCCCGCGCCTCCGGTGTCAGCCGGTCGGCCTGGTGCAGCGTCACCAACACGATCCCCGCATGGCCGGCCAAGGGACGGAGATACCGCTCGTGGACTGCCCGGTCGGCGTACTTCTGCGGGTCGAGCACCCACACCACGACATCGGCCACGCCGACGACGCGATCGACCTCCCGCCGGTGCTCCGCGGCCGTTGAGTCGTGATCGGGCAGATCGAGGAGTACGAGTCCGGACAACGACTCGTCGGCGTCGGCGAGGTGGTGGCGGCGGTCGACGACGAGCCAGTCGAGCAGAGGCGAGGCATCGCTCCCCCACGTGCAGGCGGACGTCGTCGACGTCGTCGGACGGGTGACACCCACCTTCGAGAGGCTGGCGCCGGCGATGGCATTGAACAGCGACGACTTCCCGCTCCCCGTGGCACCGGCGAGGGCGACAACCGTGTGCTCGACGCCATGACCGAGGCGTTCGCCGGCCCGTCGCAGGAGCGCCTCAGCGACCGCCAGCGAGGCGTCGTCGACCACGCCGGTCCCGGCGTCGATGGCTTCTCTGAGCGCACGGAGCCGCTCGTCGAGGGTGGGGCCGGTCCGGCCGCGTCGGCGCATCAACGGTGCAGCGGGGAGGACCTGCGAACCGATCGCCAGCGATCGATCGCCTCCCGGAGGTGGGCTACGCGTTCCTTTGAGATCAGAGGATCGATCAGCACGTGGAACCGTTGCGCATCGGTGGCGAGCAGGAGTCCGGTGCGATGCAAGAGATCGTTTCGCGCCTCGGCCGCCAGCGTGCGCACGGCTTGGTCGCCGAACACCGCCTCGAGCAATTTCTGGCTGGCGGCGCCAGTACCCCCGGCCACCGCAACCTCTGCCCCGGTGAGGCCGCCGGTATGGGCGAAGACGGCGAGCATGACGGCCAGGCCGGCGCCGTTGAGGGTGTACGACGCGATGCGGGCGCTCGTCCGCTTGTCGGCGCCCTGCACTCGAACCAGGTCGAGGATGGCGGCCTGCCACTGCCGCACCTCGTCGGGAAGGCGCTGCAGCACGACGGCCGACGCTCGGCCGAGCTCGCGTTCATGGCCGGCCACGAGCGACCGGCCACTCGTCGACTGCCGCCACGAGCCCACCGTCCGCGCCGCTGCACGGTCGGCGGCCGCGTGCACCACTGCCTCGACGCCGTGTTCGACCGCCACTTGTACGCCGTCGACCGAGGTCTGGCGGCCGGTGACGGTGGACCACAGACGATCGCGGAACCACCCCACCCTCGCTTGAACCGACCGCATCAGCTCCCCGGTGCCGACGAACTCCTGCCATCGAGCGAGGACCTCGCCCCGCAGCAAGGTGCCGGTGCGCACCTGCTCGTCGACGTCGGCCGTGGCGCCATCGTAAGCATCCTCAACTGCGGCTCGGAGGCTCGCGGCAGCGCGCTCTTGTTCCGACGACGCCGCCGTGAGTGAAGCGGCGCGCTGCTCGAGCTCGTGCAGAGCGCCTTCGAGGGTCGTGCGAATGATCTCACTGCGGGCCTCGGCGTCCTTCGCCAGTTCGACCAGCCAGCTCCGGATGGGTGCCACTTGTGACTCCGGCAGGCGGCCGTCCTCGAGTGGGCTCTCGGCGATCGAATGCAGCAAGGCGTGGGGCAGGCCGTGCTCCACGAGCAGCCGTCGCAGGTCGGAGGAAACCTCCTCGACCGCCTCCGGCGGAACCCGGTCGAGGATGACGGCGACCGCCGCACTCCGTCGACTGGCCTCGTCGAGAAGGTCCCACGGGACGGCATCGGCATAGCGGGCCGCCGTCGTGACGAAGAGCCAGAGATCGGCGGCGGCGAGGAGCTGAGCAGCCAGCTCGCGATTGGAGGCCACGACCGAATCGATATCGGGAGCGTCGAGCAGGGCCAGTCCGGGTGGCAGTCCCGCGCTCTCGACGAGGTGGAGGGTGCCATGCGTTTCGTGCTCTGGCGAAGCGCCCGTCGCGCGGGCGAGCCCGGGGAGCACCCTGGCGTCCTCGAACCATCGCCGGTCAGACGGGTGGCACACCAGGACGGGCGCCCTGGTCGTCGGACGGAGCACTCCCGCCTTCGTCACCTGTGTGCCCAACAGACTGTTCACGAGCGTCGACTTGCCGGCACCGGTCGACCCACCGACAACCGCCAACAACGGCGCGTCGAGTGACTGCAACCGCGGCAGGAGGTAGTCGTCGATCTGCTGCACGGCGGCCAACCGATCTCGTCGAGCCGACGAGGCGTTCTCCGTGTCGAGCTCAAAGCGCATCTCGCCGAGCGCACCACGAACGTCGGTCAGCGCCGGCACGAGGACGAGACCGAGAGACGACGTCGCCACTACGGGCCCTCAGCCGGTCCTTCGACTTGTCCAGCGGGGGCGCTCTTGGTCGGAGGCGCCGACACACCGCGCGCCTTGCCGACGACATCGGACAGCCGATTGCGGTTCTCTGGAGTGTCGAGACGGGTGCGGGCCTGCTGGATGGTTCGACGACCTTGCGGGCTGGTCACGAAGGAGGCGATCTTTCGGGCGAAGCTCATGGCTCACCACTACCCGCCGCCGGCTCCACCTAGACGACCGGTGGCCGGTCACTGCAGTGGCGCCGATTCGCGGCGTTGCTCCACAATTGTCCGATGCAGGCGGGAAAGCAGTTGGGCGGAGTGGCGTTGCTGTTCGTCGCCATCGTGGCGACGGTCACCCAAGACGGGCTACAGGCGTCGGACCACACGGGTCGACCGATCCTTGTTCAGGGAAGCCTCTCGAGCTCGAGGGGGACGGCGACTGCGGCTGCACCTGCAGCTGATCCCACAGCCTCCGTCAGCCGCGGTCCCTCATTGGGGGAGGAGAGGACTGAGGCGAAGGGCCGCGAGTGGTCCCGAACGGCGTCGCGTCGTTCTCCTCGACCGGCGGACGCCAAGCGTCCTCCATGTACGGATCCTGCGCATCCCGGTGGCAGCTGGACGAGCCTCAACGGCAACCTCTCCAACACGCGGAGCCAACCGGCGGAGACCGCCATCGGGGTGGTCACGGCGCCAGCCCTCGTCCCGGCGTGGTCATTCGCCGGCGAGCAGGTCGGTGCGACCGGTGGCATGCGGTCGACACCGATCGTGGCCGGCGGTTGCGTATTCCTCGCGCTCGGCCAGGGCTACCTGGGTGACCGCGGTGACGTCGTCGCCCTCGACGCCGACACCGGCGAAGTCGTGTGGCACACCAAGCTGGACGGGTCGGTTCTCGGACTCGCCGTCGCTGATGGCCTGGTGTACGCCACCCCGAGTCGTGGCACTCGAGGCGATGTCAAGGCGCCGGTGGTGACCGAGACGTACCTGCCCACCGGGAGCTACTCCGTCGCGCTCGACGCGTCGACGGGATCGATTCGCTGGACCAGCGATCGTCTCGACGACGGCAATCCCGGCAACGGCACCTTCATCAATGCGAGTCCGGTGGTGTTCAGCGCCGGTGGTCGCAGCATGGTGTTCGTGCCGCTCTCCGGGGGGTCGGGCGATGGCGCCAGGGTGCCGATGTACTTTCTCGACGCCCGGACCGGCGACACGATCCGCAAGGCGTACTCACTCACCGAGGCGGAGTACGACGAGGGCTTCGGCGGTACTGGCATCTGGTCGACAGCGGCCTTCGACACCGACACCGGCTATCTCTATGCCGGCACTGCGGACTCCGACGGCCGCACGCGCCAACACCCCTACAACAACGCGATCCTGCGCATCGACGCCGATCCACGACGCCGGTCGTTCGCCTCGGTCGTCGGCGCCTACAAGGGCACCTCGGAGCACGCCGACCTCGACCCGATCGTCGGCTACCCACGAAATCCCGCGTGCGGCGCCCTCGGCGATGACGCCGTGGTGCAGCCGCCGACGTTCTTCGACACCTCGGCTGCTCCCGAGTGCCTCGAGTTCGACGTCGACTTCGGCGCGTCGCCCAACCTGTTCACCGATCCCGACGGGAATTTGGTCGTCACTGCGCTCCAGAAGTCCGGCCTCGTCCATGCCGTCGACGCCACCTCGATGCAGGCGAATTGGAAATACTTCGTCGGCCCCGGTGGACCAGCGATGCATTCGGCGACCGCGGCCGTCGGCGACGACCACATCTACGTCGGAGCGACGCCCAACCTCGTTTTCGGTCTCGACCGCGCCGAAGGATCCCGCAGCTGGCTTTCCACCACCGCCGCAGATCTCTTCGCCTACCAGCCACTGACGCTGGCGAACGGCGTGCTGTTCGTGATCAACGACCTCGGCATGCTGGTGGGTCTCGACAGCACCGACGGTATGCCGATCCTGCAGCGCCCCATCGCCGTCGACGGAGGTTTCCAGCAGTGCTTGGGTGTTGGTGCCGGCGTCGCCGTTGCCCACAACACGCTCTTCGTCCCATGCGACGCCGGTGGCCCAGCCGACCTCGCAGGTCTCCCCAGTTCGCCTGGCGGGCTCGTCGCGTATCGCCTGAGCTGACCAGCAATGCCCACAGGGACCGACGACATCGGAGCTCCCTCGTTACCATCGCCGGATGCGCATAGCGATGCTGCTCGTGAAGCCAACCATCCCCGGACGTTGCGCCAGCCAGCCGGAGGGATTCGGCAAGTGATCGAGCACGTTGACGTCCTGGTCATAGGCGCCGGCATCTCGGGCATCGGCGCCGCCTACCACTTGCAGGATCAGCGTCCGGGGACTTCCTTTGTCGTGCTCGACGCGTTGCCGTCCTTCGGTGGCACGTGGTGGACGCATCGCTATCCCGGCGTGCGATCCGACAGCGACCTCTTTACGCTCGGCTACCGGTTCCAGCCGTGGGGTGGCGACCCGATCGCCACCGGCGAACAGATCCTTCAGTACCTGGGTGAGGTGATCGCCGAGCACGACCTCGAGCCCCATATCCGCTACCGCCACCGCATCGAGTCGGCCGAGTGGACGAGCGACGAGAACCGCTGGACGATCACGGCAACCAACCTCGAGACGGACGACACGGTGCAACTCACCGCCGGGTTCGTCTGGATGTGCCAGGGCTACTACCGCCACGGCGAGGGCTACAAGCCACAGTGGGAAGGCCTCGAGGATTTTGAAGGCGAGGTGCTCCACCCTCAGGAGTGGCCGGACGAGGCCGACCTCGCCGGAAAGCGGGTCGTGGTGATCGGATCGGGGGCGACAGCGGCCACGCTCATCCCCGCCATCGCCGACGATGCCGCCCACGTGACGATGCTGCAGCGCTCACCGACGTACTTCATGGCTCGTCCGAACACCAACGAGCTCGCGGACACGCTCCGGGATCTCGACATCCCGCCGGAGTGGACGCACGAGATCGTCCGGCGGCAGATCTTCAAAATGACCGAGATGATGCGGGCCGCATCCGACGGGGATCCGGAAATGGTCAAGAAGATGGTCGTCGAGAGCATGCGTTCCCAGCTGCCCGAGGGATTCGACGTCGACCGCCACTTCACCCCGTCCTACCGGGTGTGGCAACAGCGACTCGCCATCCTCCCCGACGGCGACCTCTTCCGGGCCATCCGCGAGGAGAAGGTCTCGGTCGTCACCGACACGATCGAGCGGTTCACGAAGACCGGGATCACCGTCAGCTCGGGCGAGCATCTCGAGGCCGACGTGGTCATCACGGCAACCGGCTTCGACCTCTCGGTCATGGGCGACATCGATCTCGCCGTCGACGGCAAGAACATCGACCCAGCAGACCTCGTCACCTACCGGGGGATCATGTTCACGGAGCTTCCGAACCTCGCCTACGTGTTCGGGTACTTCCGCGCCAGTTGGACGCTGCGCGCCGACATCATCAGCGACTTCGTCTGCCGGCTGCTGGCCCACATGGATTCCCGTGGAGCCAAGTCGGTCGTCCCCTCGCTCCGGCCAGACGAGGCCGACATGTCGCTGATCACTTGGGTCGATCCAGCGAACTTCAACCCGGGGTACATGATGCGGACGATGCATCGCATGCCAAAACAGGGTGACCGGGATCCCTGGACGTGGGGGCTCGAGTATGCCGAGGAGAAGACCACCCTCGAAGGCGTCGATCTCGACGACGGCACGCTCGCCTACTCGTAACGCCGGCGCCCAGACGCCTGACCCGCCACGCAGACCCCCGGGTGTCAGCGAGGTGGCCGCGCGTCGAGTTCCTCCAGGAGTAGGCGGCCGGCGACTTGGCGGTATGCCGACTCCAGAAGTTCCGCAATCTCCGCCCAGTCGAGTTCGGGTTGCTCGAGACGCAGGGCGAGCCAGCCGCGATGGCCGTGATGGGGTGACGGAGTAAACCGGGAATCCTGCCGTAGGGCATCGAGATCGCTCGGGTCGGCGAGGAAATGCAGCGATCGTCCAGATTCCGACCAACGCCGCCGTCGTGGCGATTCAGCACCGTTGAACAAGGCGAACCGTCGGTTGCCCACGCGAAACAGCGGGCGGTCCTGGAGCTCGCCCTCGTCTGCACCCGGAAGCAGCCGACAGATCTCGCGCAGTCGCTCGAGCATCAGCTCGTCGGATGAGCTCACGGTCCAATTCTCGCTCGTGCCGGCGACCCAGCGCGGGCCGAGGTTGGGGTCGCCGCACGCAGGCTTATGGATGCCGGCGAGTTGGCGTCAAACGTTCAGCTCAATAGAGTCGAACCATGGCGAAGAGCAAGCGACACTTCGAGATCGAAATCGAAGCCAAGATCCGAGTGAACGCGTTCGACGAGGCATCCGCACGTAAGAAGATCGAGAAGGCACTCGGCGCACGACGCCAACTCGGTGACGACGTATCAGCGACAGGCGCCGTGTGGACCTACGCCGCGACGCAGCTCTCGACCTCAGACTCGTAGGCGAAGCGCCTCGTCACTGGCCGAGCGGATCGGGCGGTACCACCTTCACGGCATCGACGAAGACGTGCCACTGGAAGACAGCTTCGGCGCGATGGTCCAAGTTCGGAACGAAGACAAGGTTGAATGGATCGGCGTGTCGAATCTCGACGCCGCCGAACTGGCGGTGGCGCAACAGAAGGTCGGCGACGTCGCGTGCCTGCAGAACCCGCTCGCCGTCAACCGACTCGAGCACCTCGAGTTGGCGGAGACTTGTCCGGTGCCGTTCCATGTGTGGGCCCCGTTGCAAGGCGCCCGCACGGACCACGAATGTCGGCAGATCCCGGCCTTCAGTGCTGTTGCCGGTCGCCTCTGTGTCACCGTGCGCCAAGTCGTCCTCGCATGGCTGCGCAGCATCGGACCCGACGTCACGCCGATCATCGGTCCCGTGAACGTCGTCGAACTCGCCGAGTCCTTGAGCGCCCCGGACCATCTTCGCCCGACGAGCTGACAATGCTGCCTCACGCTCGACCAGCCTGATCAAGAGTCAGCCCCTGCTCGAGTCGTGTCCGAGGACCGCTCCATGCATCGCATGACATTGCCGAGCTCCGCACGACATCTCTCAAGACGACCACACGGACCTCCATTGGGACTTGGCCGTCGGTGGCAAAGGAAAGCCGAGCTCCTCGTAGGGATTGAACGATCAGCGGTGCGGCGTCTGACGATGTCCGGTTCGTCCTATCGGAGGAGGACGAATCGCTCCT
>JBKJKM010000194.1:0-6051 GCA_046597375.1 Acidimicrobiales bacterium | reverse complement strand
GAAGATGGGCGACAAGGGGTCGATGGCGATCGGCACGATCCCCACCGGCGCCCTGGCGCTGGACCTCGCCCTCGGCATCGGCGGGCTGCCCCGGGGCCGGGTCGTGGAGATCTTCGGCCCGGAGTCCTCGGGCAAGACCACCCTCGCCATGCACGTCGTGGCCGAGGCCCAGCGCAACGGTGGCATCTGCGCCTACATCGACGCCGAGCACGCCATGGATCCGCTGTACGCCAAGAACTTGGGCCTCGACATCGACAACCTCCTGATCTCCCAGCCCGACACGGGTGAGCAGGCCCTCGAGATCGCCGACATGCTGATCCGCTCTGGCTCCCTCGACGTGCTGGTCATCGACTCGGTGGCGGCGCTGACGCCCCGGGCCGAGATCGAGGGCGAGATGGGTGACAGCCACATGGGCCTTCAGGCCCGGCTCATGTCCCAGGCGCTGCGCAAGCTGACAGCCAACCTCAACAAGAGCCAGACGATCTGCATCTTCATCAACCAGCTGCGCGAAAAGATCGGCGTGATGTTCGGCTCGCCCGAGACCACCCCCGGCGGCCGGGCGCTCAAGTTCTACTCCTCGGTCCGCCTCGACATCCGCCGCATCGAGTCGATCAAGGACGGCGTCGAGATCGTTGGCAACCGCACGCGGGTCAAGGTCGTGAAGAACAAGGTGGCCCCGCCGTTCCGTCAGGCCGAGTTCGACATCATGTACGGCAAGGGCATCAGCCGTGAGGGTTCAGTGCTCGACGTGGCCGTCGACATCGGCATCGTCAAGAAGTCGGGGGCCTGGTACACGTACGAGGGCGAGCAGCTCGGCCAGGGCCGGGAAAAGGTCAAGGAGTTCCTGGCCGAGAGCCCGGAGCTCATGATCGAGCTCTACGAGAAGGTCACGTCGGCCAAGGGCATCGGCCAGGCCATCGAGGTGCCCCTCGGTGCTGGCATCGGCGACGACGAGCCCATCACCCTCGCCTGACCGCCACACGCTGTTCCGGTCCGACGAGGGAATTTTCGTCGGACCGGGTGTGCGAGCAGGTGGAGGTGGTTCGGTCGTCGAACTACAACATCGCCGATAGCTGACGTCATGCAGCACTGCTGGGGGGCAGAGTGGAAGTTCTCAAGGTCTCGAGCAAATCGAACCCGAACTCCTGTGCTGGCGCCCTCGCGGGTGTGTTGCGCCAGAGCGGTGCCGTGGAGGTGCAGGTCGTGGGGGCGGGCGCACTCAATCAGGCCATCAAGGCGGTCGCCATCGCCCGTGGGTTCGTCGCCGATTCCGGCCTCGATCTGATCTGCGTGCCCACGTTCGCCGACATCGAGATCGACGGCGAGAGCCGCACCGCCATCCGACTCCTGATCGAAGACCGGAGTCGGCGCCGACCCGTGGCCCCGGAGGCGCGCCGGGAGCGGCCGACGATGGTCCACGGCACCGGGCACACCGAGGTCGCCGTGCCGGCGGCGCGGCCGGTGCCCACCGCCTGAGCGGCGGTCCGGGACGGCGGCGGCCCTATCCTGACGGGATGACCGAGCCGCCCCGCACGTACTTCGTGCGCACCTTCGGGTGCCAGATGAACGTGCACGACAGCGAGCGCATTGCCGGGCTGATGGAGGCCGACGGCCTGGTGGCGGCGGCCACAGCCGAGACGGCCGACGTGGTCGTCCTCAACACCTGCACCATTCGGGAGAACGCCGACAACAAGCTCTATGGCACCCTCGGGCATCTGAAGTCGATGAAGGATCGACGGCCGGGGATGCAGATCGCCGTCGGCGGTTGTCAGGCCCAGTCGGAGCGAGGCCGGATCCAGGAGCGAGCCCCCTACGTCGACGTGGTGTTCGGCACCCACAACGTCGGGCGAGCCGGCGACCTGTTGCGTCAGGCGGCGGCGGGCGGGCCCGTCTTCGAGGTGCTCGACGAGGCCGAAGCCGGCGAGTTCGCTTCGGCTCTTCCCGCCGTGCGCGACGTCCCGTTCGCAGCCTGGGTAACCATCCAGGTCGGGTGCGACAACGCCTGCGCCTTCTGCATCGTGCCGGCCGTGCGGGGAAAGGAGATCAGCCGGCCCTTCGACGAGATCGTCGGCGAGGTCGAGGGGTTGGCTGCCTCCGGCGTGGTCGAGGTCACCCTCCTGGGGCAGAACGTCAATAGCTACGGCCGCGACCTCACCCGGCGGCGACCTCTCTTCGCCGAGCTCCTCCGTTCAATCGGCGCCGTCGAGGGCGTGCGTCGCGTCCGCTACACCAGCCCCCATCCCAAGGACCTGCGACCCGAGACCATCGCGGCGATGGCCGAGGTGGCGAGCGTGTGCGAGCACCTGCACTATCCGCTTCAGTCCGGCAGCGACCGGGTGCTGGCGGCCATGCACCGCGGCTACACCGCCGAGCGCTACCTGCGGCAACTGGCGGCGGCACGCGCGTCGGTTCCCGATCTCGCCGTGTCAACCGACGTGATCGTGGGCTTTCCCGGCGAGACCGACGCCGATTTCGAGCGGACCCTCGAGGTGGCGGCCGAAGCGGAGTTCGACAGCGCCTACCTGTTCCAGTACTCGCCCCGGCCGGGCACGGAGGCGGCGACCAGAGTCGAGGAGTTCGTGGCGGCCGAGGTCGTGGCCGAACGCTTCGACCGCATCAAGGCGGTGGTCGAGCGAGCAGCTCTGCGCCGCCACGAGGCCCGGATCGGGCGGGTCGAGGAGGTGCTGGTCGAGGGCACCAGCCGGAAGGACGACGGTGTTCTCACCGGCCGGACCCGCCAGAACAAGCTCGTCCATTTCGCCGCTCCGCCCGGCGGGCCGATCGCCGCCGGCTCCTTCGCCGATGTGCGCATCACCGGCGCGGCACCCCACCACCTGCGGGGCGACCTCGTCGCCGTCACGGCCCGGCCCCGTCACAAGACCCGCATTCCGGTTGTCGCAAGCTGACCCGAGCATCGTCGAGCGGCTCGTGACGTCGGCGCGGGCGGTAACCGAGCCAGCGAGTCTGACGCTGGTGGTGGTAGGGGCGACGGCGACGGGCAAGTCGTCCCTCGCGATGGCGATCGCCCGGGCGGCCGGGGATGTCGAGCTGGTGAGCGCCGACTCCATGCAGGTGTATCGGGCGATGGACATCGGCACGGCCAAGCCTTCGGCGGCCGAGCGAGCCGAGGTGCCCCATCATCTGCTCGACCTGGTCGAGCCGAGTGCGGACTTCTCCGTCGCCGAGTTCCAGCTCGCCGTCGTCGGCGCCCTCAGCGGTATCGCCGAGCGCCGGCGGCGGGCCGTCCTGGTCGGGGGCACCGGGCTCTACGTGCGCAGCATCGTCGATGGACTCACCATCCCCGGTCGATGGCCCGAGGTCAGGATCGAGCTGGAGGCGCAACTCGACACCGCCGTCCTCCATCGCCGCCTGGCTGAGCTCGACCCCACGGCGGCGGGTCGGATGGAGCCGGGCAACCGTCGGCGCATTGTCCGGGCCCTCGAGGTCACGATCGGTAGCGGCCGTCCCTTTTCGGAGCACGGTCCCGGTCTGGCGTCCTACCCGAGCGTGCCTTTCCACCTGGTCGGATTGCACGTCGACCGGCCGACCCTCGCCGTCCGAATCCACGATCGGTTCCACCGGATGCTCGACGCCGGCCTGCTCGACGAGGTGCGACGCCTGGCGGCCGGGCCGGCGATGTCGCGCACGGCCGGCCAGGCGCTCGGCTACCGGGAACTGCTGCATCACGTGGTGGACGGCGCGCCGCTCGACGAGTGCATCGATGACGTGATCCGGCGTACCTGCCGCTTCGCCCGCCGCCAGGAGGCGTGGTTCCGGCGCGACCCACGGATCGTCTGGCTCGACACCACGATCGAGAATCCGGTCGCCCTGGCCGGGCGGGTGCTGGGAGACTGGGAGCACCGATGCCGAACCCTCACTCATCCCTGATCCTCACCAAGCACCACGGTCTGGGCAACGACTTCCTCGTCCTCGTCGACACCGACGATCGCTACGCCGGCGCGGACCAGGCGGCGATGGCCGTTGCGCTCTGCGACCGCCACGAGGGAATCGGTGCCGACGGCCTCATCCGTCTCGGTCCCGACCTGCGGATGCACCTCCACAACGCCGACGGCACCCGGGCCGAGATGAGTGGCAACGGCATCCGGTGCCTGGCCCAGGCGATTCTCCACTTGGGCGTGCACGGTGGTCCCGAGCTCGAGATCCTCACCGACGCCGGTCCTCGTCGGGTGTCGGCGCGCGACGTCGACCAGAAGTCTGGCGGCGAGTGCTTCGCCGTCGATATGGGAACGGTGAAGATCGCCGACCTCGAGCCCCGCCGAGCCGAGGTCGACACCGGCAACCCACACGTCGTGCTCCTCGTCGCCGACCCGGCGACCGAGCAGCTCGAGGCCCTGGGCGCGGAGATGCCCGACGTCAACGTCGAGGTCGTTCGGGTGGACGACGTTGCGACGGTGACGATGCGGGTCCACGAACGGGGTGCCGGTGTCACGCGGGCCTGCGGCACGGGCTCCTGTGCGACTGCCGCCGCCACCCGCGCGTGGGGACTCACCGGCGACCGGGTCACGGTCCACAACCCCGGAGGCGACCTCGTCGTGGAACTCGAGGGTGACCACGCCGTTCTCACCGGGCCGGCGGTCTACGTCGGACGGATCGAGGTGGCCGACGCGTGGCTGCCGGCCGAGAGGCAGTCACAGCTGCCGGCCGAGAGGCAGTCATGTCACTGATCGAGCGGAGTTTCCGCGAGAAGATCATCCTGGTCGGGGTCATCTTCCCGGGCCAGTCCGAGGAGAGCGTCGAGGCCCATCTCGACGAGCTCGCCCAGCTCATCGACACGGCCGGTGCCGACGTCAAGGCCCGCATCGTGCAGCGCCGCCAGGCCCCCGATCCGGCGACCTACATCGGCAAGGGCAAAGCCGAGGAGCTGCGCCAGCTGTCACTGGCGGTCGACTCCGACACGGTCGTGTTCGACGACGAGCTGTCGCCCGCGCAACAGCGCAACCTCGAGAAGATCCTCGGCCGCACGGCCATCACCCGTACCGACGTGATCCTCGACATCTTCGCCCAGAACGCCACGACCCAGGAGGGCAAGGCCCAGGTCGAGCTCGCCCTCCTCCGGCACCGCCTGCCCCGCCTGCGCGGGCGCGGCCTGCAGCTCTCGCGCCAGCAGGGTGGCGGCGGCTCCGGGCGGATCGCCACTCGCGGCCCGGGTGAGATGCAGCTCGAGGTCGATCGCCGGCGCCTCGTGCGGCGCATGCAGAAGCTGGAGGCCGATCTCAAGGAGCTCCGCAAGCAGCGGCAGGTGCAGCGCAAGCAGCGGCGCACCTCGCCCTTCCACACCGTGTCGATCGTCGGCTACACCAACGCCGGCAAGTCGACGCTGCTCAACCGACTCACCGATGCCGGCGTCCTTGCGGAGGATCGCCTCTTCGCCACCCTCGATCCGCGCACCCGCAGGATGCACCTGGCCGGCGGCGAGACCGTGCTCCTCTCCGACACCGTGGGTTTCATCCGCAAACTGCCGACGCAACTCGTCGAGGCCTTTCGCTCGACTCTCGAGGAGGTGGCCGAGGCCGATCTCCTCGTGCACATCGTCGACGGTTCGGCGGCCAACGCCGAAGAGCAGATCGATGCCGTGCACGAGGTGCTCAAGGAGATCGACGCCGACGACATCCCCGAGCTGATGGCGGTCAACAAGTCCGACATCGCGCCACCCGAAGTGGCCAGGCTGATCGAGGCCTACCCAGGCTCCGTGCTGCTCTCCGCCGGCTCAGGCACCGGTATCGACGGTTTCCTCACGGCGTTGAGCGATCGACTGCGGGCGCTCGACGATGTCATCGAGCTCGTCGTCCCCTTTGACCGGGGCGACATCGTGGCGGCGGCGCATCGTGAGGGCGAAGTCCTGCTCGAGAGCCACGAGGACGCCGGCACCCGCCTGCGCGTGCGGGTCGATGGGGCCGGCGCCAGCCGCTTCCGCGAGTTCGTGGTAGCCGGCGCATGAAGGGGTTCACGCCGCCTCCGTACCCCTACGACCGGCTCGACCCGATGAAGGCCAAGGCGGCGCTCCTCGATGGTGGCGTGGTCGATCTTTCG
>JBKJKM010000193.1:0-12157 GCA_046597375.1 Acidimicrobiales bacterium | reverse complement strand
CGGCGGCCCGGCGCATGGCCGACCTCTTGGGTGAGGAGGTCGGCGGGACGGTCGGGTACCGGACGAGGGACGACCAACGAACGAGTCGGGCCACTCGGATCGAAGTGGTGACCGAGGGCATCCTCACCCGGCGACTGCAGCACGATCCCAGCCTTCCGGGCACGGGGCTCGTGATCTTCGACGAGTTGCACGAACGGAACCTGCATGCCGACCTGGCGTTGGCGCTGGCTCTCGATGCCCGGCGATCGCTGCGCCCCGACCTGCGCATCCTGGCCATGTCGGCAACCCTGCAGGCGACGAGGGTCGGCGCACTCATCGGCGACGGCACGCCCGTCATTCGGAGCGAGGGACGCCAGCACCCGATCGACGTCCGGTGGTCGCCGCCACCGCGCGGACAGCGCCCGGTCGACGCTGCGGCCGGCGTCATTGCCCAGGCCCTCCGCCGCGAACCGATCGGCGATGTGCTCGTGTTCCTGCCCGGCGCCGGCGAGATCGCTCGGGTGCAGCGCACCCTCGAACCGCTGCTCGCCGACACCGGCGCCGTCGACGTCCGCCCGCTCTTCGGGGCCCTCTCGGCCGCCGCCCAGGACGAGGCCCTGCGGCCCAGCCCGGCGGGACGACGACGAGTGGTGCTGGCCACCGACATCGCCGAGACCAGCCTCACCGTCGAGGGCGTGCGCATCGTCGTCGACGCCGGCCTGGCCCGCAGTCCGCGCTACGACACGCGGACGGGGTTGACCCGGCTCCACACGGGGCCCGCCTCGAAAGCCAGCGCCGACCAGCGGGCCGGGCGGGCCGGACGCACCGGACCCGGCGTCGCCCTCCGCCTCTGGTCGCAGCTCGAGCATGCGGCGCGGCGACCGCACGCCGAGCCCGAGATCGCGGTCGTCGATCTGGCCGGGCTCGCCCTCGACCTCGCCGTCTGGGGCGCCGATCCCGCCTCGCTCGCCTTCCTCGACCCCCCGCCCGCACGTGCGATGGCGGAGGCCTCCGAACTTCTCGAAGCGCTGGGAGCTCTCGATGCTGACGGCCGGCCGACGGAGATCGGCCGGCGGATGGCCGAGCTTCCACTCCATCCGCGCCTGGCCCACCTCGTGGTTCGATCGGACGGCGCCGCCGCTGCCTGTGCCCTGGCTGCGCTGCTCGAGAATCGCGACGTACTGCGTGGTCACCCTGACGAGCTCCCACTCGACATCGGTGAGCGCGTGCGACTGATCGTCGAGACCCGCGCCCGTCACCCGCTCGCCGACCGCCAAGCCCTGGCGTCGGCTCGGCGCCGGGCCCAGGAACTGGCGCGTCGCTCCACACGTCGACACCCCACCGCTCCATCCGTGGCCGGCGGCGACCTCGACCTCGACCTCGACAGCATCGGCGCCCTCCTCGCGCTGGCCTATCCCGACCGCATCGCGCAAGCGCGGGGCAATGGCCGATTCCGCCTCCGCTCCGGTGGTGGGGCATGGGTCGCGGCAACCGACCCGCTCGGTCAGGAGCCGTTCCTCGTGGCGGCCGACATCCAACCCGACGGGCGGGCTGATGGCCGAGTCCGCCTGGCGGCGGCCATCGATGTCGACGACGTGCTCGCCGTGGCCAGTTCCGCCGTCTTCACGGTCGCGACCCTGGCGTGGGATCCGGTGCGTGACGACATCCGGACCCGCACCGAACACCGGCTCGGAGGCCTGGTGCTGGCCACGACCGAGGGGCCGGCCGACCCCGAAGACCCCCGCGCCGTGCCGGCGCTCGTCGACCGGGTGCGAGCCACCCGTCTCACTGCCCTTCCCTGGACCGAGTCGGCGCGCGACCTCCAGCGACGGGGCGCCTTCGCCCGGCACCACCGACCCGTCGACCTCTGGGCCGATCTCGGCGATGACGCCCTGTTGGCCGACCTCGACGATTGGCTGACTCCGGTGCTGACGCTCCGTCGAGCCTCGTCGCGGTCGGACCTCGACGGCCTCGACCTGACGGCAGTCCTGCGGCAACGTCTCGGTGGAGCCCACGTCGTCCGCCGCCTCGACGAGGCCGTCCCCCGCACGCTGACCTTGGCGCGCGGTCGCTCGGTCGCGATCGCCTACGACCCCCGGCCGACCGTCGCCGTGCGCGTCCAGGACGCATTCGGTACCGGAACCGCTCCCGGCAGCCACCCCACCGTCGCCGGCGAGCCGATCGTGTTCGAGCTCCTCTCGCCGGCGCAGCGCCCCGTCCAGATCACGGCCGACCTCCCGGGGTTCTGGACCGGGTCGTGGGCAGCGGTGCGCAAGGAGCTCGCCGGCCGCTACCCCAAGCACGCGTGGCCGGTCGATCCGACAGCCGAGGGCATCCGACGGCCGCGTGGGTAGGGACGGCCTCGTGGTCGCCGACGCCTACCCCCTCCCGCGCCACGTGGTCTTGCTCCTTCGAGGCCTCGTGCGTCGTTGTCCCCGCTGCGGCGGTGGTCGACTGTTTCGCGGGTGGCTCACCATGAAGCCGACCTGTCCTCGTTGTGGACTCCGCTTCGAACGCGAAGAGGGGTTCTTTCTGGGCGCCTTCGTCGTCAACTTCGGGGTGATGCTTCTCAGTCTGGCGGTGTTCATCACGGTCGGCGTCGCCGTCACGCTCCCCGATCCGCCGCCCGGCAAGCTCGCCCTCGCCGGCGCCGTGGTCGGGGTGATCATCCCGGTCTTCTTCTACCCGATGAGTCGCACCTTCTGGTCGGCCATCGATCTGGTGATGAAACCCCTCGAGCAAGCCGAGATCGACGCCGCTGACATTGTCACGACGACGCCGGAACCTTGAGCACCAGCAGAGACACGTCGTCGCGGGTCCGTCGCCCCGTTGAGCCGCCGGTCAGGGGGCCAAGGCGGGCGGCATGACCGGTTCATTCGGGGTCGATCGGGGAACGCTCCCGGCATGCGTAGACAACGGGCCGTCGAGAACCGCAAGGACCGGATGCAGATGGCCACCGAGGCCGGCTACTCGAAGGTGTCGGTCGGGAGCGTCCTGGCCGGCGTGCTCGTGGCCTACGGCGCCTTTGCGATCCTGGCCGCCATCACCGGCGGTGTTCTGAGCGCACTGGGCGTCGAAACCGAACGGCTGAGTGACAACGACTGGCGCGATCTCGGCATCGCCTCGGGAGTCGGCGTGGGAATCTCCCTGCTGTTGTCGTATCTCTTCGGCGGCTACGTCGCCGGCCGGATGGCCCGCCGGGCCGGTGCCATGAACGGTCTCCTCGTCTTCGTGGTCGGCATCTTGTTGGCCATCGGCGTCGGAGCCGCTCTCAGCACCCAAGCGGACGGCGATGCGCTTCTGAACAACCTCCGTTCGATCGGCGTGCCCACGTCCGGCGAGGAGTACAGCGCCATAGGAACCTTCGCCGGCCTCGGCGCCCTCGTGGCCATGCTCTTGGGCTCGATCTTCGGCGGGATCTCGGGCGAGCGTTGGCACGGCAAGCTGCTGGCCCGAGCGCTCGATCCGACGGTCGGCCCGGATCACGCTCCCGCATCCAGTGAGTCCACGGTGGAGACGAGCGCCGTCCGGTCGAGCGGCACCTCCGGGCTCGACGAGTCGGCCGAGTCGACGCCGGCCCTCGACGTCCGGAACACCTCGACCACGCTCGACGACGACCTCTCCCCCGAGCACACCCGCACCATCCGGTCGTAGCGGGCGCGGGTCAGAGGTAACGCAATGGATCGACCGGGTTGCCGTTGACCCGCACCTCGAAGTGCAGGTGCGGACCGGTCGAGTAGCCCGTTGAACCAGCCGCACCGATCACCTGGCCTCGCACGACGGTTGCTCCCTCAGAGACGGACGCACCACTCAGGTGGGCCGAGAGGGTGGCCAAGCTGTTGCCGTGGTCGATGATCACCGTCGTGCCGTACCCGCCCCGCGTGCCGGCGACGACCACGGTGCCGCCGTCCGCAGCCTTGACCGGGGTCCCCTGGCCAGCAGCCAGGTCGATGCCGGTGTGGTTGCGGACGGTGCCGAAGATGGGGTGGGGACGAGGTCCGAAGGCCGACGTCAGCGCGCCGGGCACCGGACGAGCCAACACCCCGTTGCCGGACGGCGCCAAACGCTGGCTGGCCTGGCGAGAGCGCAGCAGCGCACCGATGGCGTCACTCTCCTTCTTCAGGTCGGCGATCTGGTCCTCGAAGTCCTTGACCTTCGACTGCACGTCGCTCAGCAACGCCTTCTGGCGACCTTCTTCCGAGGCGGCCTGGAGCCGAAATCCCACCTGTCGGGCGCGGACGGCGACCAGTTCGTCGCGATGGAAGGAGACCAGATCTCGCTGGGCCGCCACCTCCTCCCGCAACTCGCCGAGCGAGCGCCGTTCGCCGTCGATGGCGCTCCGCAGTATTCGGTAGCGCTCGACATCTGCGGCTTGCGCCTCGACGAAGCTGCGGAGGAAGTCGCGCGCCGCCGCCAGTTCCCGGAAGGTCTGGCGCTCGAGGAGCACGCTGGCCAGCTGGGCGCTGGGTTGGTGGATGTACGCGGTGACGGCTCGCTGCGTCAGCTCGTCTCGGGCGCCGTCGAGGTCGTCGGTGGTCGCCGCATACTTCGCTTCGGCTCGCACCACGTCCGCCGTCACGGTACCGAGCCGCTCACCGGCTGCCTGCAGTTCGGACTCGACGGTGGCGATGTCGGCGTCGAGCGCCGATACCTTGGCGTCGAGGGTGCGCTTGCTCGTGCGCACCTCGTCGATCCGGTCGAGCACCTCGGCTTCCTCCGCCGAGGCCTCCTCCACCTGCTCGCGCAGCGTCTTGAGCTGGCTGACGATGGCGGCCTGTCGGGCCGCTTCGGCCGACGTCGTGGTCGTCGTTCTCGCCGCCGGCTTCCTGGTCGTCGTCGTGGTCGCCGGCTTGGCCGCAGCCAGGGCGGGCATCGGGATCGCCAGCAGAACGACGACGAGGAGCGACCGATACTTCACATTGTCAACGGTAGCAACACTGCCAACAGGGGCACGGGACGGCGGCTCTCGAGAGAACGGAGCGAGACGCAGCCGTGCGAGTGAGCGGCGACGGCCTACACGTCCAGGAAACGGCTGACGGCGATGGCCGAACCAACGCCGCCGACGAGCGCCCCGACGATGAGGATGAACAGGCCGGTGCCGAGCACGTCACCGCCGGAGACCACGAACTGTCCGAGCAACGAGTTGTCCTCGATGAGACGTTCGATGATCGTGCGACCGAACCACATGAAGAGGATGGCGAACGCCGCTCCGACCACCCCCTGGAACATTCCCTCGAGCATGAACGGGATGCGGATGAACCAGTTCGTGGCGCCCACGAGTTTCATGACGGCGACCTCGCGACGGCGAGCGAAGATGGCCATGCGGATGGTGTTGAGGATGAGCAACGCCGCCGACAGCAACAGCACCCCGGCAATCACCGCGATCCCCCACTTGAGGTAGAAGGTCACCTTGATCAGCGTCTCGACCGTCTCCTTGGCGTAGACGACCTCCTTCACACCCTCACGCTTGGTGAACCGCTCCCCGACGGTGTCGACCAGCTCGGGCTGGCGGGGCACGACCCGGAACGACGGCGGCAGGTCCGTCGCCTCGACGCTCTCGATCATGTCGGGCGAGTTGGCGAACATCTGCTTGAACTCGTCGTACGCGGCCTCCTGGTCGACGAAGGTGACCTTCTTGACCTCGGGCATGGCCGCCAGTTCGGCCTCGAGCCCATCGCGCTGGGTCGTGGAAACGTCCGGGTTGAGGAAGACGTTGAGCTCGACGCCGCCCCGCCATTGCAGGGTGGCCTTGTTCACCGCCTGCTGGAGTAGGAGCGCTCCGCCCACCAGGAACAACGAGACGGCGACGGTGAGCACGGCGGCCGTCGTCATCAGGAGGTTGCGACGGAGGTTGGTCACCGTTTCACGGACCACGTAGTCGACCGAGATGGCCATGGTTAGTTGTCTCCTCTGCGGAAGGTGAAAGCGGCGACGCGGTAGACGTGCACCAACAGGAGGCCGAGCACGACGGCGAGTCCGGCAGCGGACACGGCGAGAGCAGCCAGAACGATGGGGCGGTTGTCCGGCTGCCGGCCCCAGTCGGCCAGGACCAGACGGGTGGCACCGGCGGTGAGGACGAAGGCGATACCGGCCAGGGTCGTCAGTTGGAGCTGGCGGCGCCAGTAGGACTGGGCCCGAGCGCGCTCGTCCGGTGAGTCCATGCCGACGGTGATCAGGACCCGACGCCGTAGACGCCGCGGGCCTGGTCGCGCACGACCGTCCCACGATCGAGTTCGATGACGCGCCGCCGCATCGAGTCGACGATGCCCTGGTCGTGGGTCGCCATCACCACGGTCGTTCCCGTCCGGTTGATCCGGTCGAGCAGCCGCATGATGCCAACCGACGTGTTGGGATCGAGGTTGCCCGTCGGCTCATCGGCCAGAAGGATCAGTGGCCGGTTCACGAAGGCGCGCGCGATGGAGACGCGTTGCTGTTCGCCGCCGGAGAGCTCCGTCGGCAGGTTCTCCATCTTCTTGGAGAGTCCGACCAGGTCGAGGATCTGTGGCACCTGGCTGGCGATCACGTGTTTGGGTCGACCGATCACCTCGAGGGCGAAGGCCACGTTCTCGTACACGGACTTGTTCGGGAGCAGTCGGAAGTCCTGGAAGACGCAACCGATGTTGCGGCGCAAGTACGGGACCTTCCAGTGACTGAGGGAGTTGATCTCCTTGCCGGCGACCCAGATGCTGCCGGCGTCGGGCTCTTGCTCCTTGGTGAGGAGGCGGAGGAACGTCGACTTCCCCGAACCGGATGGCCCGACCATGAAGACGAATTCGCCCTTGGCGATGTCGAGAGAGCAGTCGCGGAGCGCGACGGTGGTCCCCTTGTACGACTTGGTGACGTGGTCGAGGCGGATCATGGGATCATCCAAGGTACCCCGAGGGGTTGCCGGGGAGGAATCATCCCCTCGGCGTCGAAGCCTCTTACATGGGTCGCCGGGGGGTCGGAGTTCTTGCGTTCGTGCTGGTCAGCGGACTTTTCTGGACGAATACCTCAGTTGGTGCAAATGGTCAGGAGTCGGAGGGGCTCGCCGTGCGCCGGATCGCCGACGAGCGGTCAGCCAGCCGTTTGGCGGCCTACACCGCCGCCGGCGACCTCGCGACCGTCGCGCGGTCGCATGCCGCCGAGATGGCACGGCAGAACCGCCTCCACCACAACCCGCGCCTCTCCTCCGAGGTCCAGGGCTGGGAGTCGATCGGCGAGAACGTCGGGGTCGGGACTTCGGTCGACGATGTGCACCAGGCGTTCATGGCCTCGGAGTCGCATCGCCACGCCATCCTCTCGAGCGACTTCACGGAGGTCGGCGTGGGCGTGTTCGTCGCCGAGGACGGGCGACTCTGGATCTCCCAGGTGTTCCGCCGACCCCAGCCTGCCGCCTCTTCGAGCCCGCCGGTGACGGCGGCTCCAGCGCCGGCGGCGAGGCCGGCGGCACCGGCGGCACCGGCGGCGACGGCGACGACGGCGCCTCCGACCGTCGAGCGGGCATCCCGCGCCGCCCGTACCCCTCGGCCGGCGGCACCCGTTCCGACACCCGCTTCGGTGCTCGCAACGACGGCGGCGTCGGTGCCCGATCCGGTCGCCGTGGCCGTCGAGGAGATCGCACGACCGGACGTCGGCGACCCGATCGACGTCGAGGTGCTGGCCGCCTCGTTCGACCGCTGGCCCGCGCCAAGCGTGGCGTCGGCCATCTCGGTACTCCGCGAGGACCCGTCCCGTCGAGTGAGCGCACCCGTCGCCACCGCAGCCGCCCTGCTCCTCCTCGTGGTGCTGGGCCTCCTGGTCGAGGTGGGCCGCTATCCGCTCTCGCTCTGGCGGCGCCAGCGCAGCCAGGCTTCCATGAGCTCGTCGAGGTCGCCGTCGAGCACCGCCTGGACGTTGCCGGTCTCGTAGCCGGTCCGGTCGTCCTTGACCATTTGGTAAGGCGCCTGGACGTAGTGGCGGAACGCATTGCCCCACCCGGCCTGTGATGCCGGTCCGCTGATCGTCTCCATCTCGGCCCGCCGGTCCTCGCGCTGCTTCTCGGCGATCTTGGCCGCCAGCACCTGCATGGCCCGGGCCTTGTTCTGCATCTGGCTGCGTTCGTTCTGACAGCTGACGACGATGCCGGTGGGCAGGTGGGTGAGTCTCACGGCCGAGTCGGTCACGTTCACGTGCTGGCCGCCGGCGCCCGACGAGCGGTAGGTGTCGACCCGCAGGTCCTTCTCCTCGATGTTGACCTCGTCGCTCAGGTCTTCGAGGAACGGGGTCGGGTCGAGGGAAGCGAAACTCGTCTGGCGCCGTGCTTGGGAGTCGAACGGGCTGATGCGGACGAGGCGGTGCGTGCCCTTCTCGGCGCTGAGGAGGCCATAGGCGAAACGGCCCTTGATGAGCACCGTGGCACTGAGGATGCCCGCTTCGGTGCCGGGACTGATCTCCTCGATCTCGTAGGCGAACCCTCGGCGCTCGGCCCAGCGGATGTACATCCGCAGCATCATCTCGGCCCAGTCCTGCGCGTCGGTGCCGCCGGCGCCGGCATGGATCTCGCAGATGGCATCCGTCTCGTCGTACTCGCCGGTGAAGAGGCTGCGCAGCTCGAGGGCGTCCAGTTCCTTCACCAGCGCCACCAGTTCGAACTCGATGTCGTCCGTCTGGCTCTCGTCCTGCTCTTCCACCGCCATTTCGAACAACGCGCCGGCATCGTCGAGGCGCGCCGTCAGACCATCGACGATCTTCACGTCGTCGCTGGCGTTGCCGTACTCGGTCGTGACCGCCCGCGCGTTGTCCTGGTCGTCCCACAGGTCCGGCCTGCCCATCTCGGCCTCCAGCTCCTGCAGCCGCTCCCGCTTCCCGGCGACATCGAGGTACACCGCCGCCTCGTCGAGACGCTTCCGCAGCGCGGCGAGGTCATCCGAGAAGTTGCGCATGGCGCTCCGAGGCTACCGCCGCTACGGTTCGAACCCAGCCCCCCCTCCGCCCTCCGGCCCGCTTCCCCCGAGCCCGTTTGCTGAAGCGTTCTGGTCGCCATTTCGCCTCATGAAGGCGATCGCAGCAGCCAGAACGCTTCACCGAACCCGAGGAGATCGGGATGCGATCGCTGTATTTCACCGCCGCCGAGAGCGGCATGACCCGGGCGCGGCTGCGCCATGGCGAGGCAATCGGGCGGTGGCGCAAGGTCACCCGAACGACCTACCGGTTCGGTTCCGACCCCGTGACGCTGCTCGACGAGTGCCTCGCCCTCGTCGTGGTCACGGGGGGACTGGCGAGCGGCGGAGTCGCCGGCGTCCTACACGGCTACGACGCCGTCGAGTTGCGACGTCCGGAGGTGACGCTGCCAATCGGGTCGACCAACCGCCATCAGCGGGTCCGTCGTCGGTCCGTCGGAGGAGAACCTGTGACCTTTGGCGGCATCGATTGCACGAGTGCCCTGCAGACGCTCGTCGATCTCGCCGCCGAATCCGACGACGATTCGTGGGAGCAGATGCTCGAATCGGCACTCCGCAAGAAGCTCGTTCTCATCGGCGAGATCGAAGCGTTGCTTCCCGAACTGAGCCGGAGTCGGACGCCCGGTACGGCGCGCATCCGACGGGTGCTCGCCCGCCGGCCCAACGGCGCTCCTCCCACCGCGAGCCTCCTCGAGACGCTGTTCGTCCAGCTCCGACGGCGCGTCGACGGCTCGACCGAGCCCTGCCGGCAGGTGGAGGTGCGCAATGCGTACGGCGACTTCGTGGCGTTCGTGGATTTCGCCTGGCCCGAGCTCGGAATATTCATCGAGCTCGACGGGCAACACCACGAGGGTCAACCGGTGTACGACGCCCGTCGCGAAACCGCCGTCGTCGCCGCCACCGGCTGGCTCGTCGGCCGATTCACGTGGGACGAGATCGTCCGGCACCCCGTCGCCACGGCTCGGCGCCTCGCCGAACTCCTCGAGCGCGCCCGTCTCCGCCCGATTCGGTGAAGCGTTCTGGTCGCTATCCGACCCTTGGTGAAGCGAACTGGCGACCAAAACGCTTCACGAAACGCCGGGGACGGCCTCGGAGATGCGGCCTCAGGCGCCGTGGCAGTGCTTGAACTTCTTGCCGCTGCCACACCAGCAGGGGTTGTTGCGTCCGACCTTCTCGTGGTCGGTCTTGACGATCGGCACCATCGGGGCCTCGTCGGCGGCGGCCGACGGCGCCGGGCCGGCGTCCTCGTCGTCCATCGACATGGGGGGCATCGAGGACGGGGACTGGACGGGGTCTTCGGCGGCGGTGAACTGGGCCCCGGTGAGGTCGGGCTCGGCGGGCTCCTCGACGACAACCTGGACGTGCATCACGTACTTGACGTAGTCGACGTCGATCGACTCCATCATCTTGCCGAACATCTCGAAGCCCTCACGTTGCCACTCGACGAGGGGATCCTTCTGGCCCATGGCGCGGAGGCCGATGCCCTCGTTGAGGTAGTCCATGGCGGAGAGGTGCTCGACCCAGTGCTGGTCGATGATCTGCAACATGATGCGGCGCTCGAGCTCCCGCAGCAGCTCTTCGCCGAGCTCGGTCTCGCGTCCTTCGTAGTAGGCGTTGGCCTCGGTCACGAAGGAATCGGTGAGCTGCTCGCGTGTCGCCGCCAACTTGAGCTCGTCGGCCGCAAACTTGGTGGGGTAGTAGGTGGTGACCTCGGCGAGCAGGCCGTCGGTGTCCCAGTCCTCGGGGTAGTCGCTGGTGCAGAAGGTGTCGACGGCCTCCTCCAACGCCGACTCGATCAGTCCGATCGTCTCGTCGCGAAGGTCCTCCCCGTCGAGCACCTGCAGGCGCCGGGCGTAGATGACCTTGCGCTGCTCGTTGTAGACCTCGTCGTACTTCAGGACGTTCTTGCGGATCTCGGCGTTGCGAGCCTCGACCGTGGACTGGGCCCGCATGACGGCCTTGGTGACCATCTTGGATTCGATGGGGACGTCGTCGGGCAGCGCCTTGCCCATCACGTAGTTCATGGCGCCGGTGGCGAAGATGCGCATGAGGTCGTCCTCGAGGGACAGGAAGAACCGGCTCTCACCTGGGTCGCCCTGGCGGCCGGCACGACCGCGCAGCTGGTTGTCGATGCGGCGGGACTCGTGGCGCTCGGAGCCGAGCACGTAGAGCCCGCCCAGCTGGCGGATCTTGTCACCCTCGGCCGAGCACTCCGCCTGGTACTTCGGCAGGATGCGCTTGTAGAGGGCCTGCCCCTCCTCGGAGGCGGGGTCGAGGCCCTGCGCGGTGATCTCGTCGCGCGCCAGCCCCTCGGGATTGCCGCCGAGGAGGATGTCGACGCCGCGGCCGGCCATGTTGGTGGCGACGGTGATGCCGTGGAGCCGGCCCGCCTGGGCGACGATGTTTGCCTCCCGCGCATGCTGTTTGGCGTTGAGGACCTCGTGTGGAATGCCCTTCTTCTCGAGCATCCGCGACAGCACCTCGGACTTCTCCACCGACGCCGTACCGACGAGGACGGGCTGCCCGGACTCGAAGCGCTCCTCGAGATCGGCGATGGCGGCCTCGAACTTTGCCTGCTCGGTCTTGTAGATGAGGTCGGCCTGGTCTTCGCGAACCAGCGGACGATTGGGCGGGATCGGGACGACGGGCAGCGAGTAGGTGTTGGCGAACTCCGACGCTTCGGTCTCGGCCGTGCCGGTCATGCCGGCCAACTTCTCGTACATGCGGAAGTAGTTCTGCAGGGTGACCGTGGCCTGGGTGACGTTCTCTTGTTCGATCGGCACGCGCTCTTTGGCCTCGACGGCCTGGTGGAGCCCTTCCGACCAGCGCCGGCCCTCGAGGATGCGCCCGGTGAACTCGTCGACGATCTTGACCTTGCGTTCCTGGACGATGTACTCCTTGTCCCGCTTGTAGAGCTCCTTGGCCCGCAGGGACTGCTGCAACTGGTGGACGTAGTTGAGCTGCACCAGGTCGTAGAGGTTCTCGATGCCGAGCATGCGCTCGACGGCCTCGATGCCTTCTTCGGTCGGGGCAACGGTGCGCTTCTCCTCGTCGACCTCGTAGTGCTCGTCGCGGCGCAGCGACCGGGCGATGCCCGCGAATTGCGTGTAGAGCTTGGCCGCTTCGGTGGCGCTACCGGAGATGATCAGCGGCGTGCGGGCCTCGTCGATCAGGATCGAGTCGACCTCGTCGACGATGCCGAACACGTGGCCCCGCTGGCGCATGTGCTCGCGTGACTTGGCCAAATTGTCGAACAG